>JBJESR010000193.1:0-2200 GCA_051882895.1 Lentihominibacter sp.
CGATCTTCACGCTGCCGGATGAAGTACATCCGGTACCTGCGCAGACCAGCACATGGCGCTTGTAGCTGTCTCTTTCGGCTGAACCGGGATGACGGAAGGCTACCGATGCCTGATACTGGCTTTTGACTGCATTTAATTCGTCAATCGTCTTAATCATACGTCATACCCTCCTATTCGTATTTTGCAAGAATGTCTTCCACGTTGCCGGGTGTCAGACGTCCATGTACATCATCGTTGATCATCATAACCGGTGCAAGACCACATGCACCTACACAGCGGCATGCCTCCAGTGAAAATTTACCGTCAGGTGTACACTCACCGCCGCCAATTCCAAGAATCTGCTGTATCTTCTCATAAACCTGGCCTGAACCTTTTACGTAGCAAGCAGTACCAAGACATACAGAGATCTTATACTTGCCCTTCGGCTGCAGATTGTAGAATGAGTAGAATGTTACTACACCGAAAATCTTACTCATCGGAATCTGCGTTTCATCCGAAATGATCTGCTGAACTTCCACAGGCAGATAGCCGTAGATTTCCTGAGCACCCTGAAGAATGGGCATCAATGCGCCTTTCTGGCCTTTGTGAGCAGCAATCAGCTTTCTAAGCTCGACTTCCTGCTCAGGTGTGCCATTGAAAGGAATTGTTGTCTTTACAGCACTCATCTTCTTACCTCCTCTTTGATTGATTTATACTAAATCCTTTTCAAAGATAAGAAAACCTTTTGACGGTTTTCTTATTTGTCATGCAGCCAGCGGTAAATCCCTTCACTGATGCAGACTGGAAGGCACTGAATTATAGCGGTCAGTACCCTATCGGCGTTACCCCTTTAGTAACGCTCGGATTAGTTTTTAAATGTTAAATATGTATTATTCTATAATATAAATTTATACTTTTTATTGTATTTTTCAAAGTAAAATGTGTTTTCAAAATCAGCAGTTGTATAATATGGCTATATTACTGATTTGCCATCTAATAATTATTGTATCTTTTATTGAATATATAAGCAATATTTATTTTACTATATTATATATCGAATCTATCTATAAATCCCGGTAACACCAAAACTTTGTTACCCTGTAATCAGGCAGACTGCCAGCAGCAGGAAAGCTGTCGGCAGTCTCTTTATCTGTGTATCTGATGCCGTAAGGCATGTATAATACTATTTCTTCAGACTCATGTAATTAACAAGGATTTCTGTTGCCTGTTCTACACTGATATCTTCTGACAATCTTCTGTCAGCATTGCTGATCTGATATGCATTCATCATGGAAATAATCAGGTCAGCTGCCTCCTTGAAGCTACGTCCTCTTACGCAGCAGATATCTCCGCCGTCCAGCACGTCAACAACTTTGCCCTTCTTGATCAGTAAGGTCAGGCGGCAATGTTTAGGACACAGAGGACACTGGATATTCTGTCTGTCTTTGATTTCCCATGATCTGTATTCATCATGTCTCTTCATTGTCAGAGCGCCTACAGGACAGGCCTGTACACAGTTACCGCAGAATTCACAGGTACTGTCTACCCAGTCAATTCCAAAAGGTAATCCGATCTGAGCCTTAAAACCTCTCTTAACTGTATCGATTGCGCCAACACCTACGATCTTATGGCAGGTATTTACACAGCGATGGCAGAGAATACACAGGTTCGGATCATATGTAAAGTAAGGGCTGCTGTTATCGATAGGCTTATCAACTCTTTCACCTGCGAAAGATGATTCTTTTACACCATATCTGAAGCAGTAATCCTGCAGTTTGCATTCACCGTTGGAACGGCATGCAAAGCAGTTGGTTTTATGATTGGAAAGCAGCAGCTCCAGAATACCTTTTCTTGCAGCAATAACTCTTTCGCTTTCTGTATAAATCACATTGCCGTTTGCAACAGGGAAGGAACATGCTGTTACCAGCTTGGGCATTCCTTCAATTTCAACCATGCACATACGGCAGGATGCCTCAGGCAATAAATCTTTTATATAACATAATGTAGGAATTTCAACGCCAGCTTTTTCAGCAGCCTGCAGAATAGTAGATCCCTCTTCTACTTCAACAGCAATCCCATTAATCGTTACGTTAATCATGGATACCCCTCCTATATCGGGAAATGGAATAATAATAGTTACAGTTTCTATTCAGATTAAATCCGGGTAAATCAGGCTTTATAAACAGCTTCCTTCTTACACTTGGACATACATACGCCGCAC
>JBJESR010000194.1:0-10233 GCA_051882895.1 Lentihominibacter sp.
GAGAAACAGTTATTGGTCTTCTTAAAGGGATGAATATTAAGAAAAGCACTGTTGGAGGCTTCGATAAGGATGATGTGTATGATTGCATGCAGCAGCTTTGTGATTTATACGAGAAAAGTATAGAAGAACTTGAGGATGCTTATGAAGCTGAAATCGATGGTCTTAAGACCAAGTATCAGAAATATGACGATAACAACGATCTGTACGTAAGCCTTATAATGGAAGCTAAGAAAAGCAGTAATGATATTATTAATCAGGCTAAGAGTGAAGTTGAGAACATTCTGGCGGAGGGAAAAGAGCAGATTGCAGCTCAGGAGAAAGAGCTTGAGCAGGTAAGGCTTAATATGGATTCAGAGAAGAAAGCGATTATCGATGAGCTGAATGCATCCAGAGAAGCAGTCGAAGCAGAAAAAGCCGCGATGCATGCAGAGCTTGAAGCAGAAAAAGAGAAAGTTTCAGCCCTCAGGAACAAATACAGACAGCAGCTCAACTCAATGGAAGAGGAGTTTGCTGAAATCAAAACGAATATCCTGAGAACATCAGGAAAAATCGACAGTCTCAAGAGCAAACTGCCTGACGATGATGAAGGTGTAAACTGGAATGTAAGCAACGATGTTGATACAGTGAATTTCCCTGCAGAAGAAATAGCAGTAGAAGAACCTGTAATGCCTATATATACTGCGGAAGAGGCAGCCGTACCTCAGGGCTTTGAAATCCCGGCAGCCGAGCCCGCTTCGGTAGAAGCTGATGTTGCACCTGCAGTTGAGATACCGGCTGAAACTGTTACTGCAGAGCCTGCTGTTTCTGTTGAAGAACCTGCAGTTGAACTTACCCTTGAAGATCTTATGGCAGAAATACCGGAAACTCCTGTACCGGTTGTTCAGGAAGAAGAGGCCGATATTGAGGAGTTCACACTTGATGATATTGATATTGAGCTTCCTGATCTGAACGTTGAAAGTGTTTCTGATCCG
The DNA here is from genome assembly GCA_051882895.1 of Lentihominibacter sp. Classification (GTDB taxonomy): domain Bacteria; phylum Bacillota; class Clostridia; order Peptostreptococcales; family Anaerovoracaceae; genus Lentihominibacter. The sequence continues at coordinate 972 of JBJESR010000194.1, forward strand.
GATGTCCCGGCAGAGCCGGCAGAAAATGCGGAACCGGAAGAAATATCATTCGAAGGACTTGAAGATTTATTCAGAGAAGATAAGTAGGCACAGAGCGGCATAATAAATCGATATGAAAGAGCTTAAAGAAAAAATTCTTAAAGAAGGCGTTGCAATAGGCACTCAGATAGTTAAAGTGGATCATTTCCTGAACCACAGACTGGACATAGGATTCCTTGATAAAATAGGTGCGGAGTTTCACAGAAGATTTGATGGTGAACCAGTAGACAAGATTCTTACTGTTGAAGCAAGCGGTATTGCTGTCGCCTGCATGGCGGCAACCCATTTTAACTTTGTTCCTGTTGTGTTTGCTAAAAAAGCCAAACCGAATACTATGACCGAGGGGTTCTATGAAGCTGAAGCACGTTCATTCACGAAAGGGACGGTATCTAAATTCAGAGTATCGGATAAGTTTATCAGTGAAGGAGACCGTGTTCTGATAATAGACGATTTCATGGCTCATGGTGAAGCTTCAATGGCACTGGTGAATATAGTCAGACAGGCGGGAGGAACTGTTGTTGGAATAGGAGCTGTTATTGAGAAGGGCTTTCAGGGTGGCAGCGATAAACTCCGTCAGGCTGGCTGCCGTGTTGAATCCCTTGCAGTTATTGACAGAATTGATGACGGGAAGATAACATTCAGATAGTTTCAGAAATAAAGTCCGTAGGATACGGGCTTTATTTTTTTGCAGTTTTTATGTATATGTACACTGCTTTAATTGTTAGGACTCGAAAATTTGCGGACAAGGTCGATTTTTTGTTGACACTGTTAATTTCAGAGGGTAAACTCAATATGTGGTTAAAATCACGTAAAAATTGCCAGTATAAGCACGGAGAGATGGATAGTGCTGAAGAAATTGGCGGACAGGTTTCTGACCTGTCTTTGTTCTTTATCTAAGTAGTTTTCATTTTAAGGAGGAGAAAAATGAAAAAGAAAGTATTGTCATTAGTACTTGCACTTATGATGATTTTCGCATTCTCTGTAACACTTACAGGATGCGGTTCCGGAAGCGACTCCGGAGATGCAGCTTACAAAGTTGGATTTATCTGTCTGCATGACGAGAACTCAACTTATGACAAGAACTTCATTGACGCTGCAAACGCTGCATGTCAGAATCTTGGAGTAGAAGCTGTAATTAAAACCAATATTCCTGAAGGACAGGAGTGCTATGATGCAGCAGCTGAGCTGGTTGACGCAGGCTGCGGAATCATCTTTGCAGATTCATTCGGTCATGAAGATTTCATGATTCAGGCTGCAAAGGACTTCCCTGATGTACAGTTCTGCCACTCAACAGGAACCAAGGCTCATACTGAAGGCCTCGAAAACTATCACAATGCATTCGCTTCAATCTATGAAGGAAGATACCTTGCAGGTATTGCTGCAGGAATGAAGATCAACGAAATGATCGATGCCGGCGACATCACTGCTGACCAGGCTAAAATCGGATACGTTGGTGCATACACATATGCAGAAGTAGTATCAGGATATACTTCATTCTTCCTGGGTGCACGTTCAGTCTGTGAATCAGCTACAATGGAAGTTACCTTCACAGGATCATGGTATGATGAAGCCCTTGAAAAGGAAGCTGCAAACAAGCTGATAAATGATGGATGTGTTCTTATTTCACAGCATGCTGACTCAATGGGAGCTCCTACAGCATGTGAGAACAAAGGTGTTCCGAACGTATCATACAACGGAAGCACAAAGGATGCATGTCCTAACACATTTATAGTTTCATCAAAAATCAACTGGGAACCGTACTATGAATATGCTATCCAGGCTGCAATGGACGGCGAAGCAATCGACGCTGACTGGACAGGAACTCTGGAAACAGGCTCGGTTGAACTGACAGAAATCAACGAAGATGTTGCTGCAGAAGGAACAGCTGAAGCTATTGAAGATGCCAAGGCTAAACTTCAGTCAGGCGAACTCAAAGTCTTCGATACATCAACATTCACAGTTGAAGATAAAGCGATTGATTCTTACAAAGCAGATGTAGATACAGATGCTGACTATACACCGGATACAGAAGTAGTGAAGGATGGAGCATTCCTTGAATCAGAATTCAGATCAGCTCCTTACTTTGACCTTCAGATTGATGGAATCAAGCTGCTGGATACAAAATTCTAAAGTTGTTTTATAAGCGAAAGCCCCGGCTAAGCCGGGGTTTTCGTGGTGATAATCATATTGCAGAGAAAAGTACAGAAATTAAATGTATGTGTTTTTCTATGCAATATGAGCAGAAACAGCTGCCGGACTTACTTCCGGAATGTTCATCGGACATTACGGACAGGCCGGATAGATTATATAAGGAAAGGTGTTGATTAGTTTGGCCAACAGAGAAGTGGCTGTGTCCATGCGGGACGTTACCAAAACATTTGGCACTGTAATAGCCAATAACAAAGTCAGTCTTGACATCTACCGCGGGGAGATTCTGTCATTGCTGGGAGAAAACGGCAGCGGCAAAACCACGCTTATGAACATGCTGTCCGGAATATATTATCCTGATGGAGGAGAAATATATATCAACGGTGAACCGGCTCCGATCCATTCACCCAAAGAGGCATTTGACTATGGGATAGGTATGATACATCAGCATTTTAAGCTTGTTGATGTGTTCACAGCTGCTGAGAATATTGTTCTTGGTTTAAAGGAAGAAGGCAAGCTGGATTTAAAGAAGGCTGCCGAAAAGATAAACAGCATATGCGAAATGTACGGATTTGATATTGATCCGGAACAGAAAATATACAATATGTCGGTTTCCCAGAAACAGACAGTGGAAATTGTCAAGGTACTTTATCGTGGAGCGGATATACTGATACTGGATGAGCCGACAGCCGTTCTCACACCACAGGAGACAGAAAAGCTCTTTGCTGTTCTGAGGAACATGAAGGCATCGGGCAAGACAGTTGTAATCATTACTCATAAGCTCCATGAGGTGCTTGAAATATCAGACCGGGTGGCAGTTCTCCGAAAAGGCGAATTTATAGGAGAAATGATTACCAGTGAAACCAACGAGCAGGAAATGACCAATATGATGGTCGGTAAAATGGTAGAACTTAATATCGAAAGACCTGAACCTGTGAACCCTAAACCGCGTATCAGAGTAGAAGGTCTGACGGCAAAAAGTCCGGATGGAATTCTGAAGCTTGATAATGTTTCTTTCACGGCAAATTCCGGAGAAATTCTGGGAGTAGCAGGTATTTCCGGATGCGGACAGAAGGAACTGCTGGAGGCAATAGCAGGGCTTCAGCCTGTTGAGAAAGGGACCATAGAATATATTGATGATAACGGTGAAGCGGATGAGCTTATCGGCAAGGATCCGCTGCAGATAGCTGCGATGGGAGTTGCACTTTCATTTGTGCCTGAAGACAGACTTGGTATGGGTCTGGTGGGCAATATGGATCTTACCGATAACATGATGCTGAGGTCATTCAGAAAGGGCAGGTCATTTTTTACAGACAGAAAAACTCCAAGAAAGCTGGCCGAAAAAGTTGTTGATGAACTGTCCGTCAGCACATCCAGCCTGTCGACACCTGTAAGAAAGCTTTCCGGTGGAAATGTACAGAAGATCCTTGTAGGAAGAGAAATCGCATCGGCACCTACAGTCCTTCTTTCTGCTTACGCTGTCCGAGGTCTTGACATCAATTCATCGTATACTATTTATGATCTTCTGAATCAGCAGAAAAAGAAAGGCGTAGCTGTTATTTATGTAGGTGAGGATCTGGATGTCCTCATGGAGCTCAGTGACAGAATCCTCGTTCTGTGCGGAGGAAAAGTCAGCGGTATTGTTGATGGCAGAACAGCAGATAAGAATCAGATCGGTATGATGATGACAAAACTTGGAGGAGGTACAGACAATGAGTAAAATTAATAAAGAACCACTTCTCCATATCACCAAGAGAAAAGAACTGCCCCTGACTAAAACCTGGGCAATAAGGATAGGTGCGATAATTGCGGCACTTGTTGTATGTGCGATTGTGACTACAGCGCTGACAGGTCTTGATCCTTTCAGTGTTTTCGGAACGATGATATACGGTGCAGCAGGAACTGAAAGAAAAGTATGGATACTGCTCAAGGAGCTTGCATTGCTTCTCAGTGTATCACTGGCCCTTACACCAGCTTTCAAGATGAAATTCTGGAATCTGGGAGGAGAAGGTCAGATGCTCGTTGGAGCATGGGCGACAGCGCTGTGTATGATATATATGGGAGATGTCATTCCAAGCGGACTGCTGATTCTGGTATGCCTTATCGCTGCAGTGCTGTGCGGAGCGGTATGGGCTATGATACCTGCTTTTTTCAAGGCCAGATGGAATACCAATGAAACACTTTTCACTCTGATGATGAACTATGTTGCAATACAGCTGGTGGCATATTTTATAATCATATGGGAAGTTCCAAAGGGTTCAGGTCAGGTAGGAATAATCAATCAGAGCACAAATGCCGGATGGCTTCCTTATGTAGGAACTAACAGCTATGTCCTTGTAATACTGTTTGTAGCGGTAATAACAGCAGGTATGTTTGTTTATCTTAAATACAGTAAACACGGATATGAAATATCTGTTGTGGGCGAAAGCCAGAGGACGGCAAGCTATGTTGGAATCAAGGTTGATAAAGTAATTATCAGAACACTTTTTCTGTCAGGTGCGATATGCGGATTTGCAGGATGGATGGTAGTGTCGGGAATTGATCATACGATAACGACTACGCTGGCAGGAGGCAGAGGCTTCCTGGGTATCATGGTATCCTGGCTGGCGCAGTTCAATGTAATCGCCATGATATTCGCAAGTCTGCTCATAGTTTTTCTGGAGCAGGGGGCAGGAGAAATATCAACAAGCTTCGGACTGAATCAGTCCTTTGCTGACATACTGACAGGAATAATCCTGTTCTTTATTATCGGATGTGAATTCTTTATTAATTACAAGGTTCATATCAGGAAAAAATCTGAAAAGGAGGAAGCATAAATGTTTGATTTAGTTGCATTTATTCCCCGTGCGATTGTGCAGGGCATGCCGCTTCTTTTCGGCTGCACAGGTGAAACGATTTCAGAAAAAGCAGGAAGCCTGAATCTCGGTATTCCGGGTGTAATGTATGTAGGTGGCATATGTGGCGTAATAGGCTCATTTATTTATGAACAGAACTGCAGCGGAAATCTGAATCCTTTTCTTGCAGTATTCATACCTATGATGGCATGCCTTATCGGATCGCTGCTCATGGGACTGCTTTTCAGTGCGCTTACTGTAACACTCAGAGCAAATCAGAATGTTGTAGGTCTTGCTATGACAACCTTCGGTGTCGGCTTCGGAAACTTCTTCGGAGGATCTCTCATGAAGCTTACGGGAAGCTCGGTTCCATCGATAGCGCTTTCGAAAACCAGCTATTATTTCAGCAGAACATTACCATTTGCCAATGATCTGGGATGGTTCGGCAAGATATTCCTGTCATATGGATTCCTCACATATCTTGCAGTGATAATCGCTATAGTGACAGCATATATTCTCGGACATACCAGAACAGGGCTCCAGCTTCGTGCAGTAGGTGAAAATCCCGCAACTGCAGATGCTGCCGGTATAAATGTAAACAGATACAAGTATTGTGCAATATGTGCAGGTTGTATGATTGCCGGTCTTGGCGGACTGTTCTATGTAATGGACTATGCCAGCGGTGTATGGTCAAATGATGCATTCGGTGACAGAGGATGGCTTGCGATAGCCCTGGTTATATTCACCCTGTGGAAACCGAATATTGCGATTTTCGGATCGATACTTTTCGGAGGGCTTTACATTCTCCATCTGTTCATTCCGGGTGCAGGAATGGCTGCCAAGGAGCTTTACAAAATGCTCCCTTATATTGTAACTATTATTGTTCTTGTATTTACAAGTATACGAAAGAGAAGAGAGGATCAGCCGCCGGAAAGTCTGGGCCTTCCGTATTTCAGAGAAGAACGGTGACATAATTCATAATTTCAATAACTATAAAAACCGCAGTAACAGCTGCGGTTTTTATATGAGCGGAATCGTGCTTTTTATATGCTGATGATTCTGCTGACTGAGTTGCATTTATTCTACGGCAGTTCATCCTTGTGTGCTATGATGAATTCAATAAATCTGCGCGCGGCCACCGGAAGCTCAAGCTTGCTTCTGTAGCCGATGGCAAGGGTCCTGGAAAGCGGTGGATCTACGGGCCTTGATTCTATATCAAAGTTTGTCCGGTGAAGTACCAGCTCTGCCAATATACTCACTCCCATGCCCTGCTCCACCATCGCCATGATGGAGTAGTCGTCATGGGCTATGTACTTAATATCAGGTTGTATTCCGAGGGTTTTAAAAGCTGTAAGACACTCGGAATAATAGCCGGTTTCAAGAAGAATGAAGCTTTCTTCCATAAGCTTATCAAGGGGAATGACGTCATACTCAGCAAGAGGATGATTCTTCGGTACAATCGCCGTGAGTGCACCTTCCTTCAGAGGGAGCATTTCTATACCGCTGATTGCATCAGGGCTGACGAATCCGAAATCGACAGCTCCTGTTTTGACCCATTCGTTCATTACAGTATAGTCTCCCTGATGAGTGATAAACTCAACATTCGGATGCATCTGATGAAACTCCTTCATAAGGGATGGCAGCCAGTGGACACTTATACTTGACATAGTGCCTATGCGGATGATTCCTGTGTCAAGACCGCAGATATCCTTGGCTTTTTCTATGGAAGACTGGTACTGGAAAATTGTTCGTTTGATATATGGATATATTTCCTCACCTTCGCTTGTAAGGGTGGAGCCTGTACGGGTTCTTTTAAGAAGCTTGAAGCCCATTTCATTCTCAAGAGATGAGATTGCCTGGCTAAGTGCGGACTGAGTGTAACCAAGAGAGTACGCTGCTTTCGAAAAACTTCCGAGTTCGACTATTTTCTGAAGTGCTATGTATCTGTGCATTGTTTCCTCCGGATTTACTGTTAAGTTTTTCTTATGTTACCATAAGTTTCTTTCGTTTTACTTATCTATTGGAATAGTATACAATTTAATTAACAAAGAAACAAGGAGGTCATTGAAATGGAAAAGAAAAATTTAATCAAATGCGCTGTATGGATGGCTGCAGCTATTTTATGTTTACTGGTATTAGTTTCAGCAGGTCACGGTGTTTATGCCGCAGCAGGTGCAATGAGCCTTATCTGCATGGCAGTTTCAATGTTTTACTGGGTACGCTTCGCAATGCCTCTTACTGAGAATGCATTCGACTTCAGATAAATAACATCAATGACTTATGTAATAGCTAAAAAATACTGCCTCAGAATCATTATCTGCTGGGGCAGTATTTTTTGTAGTTTTATTTCCCGTCATATGCTATTACGGTATCAACCGGATATCCTTCAAGCTTGCTTCTGCCGTTGAGTCCCTTTAATTCAAGGAGGCATACTATTTTTGCTATTGATGCGTCAAGCTTTTCAAACAGCTGTGCTGCAGCGCACAGTGTTCCGCCGGTGGCAATGAGATCATCGATAAGCACGACTCTCATTCCGGGCTTTACATCATCCTTGTGAACCTCTATTTCGGCAGTGCCGTATTCCAGCTCATATGATGCACTGACTGTCTCTCTGGGGAGCTTGCCTTTTTTTCGTACGGGTATAAAAGGTTTGCCGAGATTATATGCTATTGGCATTCCGAAGAGAAAACCTCTTGATTCCAGGCCTGCTATAGCGTCAAATTCCACCCCGTCCAGCATGGCCTGCATTTCATCAACTGCAAGCTTAAGCCCGTCTGCATCTCCGATGACCGAAGTGATATCACGGAAGATAATCCCTGGTTCAGGGAAATCAGGTATATCTGTTACATAATCTTTTACTGTTTTCATATCATTGACCTCGCAATATTGTAATGGTATTGTTTGCTGAAGTCCAGAAAGTGTACCTGTCCGGACAGAACAATCCTATCACAGCAGGAGAAAAATAACAATAAGCAAACTAAGAAAAGTGATGGGCAGGCTATGCCCAAACCAGGCATTATATGGTATAGTAAAAGAAAACCCTGAGGAGGTAGTAAAATGATATATGTACATCTGGCAGAAGGCTTCGAAGAGGTCGAGGCCCTTACTATTGTTGATATTCTGCGTAGAGCGGGGGAAGACGTTAAAACTGTATCCATCACAGGAGGAAAGCAGGTGACGGGAACACATGGAGTGCCGGTAATTGCTGATATACTGTATGAAGATGCTGATTATGACAAATGTGAAATGATCGTGCTTCCGGGAGGACTTCCGGGTGCGGCAAATCTGGAGGCGCATGAAGGGCTGGCTGCGCATATCAGGTGTTTTGCAGAAGATCCTGAGAAAAAGCTGGCGGCCATCTGTGCAGCTCCGATGGCATTCGGAACCCACGGAGTAATCTGCGGCAAACGTGCCACAATATATCCGGGAATGGAAGATCGTCTGACCGGAGCCGGTGCAGAGGCAACAGGTGAGGCTGTAACAGTAGACGGCAATATAATAACCGGTAAAGGCCCGGCTCTGGCAATGGAATTCGCGCTGACGCTCGTAAAAGAACTGAGGGGCAGGAAGGCAGCCGAAAAAGTTGCAGGAGGACTGCTTTATACAGGCAGGGTGTAGATATGGATGAATATAAAGTGGATTTTCATATTCATACGAATTTTTCCGACGGGCGTCTGTCACCGACTGCTATTGTGAAACAGGCCAAGGATCTTGAGTATGATATGATCGCTATCACGGATCATGACGGCATCGATGGAATAAAAGAAGCTCTTATAGCCGGTGAGGCACTGGAGATCAAGGTGATTCCGGGTATAGAGCTTGCTACGGAAACTGAGAAGGGTATCGGTCTTCATATTCTGGGATATTACTTCAATCCGGAGGATGCTCATCTGAACGAGGTGCTGGAGGAGTTGAAGCGCAGGAGAAATGACAGAAACGAAAGACTCATAGCGGTTCTGAATGATATGGGTTATGAGCTGTCCATGGAGGATCTGAAAAAACAGCAGCCCAATAATTATATTGGCAAGCCTGTGATTGCCAGAGCGCTGGCGGCTAAAGGATATATCGAAGACCCGAAGGAAGCATTTGCTCCGGGGAAATTTCTGGAAAGTTCGCAGGCTCTCGCCGTAAAAAAGGTAAAGCTCACAGCAGCTGAGGCTATCAGCCTGATAAAGGATGCAGGCGGAATTGCGGTGCTGGCTCATCCTATACAGACAAAAGGCATCGGAGAGCCCGGTTCG
>JBJESR010000195.1:0-2187 GCA_051882895.1 Lentihominibacter sp.
CACGGTGATGATATAACAAACCACATCACCGAACATCATATTTCCTTCTCCGAAATAATTCGTTATAAAATGAATACGCAGCCCGAACGCGTATGCAGCAGATGCGCATATCACCTGACCCGCCAGCTTGTATATCGCCTTCAGCTCCTTCAGATCATCTATGAGCCCCAGGATATAAATGAGTGTACACCCTACAAGTGCACCCGGGATTCCTGCTTTGTCCCCGATGAATATCACCATGGTTATGGCGCTTCCCAGATATATCGCAATGCCTCCGAATCTCGGCATCGCCTTGCTGTGCACCCGTCTCTCGTCCTTAGGTATATCCATGGCACCGATTTTGGGTGCAGCCCAGATGGCAAACGGCGTAACCGCAAGTGATATCGCAAAGGCCACAAGAAACGGGCCCCATAAATCCATACTTGTCGCTGTCACTATTTTTCTCCTAACATTATTATACTAAGGCCGGCTTCTCTGAGGATTTCAACAGAGAGCTCGTCCGGATACCCTTCCTTGACAACTATTCTGCTTATTCCTGAATTTATTATCATCTTGGCACATATAACACATGGCTGATGTGTTATGTAAATTGTGGCACCCTCGATACTCTGTCCCAGTGTCGCCGCCTGTATTATCGCATTCTGTTCAGCGTGAAGTGCTCTGCAGAGTTCGTGCTTCTCTCCCGACGGAATTCCCAGCTGCTGTCTGAGACATCCGCCCTCTCTGTCTCCGCAGTGTTCGAGTCCTCTAGGTGCTCCGTTATACCCGGTGGCGACTATATGCCTGTCCTTGACAATCACGGCGCCCACCTGCCTGCGCAGGCATGTCGATCTTCTTGCCGTCAGTACAGCCATCTCCATAAAATATTCGTCCCAGCTTGGTCTGTTTCCCATATTCTTCTCCTCTGTAAACTGAAATCAGTAGTAAACTTCCGCCAGATAAAGTCCGTACGGCGGTGCAGTATGTCCTGCCTCTGCTCTGTCCCGTGATAAAATTATCCCCTCTATGTCATCCGGTGAAATTCTGCCGTGCCCCACATCAACCAGCGTTCCTGCTATTATTCTTACCATATTGTATAAAAATCCGTCACCGGAAACATGCAGTTCTATGTCTTCCGGCTTCTCACCGGGTATTATATCAAGACTGTATATTGTTCGTACAGTGCTCTCCCTCACATCGCTTCCTGATGCTTCAAAGCATTTGAAATCATGAGTTCCTGCAATATGTTCAGCGGCTGCCTTCATTGCGTCAGTATCAAGCTGAGGTTCCACATGATATACGTAATTCCTGCGGAACACGTCTTTTTCGCCTGTCGTTATCCGGTAGATGTATTTCTTGCCCTTCGAATCGAAACGCGCATGAAAATCGAGAGGTTTCTCTTCTGCCTCAACTATCCTGACCGGCGATATTGCAAACGGCCCTTTCTCCTGCGACGCCAGAGCATTGTTGATAACCATGGCAAGCTTCTCCACAGGAATTCTGACATCTGCTGTAAAGGATGCACGCTGTCCCATGGCATGGACGCCTGCATCTGTCCGGCTTGTTCCGTTGAGTGTGATTTCTGTCTTCATCAACCTGGACAGCAGCTTCTCTAAGGTTCCCTGAATTGTCGGCCTGTCCGGCTGTCTCTGCCATCCGTAAAACCCGGAACCGTCGTATGCGATTGTTAACAGAATATTCTTTTTCATAGTCAGTTATTATACCATATGCCCGGTGCGTTCTGCCACAATAAACCTGCAATCTTCACGTTTTCATCAGAAAAGGCCACAGAATAAATATATAAATCGCACCCCATGTACATATATAGGGGCCCAGGGGCCTGACATCTGTTTTTTTATACTTTCCTGATGCAAGTCCGACCGCTGCGGCAATCCCGCTGCAGATGCTGGCGCCAATAAGCACGACCACCGTGCCTTTTACACCAAGAGCAAGCCCCAGAGAAGCAAACAGCTTGACGTCACCGAAGCCCAGGACCTCTCTGCTGAAGGCTGCTCCTCCCAGCACGCCTGTCATCAGCATCACGCCTCCGCCTATCAGGGCTCCCAGCAGCGGATCCCAGATGCTGTTATGGTACGGAACGAATCCGAGTGCTGCTGCGGCCAGCATTATCACAAACTGGTCGGGTATTATCATGTATTTCAGATCTGCCAAACCTATAATCAGCATCGCCCAGCACGCGAACAGTCC
>JBJESR010000196.1:0-2178 GCA_051882895.1 Lentihominibacter sp.
CAACCTCCAGATTTACTGTCTTGACGTTACGTTTACCTTTTGGGCTTTGGTTTGTGACGCAACCTTGCCCGTCATTTAGCCTCATATCTGGTTTCTGTTCGTAGGCTCGTCGACTTTGCTACACCACTTCCTCCCCCTAGACATTGCTGTTTTCGGCTTGTGGTTCGCTACACTTGGCGGTAAATACCCGTGACGGGACTTGCACCCGTAAGAATTATGCCATGCCTGGCACACATCAAAAAAACATAGGAGCTGCCATTCGGCAGCTCCGTATTTTTTCCCTATCAATAATCGCTATTTATATTCACCATAGTACTTATAATATCTGGATTTTTCCACCTTTACCTTGTTGAGCACAACACCGAGAATCTTGGAACCAGTCAGCTCAATCTGCTTCTTCACATCCATCGCAAGTCTGCGGCTTGTCTGGTCAGCCTCCACAACCAGCACTACCCCATCACATTTAGGAGCAATTACTGCAGCATCAATAACATTGCCGAGAGGCGGCGCATCAACAATCACAGCATCATACTGAGTTTTCAGAACAGCTATCATCTCCGTGAAAAGCTCCCCGTTGAGCAGCTCCGTAGGATTCGGAGAAAGCGGCCCGGTAACAATAATATCCATTCCCGGGACATTCGTCTGGCAGATAACATCAGACAGCCCGGCCTGCTTCGAAAGGAAATGAGATAAACCGCTGATGCTTCCCTTATCCTTTTCTTTAGTCGCCTTATATCTGTTTATAGTGACTGATTTTCTCAGGTCGGCATCGATAAAAATCACTCGCTTGCCCACCTCCGCCATGGACCTTGCCAGCTCGAAGGACGTAGTGCTTTTGCCTTCATCAGGCTTACAGCTGGTAAAAAGAATTGCCTTGATATCAGCACCTGAAAACTGCAGATTCGTCCTCAGTGAGTTGAACGCCTCACGTCTGGCATAATCAGGCTCCGCCAGTTCATTAAAAATTATTTTCTTTTTTGTATCCATAAAATTCTCCCCAACTAAATGAATTCATTGCGAATAAGCTTGATGATATGGGTATTGACTATCTGTTTAACCTTTTCCTCACCTGCTGTTTTGAGCATGGCCTCTACTGCTGACCTCATCACAGGATTGCGCGTCGATGAATTATGGCAGTCACTTGCCACAAAATGCACCACGCCGTCCTTCAGCAGATTCCTGCACCATCCCCCGCATCTGTCAAATCTTCCGGCCAGAAATCCTCTGGCATTCACCTGAGTATATGCGCCAAGGCTTATAAGCTCATGTACACGGTCAAGTTCTCTGAACAAGCAGCTGTATCTCTCGATATGCGCCACGACAGGTCTGTATCCTTCACTGCAGAACGCTCTGACAGCAGCTGTCAGCTGATCAAACGCAATATCCGTCGGAAACTCCACCAGAACATAGTCAGTGCCGCCGATTGTCAACGCCCTGCCGGATTTGAGATCCTCAATAATTCCCGGGCTGTAATAAAGCTCGTTTCCCATAAACATCCTGATGTGAGGGTACGATTCTCTGAGCACCTGCCTGGCCGTTTTCAATGCCTCCTGTGCCTTTGCAGGATCATAAGCCGGGTTGGAGATACCATAATGCGGCGTAGCAATTATCACACTGATGCCCTCTTCATCCGCCTGGGCTATCATCTTCGTCATTTCTTCAATATCACCCGCACCATCGTCTATGTCAGGCAAAATGTGCGTATGTATGTCCATCAGTTTCCATTTTACTCCGGTACTCATCTTCTTCGCCTCTATCATCATTTCTTTTTCTTCTGACGTCTTCTTCCTTTATCCTTGCGAGATGTACCCATCGCTGTGTTCATCGGAATAGCCGCCAGCGTATTCAGTTCAAGATATCTTTCTATATCTTCCTGTGTCTTGAGCCTGTCATTAAATACATCCATGACAATCACAACCATCGCCGCCAGAAAAGCTCCCAGCATGAAGGCGACAGCAACATTTTTGCTTTTTTCAGGCTTGATCGGATGATCCGGAAGTGTTGCCACTTCTACAATTGAAGGCTCATCAGTCTTCATTACCACCGGTATCTGCCTGATGGCAACCGCCGAAAATTCATTGGCTATTGCAGTTATCTGCACTGGATCCGTTCCCTGAATGCTGATATTAAGGAAACGCGTATCCGTCGGATTTGTTACAGTCATACAGCCAAGCATAT
>JBJESR010000197.1:0-10042 GCA_051882895.1 Lentihominibacter sp.
GAGTGGACGGCAGACCGGGATTCACGCTTATTCTGTATCTGTCAGGCGGTGTGACACATTTATTGCTGGATTATATTCTCATGGGACCTCTTGAAATGGGTATAAAGGGGACTGCATGGGCAAATCTGGGAGGCCTCTATATCATTATGATTCTGGGAGGAGGCTATTTCCTGTTCATGAAAACAAAGCTTTCCTTCACAAGGTTCAGGCCGGACTGGAGGTTTATAGGCCACAGCTTTGCCAATGGATCGTCTGAGCTGGTAAGCGAGTCTTCGGCTGGAATAACGACGTTCTTTTTCAATTATGTGACAATAGCGCTGGCAGGCGAGGTGGGTGCAGCTGCAGTCAGCATCGTTCTCAATGTGCATTATATGATGATATCCCTGCATCTGGGATATATTATGGGAGCTGCTCCGCTTATCAGCTATTTCTATGGTGCAAAGGAATATGACAAGGTGAATGTGATTATTAAATATTCAAAAGTTTTCGTGGTATTCACCTCTATTGTGAGTGCAGCAGCATGTCTGATATTTGCCAGGTATATAGTGATGGCGTTTGAACGCCCTGGGTCGGAGCTGTTTGACATAGCACTGACAGGGGCAAGGCTGCTGGCTCCGGCGCTGCTGCTTGGCGGAATCAATATTTTCGCATCAGGATTTTTCACTGCATACGGCAACGGTAAACTTTCTGCTGTGATCTCGGCATCCAGGGCACTGGTAATGGTGATATTCTGGCTTATCATAATGTCGTATCTTCTGGGAATGGCGGGTGTATGGCTGAGTCTTACCCTCGCGGAACTGGCAACCCTCGCGCTGACTTTACGGATGTTACTCAGGTACAAGGATATATATCATTACAGGCTGAGATAACAATTGAAGAACGAGATATATTCGTATATAATGTTAAAAGCAAGCTAATAAATCAGGAGGAATTATGAAATATATTGAATTCAGAATACATGCCAGCAGGCAGGGGATCGAACAGGTAACAGCTATGCTTATGACAAAGGGCATTACGGAGCTTTCTATCAATGATCCTGCCGACATGGAGGATATTTTAAATAAAAAGCATGAGTATGACTGGGATTACATCGATGATGGACTTAAGACAGATCTGGAGCGTGAACCGACAGTTTCATGCTACTTTGAAGATACTCCGGAGAACAGGGAGAAAATTCAGCAGCTTAAAATAGCAGTGATGATGCTCAAGAGCAGTGAGCTGGAAGGAAAGTACGGCTGGGATGTGGACTTCGGCAGGTTATATGCCGAAGATATAATTGTCGACGATGAAGACTGGAAAGACAAATGGAAAGAAAATTTCAAGCCGACGAAGATTACAGACAGCCTTGTGGTGAAACCGACATGGGAGGAGTATGATGCAGCAGAAGGAGAAATCGTACTTCAGATAGATCCTGGTATGGCATTCGGTACAGGAACTCATGAAACCACTTCACTCTGTCTTAAGCTTATGGCAAAGTACATGGGTGATGCTGCTGCAGATAAGAAAGTGCTGGATGTCGGATGCGGCTCGGGTATTCTTGCCATAGCCGCAGCTCTTCAGGGCAGCAGAGATGTTCTGGGAGTTGAAATCGACGAGGATGCAGTCAGAGTTGCCGGAGAAAATGTGGAACTCAATAATGTGCAGGATGCAGTCAGAGTTGTTCAGGGTGATCTGACAGAGGGTATCGATTTCAAAGCAGATATCGTGGTGGCAAATCTGATGGCTGACCTTGTGATCATGCTTTCTGAGAGTGTTATGGATCATCTTGAGGACGGCGGCGTATTTATTTCATCGGGAATACTGGTGGAAAAGAAGGATAAGGTTTCTGAGGCTGTTGAAGCTGCAGGCTTTGAAATTATCGAGATTGCCGAAGACGGCGAATGGTGCGCGATTGCCGCAGGCCGAAAGGAAAAATAATGAGCAGATTTTTTGTTTCACCTGAGAATATAGGAGAAGAGAACATAATCATCGACAGCAGAGAAGACCTTCATCATATGGTGAGGGTCCTCCGTCTGTCTGCAGGTGATGAGATAGATGTGTCTGATTCCAGCCAGTGGGAGTACAGATGCGAAATACTATCTGTTGATGCTGATTCAGCTGTGGCCAGAATCGTAGACAAACAGAAATTTACCGCTGAGCCTGATGTGAAGGTGACACTTTTTCAGGGTATTCCCAAGCAGGGTAAGATGGAGGTAATCGTTCAGAAGTGCGTAGAGCTTGGCGTGGAAAGCATAGTACCTGTCTTTATGGCAAGGACAGTAGTTGTGGACAAGGGAAATTTCGGGAAGAAAATACAGCGGTGGCAGAAGGTATCTGATGAGGCTGTCAAGCAGTGCAGGCGCGGCATAATCCCGCAGGTGCGGGAGCCTGTCAGAACAGCTGAAGCTATCGAACAGTTTGACAGGTTCGACCTTGTTCTTTTTCCATACGAAAATGAAGATGGACGTACAATCAAGGACGAACTCAGAAACTGCGGATCACCTCGTAATGTGGCGGTGATAATAGGTCCTGAAGGGGGATTCTCTGATGAGGAGGCTGAAGCTATTGTGAATGCGGGCGGCAGATCGGTTTCTCTCGGCAAAACTACCCTGAGGACGGAGACGGCAGGTATGGCAGCTATAGCTATGATAATGTATGAATTGGAGTTATGATGAAAATAGTATTTCTTGACAGTGCAATAATCAATCCGGGGGATATTTCCTGGGAAGGTATAGAAACTCTCGGTACATTCGAGAATTATAAGAGGTCAACACGTGAAGAGGCTCTGGAACGTCTGCAGGATGCAGATGCGGCATTTACCGATTCGTTCCCTATAGACAGGGAGATTATGGAGAAGTGCCCTGAGCTGAAGTTTATTGGAATTGCAGCGACAGGTTTCAATCATATTGATCTTGAAGCTGCAAAGGAGCTTGGAATCGCTGTTGCCAATGTTCCGGCTTATGCGGCAAATGCGGTGGCTCAGCATGCCATGGCACTGTTGCTGGCTCTGACAAATCAGGTGGAGGTGTATAACAATGCCGTTGGAGAAGGAGAATGGAGACAGAGTAAAGATTATACTTTTATTAAAACTCCGCTGATGTTGCTGGCTGGTAAATCCATCGGCATTGTGGGTTATGGAGATATCGGGAGCAAAGTTGCACAGATGGCTGAGGCTTTCGGGATGAAGGTTAATATTTACAGCCGGGATAAAGAGGCTGCGATAAAATCCGATGTTGTATCCCTCAACTGCCCTCTGACAAGGGAAAATGCCGGAATGATAAATGCTGAATTTATCGGTCAGATGAAGGATGGAGCAATACTTATTAATACTGCCCGCGGAGGTCTGGTGGATGAGGCGGCTCTGGCGGCTGCGCTTAAATCCGGAAAGCTGGCCGGAGCAGGGCTTGATGTGCTGAGTTCAGAGCCTCCTGCAGAAGATAACCCTATTGTTGGTCTTAAAAACTGTTATATTACGCCGCATATAGGATTTATTCCTATCGAAGCGAGAACTGTTGTTATTGAAACCTGCGGTGCTAACCTGAAGAGCTTTATCGAGGGCGGCAATCTGAACAGGGTGGTTTAATGTGCCACGATTTCAATAATTAGTGGGTCCCCTTGAGCTGAAATTCGGAGGTGAGCTCGCTTAAAGTTTTTTCGTATACTGTAAATGTTGAAAAGATGGTAACAAATCGGTTTTTTGTCTGATTGTTACCATTTTTATGTTATTGTGATAATGTAACCTGAAATATCGCTGTGCGATGCTGCAGTCCTAATGGTCATAACATAATATTAGTAAGCTATTAATTTTTTCTTAAATCAATTTAACATGTCACAAACTGGTGCCGAAATCTGTTATATAATATAAGAGGGGTATGAAAGGCAGGACGGATAATGAACAATCGCAGGATAAGAAGTATTGTGGAAATGATGATTATGACGGTTATAACAGTTCTGGGATTATTACTGACAGTTAAAGGTGTATGAGATGGGCAGGGGAAGAAGATTAAAATTTGAAAGGCTGAGACGGCTTGCTTTCGTGATTTCATTCGGTATTGCAGCTGTTGGAGCTGTGCTGCTGCCGGGATACTGGATAAAAGGGTATTATCTGTATATTCTGTGGGGATGGTTCATATTGCATTCTGTGATAGATCTGGTATATGAAAAGAGCAGGTTTAATATCGGCAAAGTGTGTTTCGCTGTTATCGGGTTTATTGTAGTAATTCTGGTTCTTGTATCACAGATATGAGTTTATCGCTGTGCTGCTTGGAATAATTCTGGTGGTTTCGTTTGTTCTGCCTGCTGTTCTGAGATATATAGAGAAGAAAAACAAGTCGGGATAATCACCTCTCTGCATATGATGTATGGGAGGTGTTTTATTTTGCCTGATATAATCGTTAATGGATATGCGTATCCATATATTTCCCAGACTGTTCTGAGAGAGTGGCTGCCTTCTCTGACTTTCACGGCTTCGTTCAGTTACGGGTTTACCGGAAGCGGCGAGCTTGTCGATCTTAATGACGAAGCGTTGCTGAATACTGTTCATGAAGAGGGCGGCATGTCGCTGCTGGTGCTGACACCGATAGATGAAACCGGAAGCTTCAATACGGCGCTTGTTTCGGAGCTTCTGAATACACCTTATGCTGTAGATAATCTGATTGAGAACCTGCTTGCAATGTTAAAGCTCAAGGGGATGAACGGCGTGGATTTTGACTTTGAGTATCTGATGCCGGAGGACAGAGACAAGTACACAGCAATGGTAAAAAGAGCACGTGAAGTACTTAACGGAGAAGGGTATGTTGTTACAGTTGCCCTTGCTCCCAAGACATCGTCAGATCAGAAGGGACTTCTCTATGAAGGGCATGACTATGGCGGGATGGGATATGCAGCCAACTATGTACTGCTTATGACATATGAGTGGGGATATACATACGGTCCGCCTATGGCTGTTGCTCCGTATAACCAGGTGCGACGGGTAATAGAATACGGGCTTACTGAAATTCCCGCAGATAAAATCTGGATGGGCATGGCAAATTACGGATACGACTGGACGCTGCCATTTGTCCAGGGAGAATCAAGAGCTGAGAAAATATCGAACCCCGAAGCGGTTGCCAGAGCGGCACGCTACGGGGCTGTAATACAGTTTGATGAGCTTGCTCAGTCGCCTTATTATAATTATATGGATGAAAAAGGACGTGAGCACCAGGTGTGGTTTGAGAATGCAGCCAGCTGGAGAGCCAAGCTTAATCTTATCATTGAGTTCGGCCTGGCCGGGATAGGTATATGGAATGTGATGGACAGCTTCCCGGAAGGAATAGCTCTGCTCAACGAAATGTTCACTATTGTGAAGTGAATTGTTTCTGCGGCAGATAAACGGTAATGCGTGTTCCTATATCTTCTCTGGACAGAACATCAAAATAGCCGCCATGTCTGTCGACGATCCATTTGGCTATGGAAAGCCCCAGTCCCGTACCGCCGCTGTCCTTGCTCCTGGCAGGGTCTGAACGATAAAACCGCTCAAATATATGTGCCGCATCGTCACTTCCGATGCCGATACCTTCATCCTGAATGATGAAAGCAGGAATACCCGGGGCAGCGGAGTCCTTCACACCGGAAAGGGAGCCGGATGATCCGCATTCGCTGCTGTTTATGATTGTTTTGAGTATGATGGAGTCGTTTTCAGGAGTGTACTTTGCCGCATTGTCTATAAGTATCCTGGCTGTCTGCTTCAGCATGGAAATGTCTCCGGTGATTCTGATATCATCTCGTGACGGCCTGAACTCGTACTTGTGGCCTTTGTCTATCATCAGAGATTCTTCATAGACTTCAAGCATCATATCGTTAAGGGAGAAGCTTTCCATGGAAAGCTTCATTCTGCCGCTGTCGCCGCGTGCCAGAAAAAGGAGCTGTTCAACGAGCTTTTTCATGTGTTCGGTTTCACTTTTGATAGCTTCTATTGATTCATTGAGAATGTTTTCATCATCCTTGCCCCATCTGTCCAGCATGTTCACGTAGCCCTGAAGAACCGATATAGGAGTACGAAGCTCATGGGATGCATCAGAGACGAAACGGGACTGCTGTCTGTAGCTTTCACGCATTCTGTCAAGGAGACTGTTTATTGAATCTTCCAGATGCTCCATTTCAGCATTGCCTGTGTGAAGATGGGTGCCTTCGCGGGTTGGACTTATATCGTTGATGGCACGTTCAAGCTCTTCCAGAGCCTGAGGGTCCAGACTGGCAGCACTGCTCAGCATGTCCGCCTTGAATGCCAGATCGTCAAGCGGCGCCAGATAATATCGTATCCTGGAGGAGCCTGTAGCTGCAAAACCCAGAAGAATCACAGCTTCCACGATGATGATTATGAAAAGATTCGAAGCGGTGTCCGTCAGGAATGTACCTGCGTAGGTGTAATGAACAGTCCTGTCGTTTATTTTGAATACATAAAACATGCTGCTGGTATAATTTCTGAAACTGTCTGAAGGAAGCAGGCGGCTGCTGTTCAGTTCTTCAGAGGACAGGAATTCCTTATAAGCAGCAGAGTAATCTGCAGTCGGATTTGTGTTTTCGGCTTCCGCCTGAGCTGCTGTTATAAAGCTTCTGCCGGAAATATCTGCATCTTTGCCGGCAGAAGAGTTTTCTACGGAGCTGCACCAGAAAATGACCGGAAGTATCAGTATCAGTATGTCTATTACAAGAAATGACCAGAAAATCCGTGATATATTCCGGACATTGATTTTTCTGGATATGGATCTGGTTCGTTTGTTGGCAATCATTTTATCATATACCCCACGCCTCTTACTGTTTCGATTATCTTTTCGCCGACAGTATCGTCGATTTTATTCCTGAGATAATGTATGTAGACGTCCACTACATTGGTTTCTCCCATATAGTCAAATCCCCAGACTCTTTCCAGCAGTGTATCACGGGAAAGTACAATGGATCTGTTTTCAAGAAGGACTTCCAGAAGGATGAACTCTCTGTTGGTAAGCTCTATAGGTTTACCGTCGTAGCTGACCTGATGGGAGCTTTTATCAAGTGACAGCCTGCCTGCTTTCAGAATATAGCTGTTTTCTTCAGGAGCGGTTTCAATGTGTTTTCGTTTGAGACATACACGTATGCGTGCCAGCAGCTCTTCAATTGCGAAGGGCTTGGTGATGTAATCATCAGCACCCATATCAAGTCCCGAGACCTTGTCCATTACCGCATCTCTGGCAGTGAGCATAATCACAGGAATTTCCGAGGTTCTTCTGATACGTCGAAGAACCTCCAGGCCGTTCAGTTCCGGCAGCATAATATCGAGAAGCACAAGGTCGAAATGGCCGTTTTCGACCATTTCGAGACCTTCTCTGCCGTTAAATGATTTCTGTATTTCATACCCCTCATGTGCAAGCTCAAGTTCAATGAATCTTGCGATTTTTTCTTCGTCTTCGATTATCAGTATTCTGTCTGACATGTTGTTTCCTCATTTATTTACTGTGTTCACTGCTGCTGTCATATTCTCTGATTTCCGTTTTAAGAGCTTCTGCAGCACTTGTTGCTTTGCCCATGGCGCTGTTGATATCGTCTCTTCCCAGTTCAGGACCTGCGAAGCTGTAGCTGAAGCCGAAGAATAATCCGATAACCATCAGTATCAGAAGTGCCCAGAAGAATGCAATCATCAGCACTATGAGCAGCAGTACAGGGATATCTAATATAATTTCTCCATGCCTTCTGACGATAAACTTGTTTTCACAGCCTTTTCTGAAAAGGTACTTTATGCCGTTTTTAACTGAGGTCCAGAAGCCTTTCTCTTTTTTCTGCTGTTTCTGATGATAGCTCTGGTAGCTTTCGGCAAGCTGCTGCGGGCTTCTGGGTTCGTCCTCTGCTGAATCTCCCTTCGTTGAGAAGTCTGCCGTGTTTTTGCTGTTCACTTTACCTTCTGATTCAAGCTTCACCAGTGCATCAAGAATATCCCAGTCGCAGCTTTCCAGTGCGGCTTTCGCCTCTTCATAGCTTACATTGGCTTTTTCTCTGAGTTTTTCCACTTTTTCAAGATGTTCCATTTCTTTATTCCTTTCTTCATTAAATCGTTTGCTGTTGATGGTGTAATAATACAACATCCAGATTAGATAACAATTTAAGAAAAATTAGAATTTCATTAGAATATTATAACACAGCTTTAATCCAGAAAGTCGAAGAATTCCTCGGGCTGTTTGTCGGGAGGCCTGAGGTGGCGTTTAAGCTTATATAGACATTCCGGATCACCACGTGTTATTGTGCTGACACCTTCTGTGCAGCTGAGGGTGGCATCAAATCCGATTTCCTTGAGGATGGCATCGGTATTTTCGTTGAAAGCTCCGAAAGGATAAGTGAATGTATCCGGTGCAACTCCTGTGACGTATGCTATTTTATTCTGAAGATGCATAAGATCTGACATGAGGAAGCTTCTGTATTCCTTTTTTGTTTCTGTTGATACCTGTGAAACACCGTTTCTTTTGTCATAGCTGTGACAGTTATATGAGTGATTCTGAATTTCCCAGTAACCGGAAAGATGCATTTCGAGGACATGATCCCATGTTACATGGGAATAGTTGGGGTTTTCGTCGGGGTGATTGGTGAAATCATCGGTCATTTTACCAACGATTGAGATTACAGCTTTCATATTGTACTTTTTCAGGAGAGGGAAGGCATAATAATAATTGTTGAAATATCCATCATCAAATGTCAGAACTACAGGCTTTCGAGGCAGATCTCCGTCATTATTCACGTAATCGATAACTTCCTTCATGAAAACAGGTGTGTAGCCTCTGGCACTGAGATACTTCAGATCGTCTTCGAAGAGTTCGGGAGAAATGACATATTTGTTCTGTCTTCCGGGATCTCTGAGAAGTGCATGATACATTATTATAGGGAGCTTCAGCTCATCAGAGTCTGCAGTTTCAGCCGATGCCTGCATTTCACTCAGATAATAGTTCTCTTCTGCGAAGGGATACTTCCTTTCGTAGCTGCCGTCCTCGTTTTTTACTACAGTGCACCGGTGTGCAGACAGGAGCCTTGTGATATCGTAAAGGTCTATCCATATCTGTGTAGGGCTGTCTTTGGCATCTTCATCGAATATAAGCTGCAGGCCGAAGTGAAGATGCGGTGTATCAATATTGTTTACATTTTCCTTGATGCTGTAACCGGTCTGTCCGGTATAGCCAATAATATCGCCGGCAGTAACAGTTCCTCCTATATGAAGTGATTCGGCAAATGGGGTATCCTTTCTGAGGTGCGCATAGTAGTAGTACCGCTCCTTATCAAAGCTTCTGATGCCAATACGCCAGCCGCCGTACTGATTCCATCCCAGAGCCTCAACTGTTCCACTTTCAACAGCAATTACAGGTGTACCTACAGAGGTCATCATATCATGACCAAGATGCCTTCTGCTGTATCCATAGCTTCTGTTTGTTCCGAAATCATCAAAGTCTGAGTAATAATACCCTTCAGCCAGGGGTGAAAACGCCTTGAGGCCATAGGCTTTTTTCCATGAGCTGCTGCCGTCCTCATCGGGGGTTCTGATCTGGTATTCACCCAGAAAACCTCCCAGAACAGCGCCATAGGCACGGCTGTAGTAATTGAAATACTTCATATCCTTTGTCAGTTCAGAAACAGTCTCACCGTTTTTTATTCTATCGGTGAACTCATCCATATCGGCATCTTTGTAGCAGCTGAAGCTGCCGCCATATTTCGCCCCCAGATATGCCAGTATATCCACCCAGTCAATGTGCACTTTTTTATCGTATGTATCGATATCAATGTCCATGGCGCGCTTCATTACCTCGTAGGGAACATCGAATTCCACCCATTTTATGGGCTTGTCGGAGTCTTCTGTTTTTCTGTCAGCAAGCAGGGCAGGAGATGAAAGCAGCGTAGAGAAAAGCATCGATATGACTGTGCAGATCATTATGGCACTCACCGCCAGAACCCCTGATTTAGTTTTTCTGTTCTTCATAGGTACCTCCTAATGCTACAAAATATGAAAAGATTATTTGTTTTATGTGCCTTTTACATGTGGTATAATTACAAAGAGCTTTTTATTAGGAGG
>JBJESR010000198.1:0-9956 GCA_051882895.1 Lentihominibacter sp.
ACCTATCACCGCTATTTTAGTCTGCATAGATATACCTCACTCTTTCTGCTATTTTTTCTTTTGGCAGATCATACAGCTTTGATACCAACACTAGTCTGCAAGCCCTGATTTCCTGATCCTTCAGATAAAGGTATGTGATCACAGGCTCTATACCGAAAGGAACGATTCTGGCCTTTTCAAAAAGATCTCTGAAGCATCCGTCTGCCTGCTGTTCGAAAACACCTATAGACTGCCCCTGTTTCACAAGGTTTACAGCTTCTGTCATCCTTTCTGACTGAGGAATCCTTTCGACAAGCTTTTTGAGACCGTCATATCCCATAGAATATGCTTCCTCCAGCTCTCTTATACTGAAGCTTCCCCCTTCAGCGAACACCTTTGACGCCGTATAGGTATCCTTTTTCATCCTGAGAAGCCTCAGTGCCGACCGGATGTTTATCAGATCGATCTTTGCCGTGACGTAATCCGTCAGGCATTCACAGTCTATTTCTGCAGCTTTCTTCCCCATGAGCGCGATCACCGCTTTGTCAACAAGTATATCCACTATCTGTGAATCTCTCGTCTTCGCCAGTTCATCAGCTGCTTCAAGTGCAGCCTCCCCCAGAATATCGGGAACATGATAGAAGTCTTTCTCATTGAATTCACGCTGCATCACATCAGGCTCAACTGTACCTCCGTATTTATAAAGCCCGCTGAAGTCGCCTCCGGCTGCTCTGCTCTTGATCATTACCTTCATGTTATGCCCATCCACAGGATATCTGAACATATTGGTAATTCCGATTGATCCGGTGATCTCCTCCACCAGATCGTACGTTTCAGCCAGATTCTCCTCGAAGGCCTGCTCATATTCATCCATACTGTGATCTCTGAAAATATGCTTGCCCGACAGCAGCCGGTATGCATCCTTCGCACTTTCGGCATCTATGGCCTTTAACAGGTCATCCTTTGTTATCAGCTGATTTTCCAGGTATGCAACTCTGGCGGCAGCATGCAGGTAATCTGTATCTTTATATCGCATCAGTAATTACCTCCTTGATCTTATGAAAAGAGCACAGCTGCAATTTCAGTTTCCATTCCTTTTCTGGCTGCCTCCAGTATCACTTCAAAAGTGCAGTTTGTTTCTATATCCTTTTCTCTGATTATCAGCCCGCCGGAGAAGTTTCCGGCTTCATCATCCACTCTGACCTTAATTCCGTCAGCTTTCATCCTGCTGCCAAAAGCTTTTTTATCCGCTTCATTAAGCTGTATATTTACCTCTCTGCCGCTGCTGTATTTTAAGATCAGTCTCTGATACAATTCTTTTTTCTGATCTGCCGCAAGTCCTGCAAGCCTCTCACCTGCTTTGTCAAAAGCCTGAGTCAGAGCCTCACGTTTTGCCTTCAGCCTGATATTTCTGCTTTCTATTCCTGCCTGTGAGATACTACGCTGTCTGATTTCTCCTGCCGTTTTCTCTGCTTCCGCTATTATCCTTTCTTCTGCGAGCTGAGCTTCTCTGTCATATAGCTTCCTCATCTCTGCGGCATTGTTTCTGCCGTTTTCCAGGATTCTGTCAGCGGCAGCTCTGCTCTCTGCAGAAATCGCATCCAGTATCTTTGAAACACTTTCCATTGTTCTGCCTCCATCAGTTTATCTGTCCTACATTTTGATATTAAAGATAAGAAGCATTGAAATAAGGAATGCCAGTATAGCATACGTCTCTACAAGCGCAGCCGATACCATCGGTTTTGATACCTGATCAGGCTTTTTGGCTATAACCTTGATACCTGCTGCTGATACTCTGCCCTGATGAATACCTGATATCAGTCCTACGATTCCTACCGGCAGAGATGCAACCAGAATAGCGGCACCTGTCCCTACCGAAAGCTGAACATCGCCTCCCATCATTCCGGTGTTGAGCATAATGATAAATCCTATCAGGAACCCGTATATTCCCTGAGTTCCGGGAAGGGCCTGAAGCACAAGACACTGACCGAATTTCTCAGGGTCTTCACTCAGAACTCCCGATGCAGCCTCACCTACAATACCTACACCTTTAGCAGAACCCATACCGCCTAACACTACCGCTATAGCTACTCCCAGATATGCATAAAAATTACCATTTGTAAATAATGTTGAAAAAGTTTCCATTTTATTTTTCCTCCGTTACTTTCACATATTTAGTCTTTATTTTAAGCGGATTGAATTTCACTCCGCCGCCTTCATAATATTTCCCGAAAAATTCCACATACTGCAGTCTGGCCGAATGCACATAAGCACCCAGAGCATTTATTGCCAGATTCAGCAGATGACCGAAAATAAATATTACTATAAACAGAATAATTCCGATGATATTATTTCCTGCCATCGAGGCAAGTATGTTGACAACACTTGCAATAACACCTGTCGCAAGCCCCAGTGCCAGAATTCTTGAATAGGACAGAACATCCGAGAAATAGCTTGTAACATCATACAGACTCATTACTCCGGAAGTGATCTTACCTATCACCGTCGGTTTATGTCTTCCCTGCGTCAGCACCAGGCCTGCAGCGCCGACAATTGACATCACTTTACCGACAGTTCCGAAAACTCCAGGTGCCAGAAGCATCGGCAGCCCTATCAGGAATACATACCAGAGACCCACATCAAATACAGCCCCCAGAATATCTCCCCTCCTGATCATAATGTATGCTTTGATACCCATGCCCACAAACAGGTGTATAACACCGAAGATACATGACATTATCAGAACCTTCATAGGTTCATTCAAAGGATCTATCAGCATAGGTATCTCGACTGACTTGCCGAAGAAGGTTTCAGCAACAGTAGGAACTACGTCACCGAACCAGCTTCCATACAGAGCACCCCAGAATATCGTAGATATACCTGCTATACCTATCATTCTCATAAGACGTTTCATTCCGTCTCCCACATCAAGGTATCTGGCACCCAGTAATCCGCCTAATGTCAGTATCAGTCCATACCCTGCATCAGAAAGCATCATACCGAAAAAGATAAAAAAGAACAATCCGATGGCCCAGTTGGTGTCAATACTGTGAGGGTTCGGCAGCGAGTACATCTCCGTTATAGCTCCGAAAGGCTCTACGATTCTGCTGTTTTTAAGCTTGACGGGGAAATCCTCATCTTCGTCCGGTTCAGCATATTCGCAGTAACAGTCAAATTTCTCCAGCCTCCCGCTGAGCTCCTCTCTGCTTTCAGATGGTATCCATCCTGAAATTATATCCACCTTATCAGTGTGCATGAAGTTTTCCTGTCCCGATAATGCCTGCATTCTAACCTTAATGGCATCGCTGGCCATCTGAAGGCCGTCCATCCTGTCAGCCATCTGTTCAAGAGATTTCTCTTTAAGCTCGATTTCTGCCCTGAGTCTGCTTATCTCTGAATCACAAAGAGAAATATTATCGCAGAAGGTTCCTTTCATACCGTCAGCAGAAAATTCTCTTGCTCCGAAGACGCTGATGGCTTCCTTAGCTTTTCTCTCATCTCTTTTGTAGAAAATCACTGCAATGTAATGATTCTCTTTCTCAGAGCACACCTCTTCTGCATACATTGCGATATCTTTCTCGGCTGCAGCAGCCCTGATATCCTCTATAGTTCTCGGTTCCTGAAGAATATAACATGATGTTCCGCAGGTTTCTGTCTCCATGTCCTCAGCCGCCAGCTCCATCGACTTCCATGGCAGATATGAAGCCCTTCTGAACTCAATATTTCTGAGTTCCTTGTTCTTGTCGCTGATTTCTCTGACCACGTTCTCTATTTCATCACACACTTCCAATGTATCCACCAGAATCTGATCATCTGTCAGATCTTCATAGGACACCTCAGTGCGTTTTGAAAAAAGTCCCTTTTTATGGCTGTAAGGCCTGATTGCTGCCATACTCTCCTGGATACGTTCCAGCAAAGCTTCTTCACCGGAGAGATCCAGACTTTCTCCCGGAGCCAATACTTTAGCTGTGTCTTCGGGAAGCATCGACTGTGTCTGTTCCGTCTGCACCACACCGCATTTCAGTACCTCTTCCATAATATCTGCAGACTGGTTTCTGATACTGTAGATATACAATTTTTCCATTTTCTCAATCATATATCATTCACTATCCTTTCTACGATTTCCGATACAGCACTGTCCATTCTGCTTTCAGCAATTTTCAAAATCTCTTCTGCTTCCGTCTCTGCAGCTGCAATTTTCTCTTCAGCAGAAGCTTCTGCCTTTTTTTCAGCCTGTTCTATGATATCGCCGGCTCTTTTACCGGCAGCGGCAACTGTTTCATCGATATGCTTTCTGCCGTTCACTTTTTCCTGTGACAGCATAGCTTCTGCTTCTTTCTCAGCCTGTCCTCTGATTTCATCCCCACTCTTTTCAGCAGATCTGATTTTTTCAATAACATCCTGCATATGCGACCCTCCTTTCTTCTTTGTATTCGGATATTAAAAAATGAATAATTCCTACATATATATATATCACACTGATTTCAGATAACAAAGCCTTTTGGAAACTTTGCAATTTTCACTAAATTCCGAATTATAACAATGTTGCATATTGTATTGTTATACACTGCGTGCCGAATATATATGCACGCTTTCAACAAAATTCAACCTTTACAGAAATTGTTTCACATTATGCCGTTTTTTATTCTGAAATTACTGCCTAGCTAACTATCTTTTACGACAAAAAATAAAGTACAATTTTGCGACAAAAAACAAAAAGTATACAGAACACAAGTATCTTCAGCAACCAAAAATGCTCTGAAAGCAAGTGCTGCCAGAGCATAAAATCCTGAAGTAGAAATATCTCATTTAACGTCCTCCTGTAATATCCACTTCAGACGGTTCCATTATTTTTTCTGTAAGAATTTTGATATCATCCCCAAAC
Organism: Lentihominibacter sp.; assembly: GCA_051882895.1. Lineage (GTDB taxonomy): Bacteria > Bacillota > Clostridia > Peptostreptococcales > Anaerovoracaceae > Lentihominibacter. Next base: position 4,865 of record JBJESR010000198.1, read on the forward strand.
CTGTCTTCAAGAATGATGCGACTGTTACCTCCACTATATGCCATCTCTTTGAACCTGCCTATTCTTACCTCCGTCTCAATCATATTATTCCCTGTCCGGGGCTGGTTCTGTCTGTATGCCGCATCTGACACCTTGTTCTCTGCTTTGACTATTCTATCCATAATACCTTCACCGCAGCAGCATATCAGATGCTGCAGATACTGAGTTTCTCGAGTTCCGCAGCTTTTCCGGGATGAGACCAGACAGATCTTCTCAGTCATATCAAGACAGGTCAGCCCGGCTTCCGACAGACAGTTGCCGATATCTGTTATTATCACATCATATCTGCCGCAGTCTATAAGTGATGCAATGAAAATGCAGAATTCATTCTGATCAAGATTTCTGAGAGGGTTTCTTCCCCCTGTCGGTGCGAAAGCTTCAAGCCCGAAATCGTCACGTACTGTATAGCTTTCGATGAAGGGACAGCCTTCTTTATCTCTGAACAGGTGGTACAGATAAACTCCTGCGCCTTTGACCCCTGTCGGACTGCATATATACTCTCCTGTGGATTCGACCTCCTCAAAAGATACATACAGAACGCGTTTTCCCTGAAATCTGCACAGCTCCTGTCCTACCGACATTGCAAGAGCTGTACAGCCGGTTCCTCCTGCACATGACGCGAAGGTAATCATACGCACTTTATTCTTCCTGATATTGACAGCTCTGCGACCTGTCAGGAAGCTGTATATGTCAAATATTGCAGACACCATCGTCTGTGCTGGTGTATATTTATAAAGACTGAACTTTTTCTCCGGATAGTTCCTGATTGCCCTGGCAGGGTCTGCCGTCAGAAGTATGATTTTACCTCCATATGCATCATCATCTGCATTCCCATCCCACAGAATTATATCAAAGCTGTTGCTGAACACACCTGTCGATTCATTTTTATAAAACCTGTCCCTTTCCTCCAGAAATTCCTGCCAGCTGCATATTTTAATCATAAAAGTCCCACATATGTTAAGTATTGCAACACCCAGCGCTTTACCATACATTTTATCATCGGTTACAATAGCAATCGAAATGTTCTCCATATATGTGCCTTCTTTCTATATCTTACTTTAATAGAAAATTTTTCCTTTTATAGAATAGCACATGCAGCTGCAGTTGTCAAACATTTTATGTCATTAAATCCTTATTTTTCCATCTTATGGTTCTTTTATTCTCCTTCTCAGCTCACTGATTGCCTGGGAAACACCACCCACCTCATCTATAATACCTGCTTCCACCGCTTCTCTTCCGAAAAGTATTGTGCCTACATCATTTGAAATATTGTCACTGCAGTTCATGAGCTCAATAATCCTGTTCTTTTGTGCTTTGGAGTGCTCCGCTATAAAATCTATCACTCTTTCCTGGGTTTTTCTCATATAATCAAAAGTTGTTTCGGATGTTATCACAAGCCCTGTTGTTCTTATCGGATGAAGCGTCATTGTAGCTGTACCCGCGATAAAAGAATAGTCGGTAGCTGTTGCAAGGGGTATTCCTATACTGTGCCCTCCCCCCAGCACCAGTGATACAGTAGGCTTTGACAATGTCGAAATCATCTCTGCCAGAGCCAGGCCCGCCTCTACATCGCCTCCTACTGTATTGAGAATGACAAGAAGCCCTTTCAGCTTCGGATTTTCTTCTACTGCAATCAGCTGCGGGATCAGATGCTCATACTTTGTTGTCTTGTTATCTGCCGGAAGTACATTATGCCCTTCAATGCTGCCTATAATGTTGATATACTGGATATCACTCTGAAAATCCGTCCCGGTTGTGAGAAGCCCAAGTTCCTTTATCAGATCTCTTGTACCTTCTTCATCAATGACAGTCTTTTTTTCGTTTTCCTGTTCTTTCACGTTCATATTTTCCTCTCTGCAATAATATTATTAATATTATCTGCAATAAAGGAGGCTGTTATGCGATTAAGTGAAGTCGGAAACAAAGAAATCGTCGATCTATCGACAGGCTGCAGTCATGGCCAGTTATGGGATGCGGAAATGCTGTTTGACAAAAAAAGCGGCAAAATAAAAGCGGTACTCGTCCCGTCGTTTCAGAGTACCGGCTTATTCAGAAAAAGCTATGGTGATATGTGTGAACTTCCCTGGGGAAGCATCGTTATAGTAGGTGAAGACATGATTATTTTTCAGTCACAAGTTTAAGACTCGTTTCATACGGAGGTCTGCATATTCCTTTTTCTGTAACGATAGCGCAGATCAGCTCGTGATCTGTCACATCAAATGCAGGATTAAAGCATTTCACACCCTCCGGCGCCATTGGACCGGCATAGAATTTTTCTCTGATTTCTTCGGGTTTTCTGTATTCGATAGGAATATCAGCTCCTGATGCACAATTCATATCTATCGTGGATGTGGGACCCAGCACATAAAAAGGGATACCGTAATGCTTCGCAAGCACAGCAACTCCTGACGTACCTATTTTATTTGCGGTATCTCCGTTAGCTGCAATTCTGTCACAGCCAACAAAGCAGGCCTGTACCCACCCGTTTTTCATCACCATTGATGCCATATTATCACATATCAGTGTAACATCAACTCCTGCATTATGAAGCTCATATGCGGTAAGCCTCGCTCCCTGCAGCAGAGGGCGCGTTTCATCAGCAAAAACTCTGAATTCGATACCGCGTTCTTTACCCAGAAGTATCGGTCCGAGTGCGGTTCCATATTTTGAGGTTGCCAGAGGGCCGGCATTACAATGTGTCAGAATGCCGTCTCCGGGCTTCACAAGTTCAAGCCCATATTCTGATATCGATCTGCACATTTCAATATCTTCCTCATGTATTCTGAGCGCTTCATGCTGCACAGCATCTGCAGCAGCCGCTGCAGGGCAGTCTTGTTTCCCCTTGATTGCTGAAACTGCTGCATCAAGCACTCTGTCCACCGCCCAGGACAGATTAACTGCAGTTGGGCGGGACGACTTGAGATATTCTCCATATCCGGACAGCTTCTCGAGGTATTCCTCAGATGTCATGCTGTCACAGCAGCCACCTTCCCTATGCACCATCCGCAAAGCAAGAACGCTCATGCAGTATGCGGCACAGATTCCTATTGCAGGGGCTCCACGTACGCGCAGATGCTGTATTGCCTCATGCATCTGGGGAGGCTCTTCAAGTTCAATATATTCTGTTCTGCCGGGCAGAAGGCTCTGGTCCAGAATGACAACTGCCATCCCATCTTCTCTCAGATGTACGTTATCGGAATATACTCTCTTTTCTTTCTCATTCATGTGATTTCCTTTTTCTTTCTATAAGCCACCCTATTATCATTACAGCAGCAAACACTATCAGATAATACACGGCAGCCATTCCGTGGGATACAAAAGCCGCTATTATCATTATAATACATCCGGCAACAGATGCGGCAGGCATTACAAACCTTTTGAAGCCATGCCATTCTCGTTCCTTTTTCATTACCATGATGAAAATAGGTATATAAAACGCATATATTGTTATGATCGGCAGTTCTGAGCTGTCAAAGCAGAAGGGTCCGAACCAGCCATCTGTGAGATTGGCACCATAGAAATACAGCAGCCATGCTGCACACAGCAGTACACCCATTACAGCCGAATTAGTCGGCATGTTGACAGCAGGATCCACCTGTCTCAGCACTTCAGGTTTCGGTCCTTCGTTTCTCATGGCAACAGCATAAAGCCCACGCACGCATCCTACCATAAGTCCGTTAAGTGTCCCCAGGCACGAGATAACGATGAACACGAACAAGGCTGTTCCTCCTGCCGAAGAGAACACATTTGAAAATGCTATTCTGGCACCGGCCTCACCGCCTTCCATCATAATCTGGTTTTCTACCGCCCCCGCAAGCCCTATATAATAGAGCACATATGTCATCATAACTATCAGGGTTCCGAATACCAGTGCTTTAGGCAGGGTTCTTCTGGCATCTTTTATCTCTGCATTTATAGTTGTTGCGATAATCCATCCTTCATATGCGAAGGAGGTCGCACACACAGCCGTAAAGAGAATACTGCCTGTTCCGCCAAGTTCTTCTGCAGGCACAGCCACCTCTGTGAAGTTCCTGATAAGCAGCCCTCCGCTCAGGCCCCTGGCAGTTCCTATAACAGCCATCAGTATCAGCGGAATCATTTTAATCACCGTTGTTGACACCTGGAATTTCCCGGCCAGCACCGGTGAAAGAGAATTAAGCGCATAGCTGGCGACGAGAAGAAATCCTGCGATCACCATACAGGAACCTCCTGTTATATCCCATCCCATCAGCACACAGAAATACCTGGATGACACCCATGCCAGCACTGATGTCATTGCCGGATAATACATAGTAGCCATAAACCATCCGATATAATATCCGTATTTTTTGCCAAGCATCGCCTCGGCATAATCAACAACACCATTCACCTTTTCATACTTGGTTGCCATGGTTGCGAATGTATAAGCACATACAACCATTATCAGTCCGCCTATTATCCATGCAATTATACCGACAGGCAGATTGCCTCCGGTAGTGTTCAGTATTTTCTCAGCCTTGAAAAAAACACCGCTGCCGATAACGGTCCCAACTATCATCGTTATCGCTGTTATCAGCCCATACCTCTTATTAAGTCTGTTTTCCATTTTCCCTCTTCCTAAATAATATAACCTTCAACCACATAATCATACTTTATGTAAAGTGCTATCAGTATACTATATAAGAAGTGTAAAATCAAATCAAACTGCTCTCTGCCTGATTTCAGTCTTCATTTCCTGTTCGAGCTGCTGCGGATCTTTAAGGACTTCCTCCAGCAGCTTTATCGATCTGGCAAAATAGAATCCGTCGGCAATTCTCTCATCTGCTGTGGCGCCTATAGCAACCACATCTCTCACTGATGTGTTTCCATCACCATCAACCATCAGTTCCTTATGTATCCTGCCGATTGTGATAACAATGGAATTTGTACCATAATTATTCAGGTGGTGATAAACAGCATTACATTTAATGCTGCCCAGATTTGACAGAAGCACAGACGCATAATTGCTGTCACCCCGACATATGCTTTCCGGCATCCATCCATGAAAATCCAGAAATCTGAACACGCACATAGC
>JBJESR010000199.1:0-2130 GCA_051882895.1 Lentihominibacter sp.
TCACCTGCTCACCCTGCATCATTTCAAATTCAAACGCATCTTCCCATGCAACATCTGCATACCACAGGCCAAGCTGTTTTCTGATCTTGTCTGATGTTGTGTGCATGAACGGATGAATGAGCACTGAAATTATTCTCAGTGTCTCCGCCAGATTGTGGAGCACGTTGTCAAGTCTAGGCTTGCTGGCTTCGTCCTTGGCAAGAACCCACGGCATGGTTTCATCTATATATTTATTCGCTCTTCTTACGACGATCCAGATTTCCTCAAGAGCCATGTTGAATTTGAATTCATCCATATTGGCTTCAACCTTGTCGGCAGCACCGATGGCGATGTTTTTCAGTTCATCGTCAACAGGCTCCTTCGCATCTGTAAGGTCAGGAACATAGCCGTCATTGTATTTCTCGATCATGGAAACTGTTCTTGATACAAGATTTCCCAGATCGTTTGCCAGGTCGTAGTTCATTCTCTTGAGCATTACTTCGTTGGTAAATACTCCGTCCTGTCCGAAGGTATATTCTCTCAGCAGGAAATATTTGAGTGCATCAATGCCGTATCTGTCGATGAGCGTAACCGGATCTACCACGTTGCCCTTTGATTTGGACATCTTGCCGCCTTCAAGCAGCAGCCATCCGTGACCTCTTACCTGCTTAGGCAGAGGCAGCTCCATTGACATGAGCATTGCAGGCCAGATGATTGAATGGAATCTGACGATTTCTTTACCAACAAGATGTACATCTACAGGCCAGTATTTTTCATAGAGCTCCGGTTCATCAGGATATCCCAGTGCAGTGATATAGTTTGTGAGGGCATCAAGCCATACGTAGATAACGTGCTTATCGTCGATAGGCACAGGAATTCCCCAGTCAAAGGTCGATCTTGAAATGCACAGATCCTCAAGACCCTGCTTAACGAAAGCGATCATCTCGTTTCTTCTTGTGTCAGGCTGCAGAAAATCAGGGTTTGTTTCAAACAGCTCCAGCAGTCTGTCCTGATATTTGCTGAGACGGAAAAAGTACGCTTCCTCCTTGGCCTTCTCTACAGGTCTGCCGCAGTCAGGGCATTTGCCGTCAACCAGCTGACTTTCTGTCCAGAAGGATTCACAAGGTGTGCAGTACATTCCTTCATATTCGCCTTTGTATATATCTCCCTTCTCATAGAGCTTCATGAAAATATCCTGAACTCGCTTGACGTGTCTCGGTTCAGTTGTTCTGATAAAGTCATCGTTGGAGATTTCCATGGTTTTCCACAGTTCTTTAATGCCGTCAACAACCTTGTCAACGTACTGCTGCGGAGTAACCCCTTCCTTTTCTGCTATTGTCTGTATCTTCTGTCCGTGCTCGTCAGTACCTGTGAGGAATCTCACATCGTATCCGCAAAGTCTCTTGAATCTAGCCATTGCATCGGCCATAACCGTACAGTATGTGTGACCGATGTGCAGGTTTGAACTCGGATAGTAAATAGGTGTGGTAATATAATATTTTCCTTTGTTTTCTGCCATTTTCATATTTTCCTTTCATGCACCGCATCGAATGGGATGCGGGTATTTATAATAATCCTCGGATGGGCTGTTACAGGAACAGCTCCGGCTCCTTCCTGTCCGCATAGCCCAGCTCCAGTTCTTCCTTATGATAAAGATATCCCGGATCATCAAAATACAGCGCTCCTTCCGGACATTTTTTCTCGCATCCGCAGCATTTGATGCAGATACCGTCCACAATTCCCGGAGCCTCTGCCTTGATGGAACCCATAGGACATACTGCCACGCAAAGCCCGCAGCCTGTGCATTTTGCTTCATCAAGCTTCGGTTTCACTTTCAGAATATTGATGTGATTGCCCTGTCTGTCCTGCGGCTTATAATACGGGCGAATCGGATCCTGTCCCTTCACATAAACAGGACCGGCAACTTCAAGCGCCTGTGCTGTCTTTGCATTATCGCCATCGTTCTCATTTATCAGTGCCGTGATTTTCCCGGCAGCATCGGCAGCGAACCTGTATGCTGTCTCCATATCACTGTTATCAGGTCTTCCTGCCGCCAGAGTTCTGGAAAACGAGTGTTCTCCGATAAACGCCGCAGCGGCCACCGTATGGAAACCCCTGTCTTCAAGGATATTTCTCAGCTCTATCAGTGCA
>JBJESR010000200.1:0-9733 GCA_051882895.1 Lentihominibacter sp.
ACCCCCAACCAACTGATTCGAAGTCAGCGACTCTATCCATTGAGCTAATGGCGCATGTTCATATAAACATATTATATATTATTAAAATATATGTAGCAAGGATTTATTGATATGTTGAGAAAAGAAAATTCCGGACATAAAAGAAAAATTCATATTATTCCCCGGTCTTCAGGAGCAATCATTGCTATGATTGCGGCTCTTTCTGCCGAGGTCTTTTTCCTGATGCTGATACTTAAGCTGGATATTCTGCCGGCAAAATATATGGTGCTGCTTCTGGCGGTGCTCCTGCTGATCGATGCGGCAGCCCTAGTTCTTTTTAACAGCAGGAAGAGATCAGCAAGTAAAATACTGGCTGGTTCGATCTTTCTGGTGGCAGTTGTGAATATTCTTGTTGTCGGAAGCTATTATCTCTGCAGCACTTTTGATACACTGCAGGCAATAAGCGAGGCCAGATCCCAGTCGGAGCAGTATCATGTGATTGTTCTCAAGGATGGATCCTATGATAAGGTGGAGGATATCAGAGGTCATGATGTGTATGTGATAGATAATGATTCCAGAATGTACAAGGAAGCCGAGGAGAAGCTTCTTTCGAAGGTGGACGTGACATATAAAAGAGAATCCGACTGCATGACAGCAGGTGCTCATATTGTGACCGAAAAAGGTGAAACCAGCGATGAAATAGTATTTATCAGCAACACCGGTTATGAGATGCTCTGTGAAGAAAACAAAGAATTCAGGAAGAATACTGATATAATATATTCAGTTTCTGTGGAAATCAAAACAGATGATTCTGCAAGACGTATCAATGTGACAGAAGACCCTTTTAATATCTATATTACCGGAATAGATGTATGGGGAGATATTGATCAGGTTTCAAGAAGCGATGTCAATATGATAGTGACAGTTAATCCTAAAACCCGTGAGGTGCTTCTGACATCAATGCCGAGGGACTCATATGTGGAGCTTCATTCCTTCGGTGCACTGGATAAGCTGACTCATTCAGGGATATATGGTGTGGATGAAACAATAAATACAGTTGAGGACTGGATGGGTATAGATATCAATTATTATATACGCGTTAATTTCTCAATGGTTGTTGAGCTTGTAGATGCGATAGGCGGAATTGATGTAAAATCGGATTATGCCTTTAAATCCAAAGTGTCTCATTACAGATATGTCAAGGGAATCAATCATCTTGACGGCAAGGGAGCACTCTACTTTGCACGGGAACGAAAAGCCTTCAAGGCTGAAGATGAGCAGAGAATCAGAAATCAGCAGATAGTTCTTGAGGCTATGCTTAAGAAAATAACCAGCAGTAAAGTGCTGCTGGCAAGTTATGTGGAGCTTCTGGATGCAGTTGAGGGTAAAATGCAGACTAATCTTACCGACAAGGATATCTATTCTCTTGTAAAAATGCAGCTGGGAGATATGACAGGATGGAAGGTGAAGACTGTTGCCGTACACGGAGAAGGTGCATACAGGACAACTTACAGTATGGGTAACCGTGAGCTGTTTGTATCGATACCGGATGAAGACTCTGTAGAAGCAGCAGTAAAGAAAATACATGAAGTCATGTATCCCGCTGATGATGGCATTGAAAAAAGCGATTTCCTGCTGTAACGGAAATTATGTTTCGAAAGGATAGACGAAGGAATGAACGTACTGATACTTTATCTGGGAATAACCGTTATCGGATATATTACCGGAACAGCAATGAACAGAAAAGAAATAAATATAAAAGGTACAGGTGTTATACAGACATTCTGTATAATAGTGCTTGTGTTTACAATGGGGAGCAGGATAGGAGCCGATGATGAAATCGTGAAATCTCTCGGAACAATAGGGATAACAGCCTTTATTATGACGATTCTTATACTGGCATCAAGTGTGGCGTCTGTTTTTATCGTCAGAAAGTTTCTCGGTTTCAGCAGAACCGGCGATATGATAAAGGAACGCAGCGGCAGATGCGACAGCTCAGAACCTGATGCATCCGGCAATGAATCCGGAGATAATGATGATAAAGCCGGAGCAGGAAATAAAATGACGTATTATATTGTGCTGGCTGTTGCAGCAGGTATTGCTGCGGGATATCTCATTCTGCCTGATGTATTTATCGATATCTCGGGAACGCTGATTACTGCCGGATTATGTGTGCTCCTTTTCTTTGTAGGGCTTGACATAGGCAGGGAAGGTACTATTATAGACAGCTTCAGACAGGCCGGATGGCGTATAATGGTGTTTCCTTTTGTGATAATTGCAGGAACTATGGCAGGTTCTCTGATCAGTGCGCTGATACTTCCTGTATCTGTAAAGGATGCACTCTGCGTCGGTTCAGGGATGGGATGGTATTCTCTGGCACCGGCAATGCTTGCCGAATATTCCACTGAAGTCAGTGCAATATCCTTCATGCATAATGTCATGAGGGAGCTGTTTGCTATTCTTCTGATACCGTTTGTTGCCAGAAGAATAGGATATATAGAAACTGTTTCCATGCCGGGAGCTGCCGCTATGGATGTATGTCTGCCTATTGTAGAAAAGGCAACGAAAAGTGATATTGCAGTATATTCCTTTATTTCGGGGGCTGTACTGTCGATTGCAGTACCGATTCTTGTCGGATTTATTATGGGATTATAAAGCGATTGATACAGCAGAAACGCTGATTTTTATATAAGGAGATGAATTGACAATGGATATGAATGTTTTTAAAGGAAGCGACAAATACGTCGTTACCAGAGAGCTGATGAATGCGGTTAACGTTTCAATTGCACTGAAGAAACCGCTGCTGATAAAAGGTGAACCGGGAACTGGCAAAACCATGCTGGCTGAAGCTATTGCCGATGCTCTTGATATGGAGCTGATAATCTGGGGAATCAAATCTACGACAAAGGCCCAGGAAGGTCTGTACGTTTATGATACGGTGCAGAGACTGTATGACAGCCAGTTCGGTGAAGGCAATGTGGCAGATATCAGCCAGTACATCAAGCTGGGAAAGCTGGGAGAAGCCTTTACGTCAGATAAGCAGGTTGTACTGCTGATAGATGAAATCGACAAAGCAGACCTGGAGTTTCCGAATGACCTCCTCTGGGAGCTTGATAAGATGCAGTTCTACATTAATGAAACGAAAGAAACAATAACCACTAAACACAGACCGATAGTAATAATTACATCGAATGCGGAAAAAGAACTTCCTGATGCATTCCTGAGAAGGTGCATTTTCCACTATATTGAATTTCCGGACAAGGAAAAAATGGAGGAAATAATCAGAGTGCACTATGGAGATATTGACAGGAACCTGTGTGAAAAAGCACTGGATGCTTTTTATGAAATAAGAAAGATGGACGAGCTTCAGAAGAAACCTAGCACTTCGGAGCTTCTTGACTGGATACAGGCTCTTATGATAAGCGGTGTGGACATCGATAATCTGTCGGAGGATATGCCGTTTGTAGGTGTTCTGCTTAAAAAGAATCAGGATATCGATGTAATGCAGGAGATTAAAGAAAAGGGTTATTCCCTCAGGAGATGGTAGGATTATGTTTTTAGACTTTTTTTATCTGCTGAGAGCTAAAGGACTTGAGGTCTCTATCAATGAGTGGATGACTCTGATGGAAGCACTGGACAAGGGGCTGGCAGGTTCTTCTCTGCTGGGATTTTATCATTTGTGCAGAAGTATTCTGATAAAGTCAGAGTCTGAATACGACAAATTTGACAGTGTGTTCGCAGAATATTTCAAGGATGTACAGACTCCTGAAGATCTGCCTGAACAGTTCTGGAAGTGGCTTAGCGATGGCGAGAGGGAGAGAGCTCTCGACGATCATGGCAATGCTGAAGATGTATACCGGGAACTTGAAGAACTTCTGCAGATGTTCAGAGACAGGATAGAAGAACAGAAAGAAAAGCATCATGGTGGGAATTACTGGATCGGCACCGGAGGAACGTCACCAATGGGACGCGGCGGCTATAACAAGCAGGGGATAAGAGTCGGCGGAACAGGGCGTCACAGATCTGCGGTTCAGATAGCCGGAGAGAGGAATTTCAAGGACTTCAGGCAGGATAAGATACTTGATATCAGACAGTTTCAGATGGCGTTCCGCAAGCTGAGGCAGTATTCATCAAGAGTTGACGGACTCAAGACTGAGCTTGACATAGATAAAACCGTAGATGAAACGTGTGAAAATGCCGGGATGCTCAAAATAGTGTATGATAAACCTCGTAAAAATACAGTCAAGCTGCTGCTGCTTATCGATTCGGATGGCTCCATGCTGCCGTACAGCAGGCTCTGCAACAGGCTGTTTCAGGCTGTAAGCAGATCAAATCATTTTAAGGATCTGCAGGTATATTATTTTCATAATGCTATATATGACAACCTCTATACCACGCCGTACTGCAAGATACGGGATTCGGTTGAAACCAACTGGGTGTTCAATAAGCTGGACAGTGACTATAAAGTAATTTTTGTCGGTGACGCTTCAATGGCACCGTCGGAGCTTTACAGACCGGGAGGGAATGCGACCATAGGTCTGTTTAATCGTGAAACCGGGATGGAGTGGTTCCAGAAATTCAAAAAGCGCTTCAAAAAACAGATATGGCTGAACCCGGTGGAAAAACGAACATGGGAATGGACATACGGATCTGAGACCATTATGGCTATTAAAGAGGTATTCCCTATGTTTGAACTGACACTGGACGGCCTTGAAGCCGGCATCAGAAAGCTGCTGGTCAAGTAGAGGATTTTTCCAGAATGACAGTAAAGGAGCTGTTGTCATTTATTGTTAATAATTTGCAGTTATGCTGCTTCGCTATTTCTCTGATAAGGAAATGGGTGGCAGCATATTTTATTCTGCGGAGTTTAAAACCGGATATTTTCTCATAGGAAGTATGAAAGCTAAGCTGCTGAGGAGTTCCTGTATCAGGCTCAGATAATGATACGGTTGTTTCTGCAGAGTTAATATGACGTTTGCTGAACATACGGGTGATATAGTTATAAATCTCATATTGTTCACGGTTTGAGATAAAACTGTGTTCTGGGGTCATCCAGTTCGTCTGGGTATCCAGCTTATGATTTATTTCATCACATTTACTGAGAAGCTGTTTCCTATAAAGTTCACGTTTATCATCGGTAAGAGTTCCTGCAGCACTGATAACTGCAAGATGATTGGCAATATCGTGTTTCATGGAACGGACCTCTGTATATATTTCAGATACATTTTTGTAATAGCTGAGCTGCATGAGCGTTTCTGTCTTCTGGAGCATTTTGTATTTCATGTTCTGAAGTATATAGATTATTATGAGAATAATAATGATGATCAATATAGTTATCAGAAGCGCATCAGAATAAAACAGTGAAAGCGATATTGAATCTCTTTTGATAAAGTCTGTTTTGACTGACAGAACAATTCTGATGATGAGCATTATGAAGAATAATGACATAACAAGAAAACATATGCTGTCAGGTATTTTACGGAAAAGAGCTTTGAGCTTCCGGTTAAACAGTAATGAAACCAGTATGATAATAAGGATTTTTAGCGTAATAGTTGTTATCGGCAGTAATTCAGCAGGCTGATCAGCAGCAAAATAAAAAGTTGAATAATCGTTGTTCTCCAGATATTTATAAATTAAGTTATTTAAGAAATTGGTGAAAGGAATAATGGTCAGAAAATCATAGTAGAAGCTGAGAAGGATAAAATTTCTTGGCAGAAATTCTTCAGAGAAAAAGTTGATTATTCCAATAAGAATAAATGTATCCAATGCATGAACCATAATAGAGGCTGCCCTCATTCCTTCAGAATCGAAATAAGTTAAATGTGAATTAATTCTGAACTGAAGTGCAGAGAATACCAGTGTGTAGATAAAAAGGATCCAGAAACATGATTTCCTGCGCTGTGTGATATTGATGCATTTAAATACAACAAAAAGCTGTAATACTTCAAAATTTATTATATAAAGAATGCATGCTATGGTGTTCCACATTTTATTTTTCTGCCTTTCTTTGCTTTCAGTATCAGACATGCTGAAATTTCCACGGAAGTACCGTTATCTGTGATATTCAGCTTACCGTCATATGAATTCACTATGGATCTGACTATTCCGATACCCAGCCCATGGTTGTTCTTATCTTTTTTCGTTGTTTTGATATTATAGTAATCAAGACTGATATCGGATGACTTGCTGTTGCTTACTTTGAGCATCCAGATATTTTTCAGGACAGTACTGTTGATTTCGACGAAGGGCGCATCACATCCGCTTGATACGGCAGCTTCTATGGCATTATCCAGCAGATTGCCTGTCAGAGAAACTAAATCCATTTCTTTAATTGAGGACTCTTCCGGAAGGGTAAAGATTTTATCTCTGAATTCGATACCAAAGTCTGTACATCTGTTTTTCTTATCTACAAGAAGTGCTTCTGCAGCAGTGCTTCCGCCATGAATGTAATTCATAAAGCTGCTGCATCGCGAAATACACTCTTCGCTGTTTTCCACATTCAGATTATCTATTGTTCCTCGGATGAATTCAGTAAGTTCACGGGTTTTGTCGCAGAATTCGATATTGTGATCCATATACTGATTCTGGAGCCGCCAGTTCTGTATCATTGAATTGTACTGGGAACTTCGTTTTTTTATGGCAAAATAAAGAACGGCTATAATAATACAGGTGACGGCAAGAAGAAATGGCATCAGCAATAACAGAAGGTTTGTATCAAACATAATCAGGTCTCCTATGAAACTGCAGTTCTAAAAATATCTGAAAACACCTCTGACTTTTCCCAGAATTCGTGCATCCTTGACAATGATCGGACTCATTGCAGAATTCTCGGGCTGAAGTCTGATGTGGTCGGCTTCCTTGTAGAAGGTTTTAACGGTGGCTTCGCTTTCGAATCCGTCAACCATGGCAACGACTATATCTCCGTTACGTGCTGTGTTCTGCTGTTCTACCAGTATGTAGTCACCGTCCATTATTCCTGCCTCTATCATGCTTTCACCTTTGACTGTGAGCATGAAATTGGTGCCTGCACCGGCAAATCTCGCCGGTACGGGAAAACTGTCCTCGATGTTCTCTTCCGCCAGAATAGGAGTGCCTGCAGCTATCCTGCCGACAACAGGTATTTCGACAACATCTGTGTGTGTGACACTGCAGGAGTCATTACTGCCGGAAGCAATGCCTGGCTCAATGTCGTTGTCCACAACCATAAGAGCTCTGGGTTTGGAAGGATCTTTAACTATATATCCCTGTTTCACAAGACTGTCAATATCCTTATGTGCAGTTGAGGTGGATTTGATATTGAGTGCGGCACAGATTTCCCTCACTGTCGGAGGATAGCCCTTTTTCCTGATTTCACTCTTCATATAATCCAGAATTTTCTTTTCGCGTTCTTTTAACATAATAACCCTCCGTATGGATAGAATGCATCTTTGAATAAGAACATTCTATCATAAAAAGAACACAATGTAAACGCATGTTTGCGTATGAACAGGGCATATCCACTGTATGGGTATGCCCTGCAGTTTTACTCTTCGCTTCTGTTTTCCGGTGCGAATCTGATGATTTTCTGTGAAGTGTTTTTGATAAAAGGAGATTTCCTTATTATTATTTTTTTGATTTTACGGTAGAATGGTGCAGAATCGTTAATTTTATCCACTTCCTGCCATATGAGTTTTTTCAGGTCATCATCTTCATAGCCGGTACCCAGTATTTCCGCAGCTGAATCTCTGTCAATTATTACCGAGGCTACTATTGTTATATCGCTGCCGGAATCAAGCTCCTGACCGAATACATATGCTTCTTCGACGAAACTGATATTGGAAAGCTGATATTCAAGCTCCTCCGGGTATACATTCTTCCCGTTTTTAGTAATAATGACGTTTTTCTGGCGCCCTGTGAGGAAAGTATAGCCTCTATCATCGATATATCCCAGATCTCCTGTATGGAACCAGCCGTCCTCATCCAGAACCTTGGCGGTTTCCTCCGGCATCTGATAGTATCCCAGCATTACATGGTCCCCTTTAACACAGATTTCACCTATTCCTTCCTCGTTAGGGTTGATCATCTTAATCTGGAGTCCCGGGAAAGGAACTCCTACAGATGACGAATCAGGGCAGTCCTGGGGATTAAAGGCGCCCATAGGTGCGCATTCTGTGAGTCCGTAACCCTGAAGGGCATTGATACCAAAATCCCGCAGGCCGTCAAGGATCTCCGGATTTATCGCAGCTCCTCCACATATCAATGTTTTAATTCTGCCGCCGAAAACATCCAGGATCTGTCTGAACAGAACTTTGCTCATGTCGATCCCTATTCTTTTAGTTGCATTGTTAATTCGTATCATCCTTCGCAGGAGCTTTTCCTTACCCTGTTTCCTGATGTTTTTCCAGATTGCGCTGTAGAGTTTTTCGTAAAGAGCCGGGACGCCCAGCATCATAGTAGGCTTTACTTCTTTGAGATTTTTTGTGATGTATTTCAGCCCCTCGCAGAAAGCTACAGAGGCACCTTTATAAAGAGCCATGAGAAACGAACATGTGCATTCATAAGTATGGTGAAGAGGAAGTACAGATAGATACCGGTCTTCCTGTGAAAGCTCGAAGATAGTTGGAGCTACCATAAGCTCTGTAACTATGTTTTTGTGTGACAGCATGACCCCTTTGGCTTTTCCTGTAGTTCCGGATGTAAATAGCAGGATGCCCATCGCTTCATTGTCTATTTCTGCATCCAGAAAGTCTCTGTTTCCCTCATCAAGGAGACGATTTCCTTCATCGATGAGCTGTGTAATCCCATATGTGTCTTCATTTTCACCTGCAGCACCGAAGCTTACCAGTAGTGAAAGTGAGGTATCACCGCATGCTCTGATCTGCCTGAAAGTGTCTTCATGCTTTGCATCAAAAATTACGCATGAAACATCAGCCCGGATTATCTGTTTCTTCAGTTCCTCTGCATTAAGCTCTTTGTCAAGAGGTACGATGACGCCTGTTCCACATGCTGCTGCCAGATATGATATTGCCCACTGATAGCAGTTTTCGCCGATAACAGCTATTCTGCCGCCTTTCATTCCTCTTGCAATAAGAGCAGTTCCCAGTGCATTGACGTCATTGAGAACCTGATGGTATTTTATCGGAGTAAAAGGTTCGTTTTTATCGAATTTCTGCAGAAAGGCTATATTATCGCTGTAAAGCTCAGCACTTGTCTCCAGCATATTCTTCAGGTCTGTCACAGGGCGGCTTTCTTTACACTTGACGTACGGTCTGCTGTCTGAATTTACTTTTTCCACTGTCGCTTCGGCCCAATTTAAAGCCTTGATATGTCTGTCGGAAGATTTATCCTGATTCATTTGCATTGTTCTCCTTATCATGTTAATAAAGTAATAAAGTAAGTATAAGTATACACGCAGATTCGATATCATTCAACTGAAAGTTCTGAAAATTGTAAAGGCGGTTTTCGGCATAATAAGACATAACAAAAAGAAGGCATTGCTGCCTTCTTTTAAGGAGTACTTTATCTAGTCAATGATTAGATCATTTTGTCAACTGAGTCTAATACTTTGTCAACAATTGTCATCTGCTCTCTCAGCTCTTCTTCTGTGATGATGAGAGGAGGAGTTACCACGAACATATTTTCATGTGAATATGTCCAGAAGCCATCTGCTTTAAGCATTCCGATAATCTTGGCCATAATACCTTCAGGATCCTTGCCGAAAGGAACGAGCGGCTCTCTTGTTTCCTTGTCCTTAACCAGCTCGATAGCTGAGAAC
>JBJESR010000201.1:0-9707 GCA_051882895.1 Lentihominibacter sp.
CACTGAGAATTTTCGAAATCGGCAAATTCAGGCCTCTGTTTCGAAAAAGAAAGTTTTGGAATGGAAATATTTAGTATTTGTTTCGCTATTTTTAACTTCCTTATATTTGAATTATTGTAAATAAATAGATAATTATTTCGAAAGTGCCGCTTCATGGTCACTGTTTCGAAACGAGACTCTTCAATTTTTTGTAAATCCACTTAAAGTTTTTCGAAACAGCATGTAAACATACCGGATTTCGAAAATTCTCAGTGCGGGAGCTAAAATTGCATCCGCGTCAGCCTGATCAGTTCCTGAAACACAGTCCCTACACGTTTTCGATCACGTCTTCCATCGTATACAGTCCCGGCTTGCATCCGGCAAGGAATGACACTGCATCACACGCACCTTCCGCATAGCACGTCCAGTCATATGCATCGTGTGAAATTTCCATCTTCTCACCCATGCAGCCGAATATCACTCTGTGAGTGCTCGGCGTATTGCCCGCTCTGACAGAATGGAATGTTATATCCTCATATTCTTTGTCAGGAGCCATTGATGCCATCTCCTCAGCCAGCTCGATGGCTGTACCGCTGGGAGCATCCACTTTGGTCTGGCTGTGCATTTCTATTATTTCTATTCTGCACTTATCTCCCAGCTTCAGTGCCGCTTCACCAAGCAGCTTTCTCATTACATTAACGACATATGAAGTATTCGCAGCCTTCATCATCGGAATCTTTTCCCCTGCCGCCATCAGAGCAGCCGTCTGTTCTTCATT
The DNA here is from genome assembly GCA_051882895.1 of Lentihominibacter sp. GTDB lineage: Bacteria > Bacillota > Clostridia > Peptostreptococcales > Anaerovoracaceae > Lentihominibacter. The sequence continues at coordinate 758 of JBJESR010000201.1, forward strand.
GAAACCTGTCGTTCCGCAGATATATGCTTTACCATGTTTAAGACAGCTTTCAAGCACCTTCATCGACAGTTCAACAGTAGAAAAATCCACAACAAGATCGCACTTGTCTATTATCTTCTCAATATCATCGTAAACCGGAGCACCTGCCTCTTCGCCTGTTCCTGCAACGATGCCGATATCCTTACCGATATAATCCCTTCCGGGAGTCCCTACTCCTCCGACGATTTCGATATCATCGCGTTTGTGTGCCGCTGCAACGATAAGTCCGTCCATGTGTCCCCTCGGGGCTGTGATCACAATCTTTGCCATAACTTTTCTCCTTTCACTTTTTCCTGACCTGCCTGCTGTGGCGTTTCTTATATTCACGCAGCTGAAGCTCGTCCTTTTTCTCCAGACCTCTCTCACCTGCAAGTGATTCCATATGATGTGTGAACTCATGATACAGAGTCTCCCTGAGCCTTTCCTCAAAGGCATCTCTGTCAAGATGTCCGAACATGCGGGCGAAAGACCCGTAATAAATATATATCAGCCTTCCCATAGACGTGCTGTACACATATTCTCCCAGGATGTACAGATCCTCCGCCACTGCCGCGGGGCTCAGCTTTTCCTGAGGCAGCAGCAATATACCGCCGTTGAGTTCCCTGTAAAATTCCTCCGGCAGCTCGCACGCTATCTTATCCAGCATTTCATGAGTTTCATCAATCGTTATCATATCAGTTTATCTTTCGCTCCTGCAGTGCTGTCTGCAGGAAAATCTCAATAGCTTTAACGGGATCCTCTTTATTCACCGTAAGTCTGATATAAGGCTCTCTGCCTCCGTTTATCATAAGCCTGCCTCCGTACACGGCAACAAGCTTTGACATCATCGACTCATTCAGCTTCACATTTTCCCACAACCTGAAAATGATCTTGTATCCCTGCTGCAGGATTTCTTTAACACCCATGGAGCCCGCCATTGATCTTATCTTGGAAATCTTTATCAGGTTCTGTGTTTCCTTCGGGATATCTCCGAATCTGTCCAGCAGCTCGTCTGTTACCTCCGATTCATCCTCATCATTTTCGATCATGGCGATCTTCTTGTACATCTGAAGTCTCAGAACTTCATCTTCAATATACCGCTTTGAAATCACCGCAGACACCGGCAGACTGAAAGCAGTCTCCTCCGCCGGTTTATCAGGCTCCTTGCCCCGGGCAAGCTCCACTGCCTCTTCGAGCATTTTGCAGTAAAGCTCATATCCTACATTCAGCATGTGTCCCGACTGCTCCGTGCCGAGAAGATTTCCGGCACCTCTCAGTTCAAGATCCTTCATGGCAATCCTGAAGCCGGAGCCGAATTCTGTAAAATCCCTTATGGCGCGCAGGCGCTTTTCGGCCACCTCAGAGAGAGTCTTGTCTTTTTTGTACATGAGATATGTGTAGGCCACTCTGCCTGACCTGCCGACACGCCCCCTCAGCTGATGAAGCTGCGCCAGCCCGAATCTGTCCGCATCAAGCACTATCATGGTGTTGACGTTGGGGATATCCATTCCAGACTCGATTATGGTTGTGGAAACCAGCACATTGTACTCGCCGTCAGCGAAATCCATTATTATGTTCTCAAGCTGCCTCTCACCCATTTTACCATGGCCTACAGCAACAGAAGCTTCAGGCACCAGCTGCTCTATCTCACTTGCCACCTTGTTTATCGATTCCACCCGGTTATACAGTACATACACCTGGCCTCCTCTGGCAAGTTCCTTTTCTATGGCCTCCCGTATTATGAAGTCATCCTGCTCCATCACATAGGTCTGTACGGGCAGTCTGTCTTCAGGCGGCTCTTCAATGGTGCTCATGTCCTTTATCCCGGAAAGGGACATGTGCAGGGTTCTTGGGATAGGCGTCGCCGAGAGTGTAAGCACATCAACGTTTTCCTTGAGCTGTTTGATGGTTTCCTTGTGCTTCACGCCGAAACGCTGCTCCTCATCTATCACCAGCAGACCGAGATCCTTGAATTTAACATCCTTTGACAGTAATCTGTGGGTGCCTATGATAAGATCCACCGCTCCTGACCTGACACCTTCAAGGATTTTTTTCTGCTGCGCTGCGCTTCTGAACCTTGAAAGCATCTCCACTTTAAATGGAAATCTCTCGAATCTGTCCTTGAGGGTGTAATAATGCTGATTGGCAAGCAGGGTGGTCGGTACCAGGACTGCGGCCTGTTTACCGTCTGCGACACATTTGAACAGTGCTCTTGCGGCCACTTCAGTTTTGCCGAAGCCTACATCTCCGCACAGCAGTCTGTCCATCGGGATATCACGTTCCATATCTGCCTTGATTTCTTCTATACATCTCAGCTGATCTTCTGTCTCCGTATACGGGAAGCTTTCTTCGAATTCCGTCTGCCACACTGTATCCTCAGAAAAGGCATATCCCTTCTCATGAAGTCGTGCCGCTGATACTCTGAGCAGTTCGTCAGCCATATCAGAAACTGCAGCTTTAGCCTTAGCCTTGGTATTCCTCCACTCGCTTCCTGACAGCTTGTTCAGCTTGGGAGTTATGCCGTCTCCGCCTACATATTTCTGGAGTATGCTCAGCTGATCCACAGGAATATAGAGGGAATCCTCTCCTGCGTATTTGACCTTGAGGTAATCCTTTTTCACGCCCTGCACCACCAGCTGCTCAATCCCCATGAATCTGCCTATGCCATGGCTTTCGTGAACCACATAATCTCCGGTCTGGACATCTGCGAAGCTCTTGATCTGCTGGCCTCTGGATTTATGCTTTTTCTTTCTCGACCGCTTGTGATCTCCGAATATATCTCCTTCCCAGATATAGCATACTTTCCTGTCTGTGAATTCCATCCCGGCGGTGATGACACCCTGTCTGAGCTTCACCTTTGATTCCAGTTTCTCTCTTATGAGAAACTCCTTCATGCTGTCCGCCCGCTCCGCGCTGCTGCATACGATAGTCACATCGAAGCCGCGCCTTGAATAGCTGTCAAGATCTCCCTTGAGGACATTCATTCTGCCGTTGTATACCGGCATCTGCCTGCAGCTGACAGTAATGAGTTCTCTGAGGTAAGGCGCATTCCTGATAGTTCCGGCGAAAGGGGTGAAAATATATCCTTCCTTTTCATAAAGTCTGAAAAAGTCCTCCTCTCCCGACATGGAACTGAAGTCTTCTCCTATACCTCTGCCGGCGGAAATTATAGCATCGATATCATCGGCACGTTCCTTTTCATAAACTTCCAGACTTTCAAGTATTCTGGCCGGATCATCAATAAATATCTCAGGATCATCCATGTAATCCCATATATACGTGGTTTCATCATAGAAATAATTTATGAATTTCTCCAGATACTGTATGTTTATCATGCTTTCGGTATACTCCATCAGCTGTGCCATGCGCTGCTTCAGATTATATACCATCTCGCTGTTTTCTTCCTTTTTTTCCAGCTTTTTAATCTGTCTGTCGTATGCCTTCTTTATTCTGTTTCTGGCTGACTCGAACAGCTCCGTATCCTTGACGATCTGGGAACACTGTGATGCGGTGATGTATTTAAGGTTTTCGACAGATCTCTGAGTTTCTATATCGAAGGTCCTTATGGAATCCACTTCTGTATCAAAGAGCTCTATCCTGTAAGGCAGGTCACTGTCCGGAGTGAAAATGTCGATGATACCGCCTCTGATACTGTATTCTCCGCGACTTTCTATCATCGATGTCCGCTCGTAGCCCATGTATGACAGCTTCTGTCTGACTTCCTCAGGATCAATGTCGCTTCCTCTTCGTATCTCCAGAATATTCTCCGAAAATATCTCTTTTGGCGGCAGCTTTTTAACTGCTCCTGTCACCGGTGCGATTACGATACATTCCTCTCCCCTGACTGCTGCCTTCAGCACCTTGAGCCTTTCCAGAAGATCATCGTTGCTCCTGGCCTCGTATTGTATGAAGGACTCTTCATCCTGAGGCAGTATATATATCTTTTTTTCCGCAGCAAAAAAAGAAAGGTCCGTTGCCAATCGTTTTGCCTTGTTTAATGTTGGCACTACAATCAGACTCTGACCTTTACCGGTTTTCAGAATATCTGCGATGATCGGCGCGATCCTTCCCTCGGATGCACCTGTGATATTAATCATTCCCTTTCTTGTCACTGCTTCCCCTTCTTTCAGACTCAGGCTTAATATTATATTCATTCATGGCCCGATCTATTCCTCTGTCAAGAATGCACTCCGCCGCGTCTGCAGCTCTGGCAATGGCCTCTGCCAGTACATCGCTCTCCTGTTTTCCTATTTTACCTGTTACAAAATCCTTCCAGTCGAGTCCGCCGCTTTTGCCGATACCTATTCTTATTCTCGGAAAGTCCTGAGACTGCAGCTGTCCTATGACTGACTTCATACCGTTATGACTTCCGGCGCTTCCTTTCTTTCGTATCCTGAGGGCTCCCGTCTCCAGATCAAGATCATCATATATCACGATGAGATTACCGATATCCACATTGTAGTAATCCATCACTTCGCGAAGAGACTCACCGCTCAGGTTCATATAAGTCTGGGGTTTTACCAGAAGCACTCTCTGACCGGAGATGTTTCCATCTCCGATCAGAGCCTTATGCCTGATTTTACCGACTTTTATACCATGCTTTTCTGCAAGCCTGTCAACTGCCAGAAATCCCATATTGTGTCTCGTATTCTCATATTTTCTGCCTGGATTTCCCAGACCTGCAATTACATACATATAAATTCACCTTTCCCGATGATACAGAATATCATCGAGTTATATCTGCTGTGTATTATTCAAAAAGTGTACTGATTGAGCCGTTTGTGAACACTCTTGTCATAGCTTCTGCAAACAGCGGTGCTACAGAAATCACTTTCATTTTATCAGTTTTCTTTTCTTCCGGCAGAGGAATCGTGTTCAGCAGAACAAGCTCCTCGATGGCTGAGCTCTGGATTCTCTCGATGGCAGGACCTGAGAGCACCGCATGGGTAGCACATGCATTGACGCTTAACGCTCCGAGGTCTTTAAGTGCGTTGGCAGCGTTTGTGATAGTGCCTGCAGTATCGATCATATCATCCATCAGTATGCAGTTCTTGCCTTCGATATCACCGATTATGTTCATAATTTCGCTCTTGTTCGGTTCAGGTCTTCTCTTGTCAACGATAGCGATAGGGCAGTTAAGTATCTGCGCCATGTTTCTTGCTCTTGGAACACTTCCATGGTCAGGAGAAACTACTACAACGTTTTCCATGTTCTTTTCTGCGAAGTATTTCGCCAGAATAGGCATTCCAACAAGATGATCCACCGGTATATCAAAATATCCCTGAATCTGTGCGGCGTGGAGATCCATTGTGAGAACCCTGTCGGCTCCTGCTGCTACCAGCATATCAGCAACCAGCTTGGCTGTGATAGGATCTCTGGCTTTGGCTTTTCTGTCCTGTCTGGCATATCCATAATATGGGATGACTGCATTGATCCTTCCTGCAGAAGCTCTCTTCATAGCGTCTATCATGATAAGGATCTCCATAAGATTGTCGTTCACAGGATCACATGTTGACTGAACAATATAGCAATCCATGCCTCTTACTGTCTCCCAAAGGTTTACAGAGATTTCGCCATCACTGAACTTAGTTACAGTTGCTCTTCCCAAAGGTTTGCCCATTATCGATGCGATTTCTTCAGCAAGCTCCAGATGTGAGTTTCCCGCAAATACCTTGAAATTCGAAAATGCACTGTTTTTCATACGTTTCTCCTACCTCGTCTTTCTCTTTGATTAAATTATTGTAGCTTTGCTTATTTCTTAAGGATACCCTTCTTCTCCACCCAGCCTTCAAGAGATTTCCCTCTGGCTCTGGCGATGTAAAGAGCTCCATCAGGTACATCATCAGTTATCGTGCTTCCGGCCGCAACATATGCATTTTTACCTACATGCACCGGAGAAACAAGATTCGAATTGCAGCCGATAAATGCACCGTCCTCCACTACAGAACGGTATTTCCTGCTGCCGTCATAGTTGACAAACACTACACCGCATCCGAGATTGACTCTCTGTCCCACATCGGAATCTCCGATGTATGTCAGATGCGAAGCCTTGGCTCCGTCACCAAGCTTTGAATTTTTGATTTCAACAAAGTCGCCGACTTTGCATCCGCTTCCTACATCGCTGCCCGGACGAAGATAAGCGAAAGGGCCGATGCTGGTATTGTCTCCCACCTTGCTTTCGAGAATGACAGAACTCTGTACCGTAACACCTTCTCCGATGATAGAATCCTTTATTCTCGTATTCTGTCCTATCGTGCAGTTTTCGCCGATAGTGACATTTCCTTCGATAACAGCACATGGATAAATCGTAGTGCCGCTGCCTATTTTAACACCTTCATCAATATATGCCATCCTGATATCGATGAAATTCACCCCCGCTTCCATATATGCGAGGTTTCTTTCGATACGCTTTTTTTCCAAAGCTTCATATTCATGTATATTCATCAGATTCTCCTACAGCCTGCCGTCCTTTGCCAGGATCATTTCTCCGGCTTTATAAATATCCCCGGCCCCCATAGTTATAACCAGATCGCCTTCTTCTGCATTGCTGCATACGAAATCGGCAATTTCCTCAAAATCAGTGAAAAAATGCACTTCCTTCGACGGATCGTTTTCTCTGATTCTGTTTACCAGAGTCTCTGAACTCAGCTTATAGATGTTCTTTTCTCTGGCTGCATATATTTCTGCCATGATCACTTTATCAGCATCAGCAAATGCAGTGGCGAAGTCATCCATAAGTGCCAGTGTTCTGGTATAGGTATGAGGCTGGAAAAGACACCACAGTCTGTTGTGTTTCATGTTTCTCACAGCTGCAAGCGTCGCCTTTATCTCCGTCGGATGATGTGCATAATCATCGATTATCTTTATTCCTTCTGATGTTACTCCCAGTATGTCAAATCTCCTCTGTGTACCTCTGAAGGTTTCAAGGGTTCTTACAATATCCCTGATATCCACTCCTATCATATGACAGCATGCGAATGCAGAAAGTGCATTCAGAATGTTGTGTTCTCCAGGCACAGCCAGCTCTATTTCACAGAGAGCCGCCCCGCCGTGATTTACAGTAAACTTTGGCATCCCGTCGCTGTTGAAGCATATATCCGAAGCATAGTAGTCGCAGCTTTCGTTCAGTCCGAAGGTTACTGCATTCGGAAGACCCTCTATGACACTCTTGACAAAGGGATTGGCGTCATATGCGATTACCGCTCCGTTTTCGGGAACGAGTCTCGCAAATCTGCCGAAGGATCTGGCTATATGATCCACATCCTTGAAATAATCAAGGTGATCCGAGTCAATGTTGAGTATTATCTCCATCTTCGGCTTGAGGCTCAGGAAGCTGTCCATATATTCGCAGGCCTCTGTTACAAAATAGTCATTGGAACCTACGTAGACATTCCCGTTGATTTCAGAAAGATTCCCACCTACCAGTATGGTCGGATCCTTATGTGCATTCCTGAGGATCAGAGAAACCATCGAAGTAGTGGTTGTCTTGCCGTGGGTTCCTGAAATCGCGATACTGTTATCGTACTCTGCCATCAGTGCACCCAGTGCCTGTGCTCTTGTTATTGCCGGAATACCCAGCTCCCCTGCTCTGACCAGCTCAGGGTTGTCGCTGCCTACAGCTGATGAATAAATGATAAGCTCCTTATCCTCAACATTTTCCCCTTTATGTCCTGTATATATCACGGCTCCGTCACGTGCGAGCCTGTCAGTTATCTCACTTTCTCTCATATCAGATCCTGACACCTGATAGCCTCTTGATATCAGAATCTCTGCTATTGCGGACAATCCTATTCCGCCTATTCCAATACAATGTATTCTTTTGTATTCGGACAAATTGATCATTGTTGTTCCTCCTAAACATGGCTAAAGAGATTATACCATATTTGAATTTAATTTTGCGGTCAATTTATAAAAAATTCAATTTCTTTGCAGCCCTTGCCTCCATTGACAACAAACAGGTATAATATTATTATGATTCAATAAATAATTTATAAACTTTACCGGAGGATCTGATGAAAAGAAGCCACAGAGTCGGTGCAATCTGCCAGATACTGACAGAATCGCCTCAGAAAATTTTTGGATACAAATATTTCTGCGATATGTTTTCAGCTGCCAAATCCAGCATCAGCGAAGACATTGCTGCAGCCAAAGAAGCCGTCGCTGCGACAGGATACGGATACATCGAAACTATTTCCGGCACCTATGGAGGTGTTAAGTATGTTCCTGATATCTCACCTGCCAGAGCCAGGCTGATACAGGAAAATCTCTGCAGCATGCTCAAGGAGGAGAACCGTATCCTGGGAGGCGGTTTCCTGTACACTTCAGATATAATGTACAATCCTGAGATCGTCAAAGGCATGGCGCAGATTTTCGCGAAAAAATTCAGCTCATCCGGAGCAGACTACGTTGCCACCATTGAAACAAAAGGCATACCGGTGGCATTCATGACAGCCCACCTTCTGAATCTTCCTGTTGTGGTCATCCGCCGCGAGACAAAAATATCCGAAGGAGCTACGGTAAGCATCAACTATTTTCCCGGATCTTCCGAAAGACTGCAGAAAATGTCCATTTCCAAACGGGCTGCAGAACCAGGCTCCAAGGTTCTGATAATCGATGACTTCATGCGGGGAGGCGGCAGCATCAAAGGTCTGGTGGAGATATTCTCCGAGGTGGATATCGAGGTTGTCGGAATAGGAGTAGCCATCGCCAATATAGAGCCGCAGAAGAAAAAAGTCAGCGATTATTTCCCGATTGTATATCTGGGAGAGGTCAATGAGACAGAAAAAACAGTTGAAGTAATATCCAATTTTCAGATTTTTTAAAATTTGCTTGTTAATCTATTTATTCTATATTATAATATTATTGATCATTATGAAACAACGCGGCACGAAAGGCGGTACTACCAATGAATATTACTGATGTAAGAATTCGC
>JBJESR010000202.1:0-2079 GCA_051882895.1 Lentihominibacter sp.
ACCAAGGCATGAAGAAACATGCAGGAATATTCATTGCTGTCATCAGAAGGAACAGGAACGCCATTCTCCTGGTATCTCCCACAGCCAATCCTGTTTTAGGGTTTGTAGGGAACTGTTCAGCATTCTTCTTCGTAAGTCCGCCATACATTCTTCTCCAAATGAAGTAGAGCACAGGTCCTGTCAGAAGTCCTACCATACCGCCCAGATAATAGTCCGAACCGTTGATAAAGAACGCAAATATTGCAACACAGATAGGAACAATGCAAAGCACGCAAAGGAATCCATATCCGCCAGGAATCTTAAACTGATATTCACTGTCCGGTATTCTTTTTCTCAGAATCATGGCTGATATATAAACCATGATATATGATGCAACCAGCAGGCATACATCAAGAACAATGATGAATCCGAACGGAAGCATACAGAGAATAAGGTTTACTATACCGACTGATAATACTGAAATATACGGTACACCATGTTTCTTATCACATTTAACAAGAATCGGAGGTGCCAGATAGTCATCTGCCAGAGAGAAGAAACCTCTTGAGCCAGATGCAATATATGTATTATATATTGAACACTGAGCCAGTATTGCAACTATTACGAAGAATACTCCAATTGCAGGTCCCCAGAAAGTTTCACATACAGTGGCATAACCTACGCAGTCTCCTTCTGTTCCCCATTCTTCCCACTGTCCGAGTGAACCGAGTCCTGCAACTGTAGGCAGAATATATACAGCCATAATAAGCGGCACTGTTATTATGGTTCCTTTAGGAATTACCTGAGGATTAGCAACTTCTCCGGCAATTGTGGACATGGATTCGTATCCGGAATACATCCACATACCGATTGAAATACCACCGGCAATGAAGTAGAACCAGTCTCCGATACCTTCTGCTTCATAAGCTGTAACCTGGAAAGAAATGTCCGTTCCCTCGCCCCAGTTCATGAATCCGCAGATTGCAACAAGACCGAAAGCAACCATAACCAGTATCGAAAGAATCGTACTTACTATACCAACATCCTTTACACCCCTTACGTTGATATATGTGAAAACAATTATCATTGCAGCTTTAATAGCAAATTCACCGCCCCAGCTAAGTTCCCACTGAGATGCTGCATATCCGCCAGCCAGAATAACATAGAGAGTGTTATCAATATAGATGGATATAGTTCTCCACCAGCCTGCCTGGAACCCCCAGAATTCGCCCAGAGCCTCCTGCACCCATTTGTAATAACCGCCCTCCTGCGGCCTTACTGAACCCAGTTCTGATGCTACCAGACCAAACGGTAACCCCCAGACGAATGGAAGTACGCAGAGCATGATAATCGTCAGCCCAGGTCCGCATTCAGGAATCATTTCTTCAATTCCGTAACAGCCTGCTGCTACCAGACAGAAAATCATGAATACAACTGTCGAAACCTTGATGTCATGCTTTTTCAGCCCGTGTTCGCCAACTTCGGCAATCACATTGTTTTGTTGTTGACTCATTTTTTCCTCCTCTTTTAATAAAACACTAAAAATATGATTACGTGATTATTATAACATTTCCCGTGTTAGTTTCAATAATTTTCAGATAATTATGAAATGACAGCAATTTTGTCCTTTTATCTAAACAAAATCATTATAACAAGTAAGCAATATAATCAAAAAGAGAACAGCAAAACTGTTCTCTTTTTTTAAACTATTCAAATAATATGTGCTCTAAAGAACTATCCCATTATTTGTTGATCGGTGGATAAGCTTCGTCGAATGTCTTTTCACCGCTGTGAAGAGTGTTAGCAGCTCTCAGCTTACCAGTCTTCTTAGCAATCTGATATCCAATCATTGGGAATCCAACTGCGCAGCAAGCTACGATAAATACTGTTGTACCACCACCTGCATTTCCTTCAGGGTCGATGATATCTCCGAATGCAAGCATAATCAGGCAAATCAGCTGAGCAATCATAGCAAACCAAGGAACCCAACCTGAATGCTTACCAACTCTAGCCTGCAGCTTTTCAGGATCATATCCGTTCTTAACATACTTGCTTCTGAATCTCTTCTGTGAAGCAATGATTCCAACCCATGCCAGAGTT
>JBJESR010000203.1:0-2076 GCA_051882895.1 Lentihominibacter sp.
TTATATTCTTTTCTTTCTTGTTCTGATAACCCCGATAGTTCCAGCCGCTGCTGCTGCCAGAATCACTGCCAGAATACCTACCGGCATCTCATCTCCTGTTCTTGATGAGGAATCCGGATTATTTTTATCCGTATCTGATGCAGCCGGATTATCATCTGCAGTTGAGTCAGGAGAATCCGGCTTGTCCGGATCAGGATTATCCGGTTCATCCGGTTTATCAGGATCATCTGATGCTGCATCAACCTTTATCTGCACTACATTGTCGATCCATTTTTCCTTGTTGACATCGTTTTCACTTGATTTTCCCACTACAAATCTCAGATTTATTTTCGTGTCGTTTTCTTTCCATGCCAGCATAGGTTTATTACCGTCAATATCCTGCCTGAACATTTCAGTCACTTTATATACAGTTCCGTACGAAGCTGCGTTTCTTGAAAGCTCAGCCGTCTGCTCTGTCCCGTCATCTGCAATAATAGTAACTGTTGAGGCATCATCTTCAAGCCCGACTACATTTTCAAGGAGGTTTTCGATGTATGCACCTTCAAATGCAGAAACGCCTGTATCACCTTTACTGTCAAGCCAGCTGTAATCTTCATTGCGTTTTTCTACACCCTCAGCATTTTTCAGTCCTTTTATCGAAAAGTATCCGTTGTTTTCAACGCCGTCACCTGTAATGGCAAGATCATATGAGTCTGCTGTCGCATCGCCTACAGTTCCTTTTTCATCAGATGGCGTGTCCGGTTTATCAGGTTCTTCAGGTTTTTCCTCGCCTTCTGCTGTAACTGTCACAGATACGATGTCACTTACCCATTTGCTCTTGTTGCTTTCACCCTCTGTTTTCTGACCTAGAACCAACTTGAGGTTTATTTTGACGCCGTCCTCTTTCCATGCAAGCATAGGCTTGAGTCCCGCCAGATCGGCTGCAGACATTTCTGCAACGTCAAAGGTTTTCTTATATCCGTCAGATGCTGTGAAGGTTATCTTGGCTGCGTTGGATTTGAGACCTATCACATCCTTCAGTATGTTCTCGACATATGCACCTTCAACCTCTGATGTTCCTGTATTCCCGCTGCTGTTCTGCCATGCATACGTCAGGGTCTGAACCTTTATGCCCTCAGCATTTTTCAGTCCTTTTACTGTAAAGTATGCATCTTTTGCAAGTCCTTCACCTGTAAACGAGATGTCACAGGTATCTTTATCAGCATCACCGATGCCTGGTTTTTCTGATTCGCTGCCGCCTGATGATATTTCAAGCCATGCGAGTCCACCGGAACTTCCTGCGTATACAGTATTGTTATATATATCAAGGCTGTATACGTTATTCATTGTATCCTTCTGCCATGCACCTGTTTCTGTGCTGTATTCCGCAGTGATATCCAGACTGCCCTCGCTGCTTACTCTGGCCTTCTTAACGTAGAAGATACCATCTGCAGATGTTCCGAAGTACAAGCCTCCATTGCCGTCAGCTTCGACCATTCTGATTTCTGCGTTTTCTGCCCCGTCAAGGGATTTGCCGAACAGCTGGTCGCCAGTGTATTTCACCGGGTCTGCTCCCGGTTTTTCTACATACCAGAGGGTTCCGCCTGTATTTTCAATATCTGCATAGGCTCCTGATGCGATTATCCATGCTGCTCCGTCTTTATCAACAGCAATATCTCTTATCCACACATCTGCAAGCTTTGAAACTCCGCCTTTGTAATTCTCATCAAATCCTGCTTCCTGCGGATATGATGTGATCCTGCCGTCTTTATCAATATGCGCAAAGCCTCCCCTGAACGGATCTGTTTCAGTTCCTTCGCCATCCGGGTAGAAACCGCACCATATTCCTCCATTGCCGTCAAACTCAATTCTTGTAACAGACATTGCCGGGAAGCCGTCATACTTATCCCAGGTCTTCCATGTTCCTGCTTGCGGATCATATTTCGTAAGTCCGCTGAATGATGCAAACCACACATTTCCCTGGTCGTCAATCTTAATATCCTGAACGTAATCATCAGGTATTGTCTCAGGATCATCAGCTGCCCTGTATGATGTCAGCCTGCCGTCCTTCATATATACTGCACCCTTATTGGCTGA
>JBJESR010000204.1:0-9508 GCA_051882895.1 Lentihominibacter sp.
AGCGCTCTGTAGAGGGTACTCTGGCTCTCGGGAATGAAGGAAAACGCTTCCCTGAAGGGTTTTCCCAGCACGTCTTTAACGCTTATCTTCTCCAGCTTCGCCATTTCTTCATTATATACTATGCTTTTACCGCTGCTGTCCACAATATGCATGCCTTCGCCCATTATTTCCGAGGCGATCTGCAGGATAGCCTGATAATCCTTTGCCCTCAATTCTCTCTCCTTCACTTCCGGATATCTTCGTGTGATATACCCATGCTTCTATTAAATTGTAACACATCCGGGGCATTGGTGCAAATATTTTTGCACTGACGGCGGGGCTGCCGGGTGGATGCGGGCTGCGTCTGAGTCTGTTGATGTTGATGGTGCTGGGGTGGCGGTAATCCCGGAGTTAAGCTAAGGCAGTCGGGAAACCCGAGGGGTTTCCCGATGATTCTCCTGGAATTTTTCATTTTATTTCTGCTTAGACCGCAGGTCACTGAGAACTTTCGAAATCAGCAGATTCAAGCCTCCGTTTCGAAAAAGAAAGAGTTTAAATGGAAATATTTGAGACACGTTTATCAATCTTAGGCTTACTTTTCATTACTTATATTTGAATTTTTACAAATATATAGATGTTTGTTTCGAAAACACCGCTTCTGAAGCCCGGTTTCGAAAGGAGCTACTTCAAATTTACGGAAATTCGCTAAAAGTCTTTCGAAACAGTATATAAAAAAGCCGAATTTCGAAAGTTCTCAGGACTAAACTCGTACTCCGGTGCTATCCTGTCGGAAGTCTCCGGCAAATGCACGTCGGCAGACTCCGGCAAAATTCCTGCCGACATTCATTGACATATTTTTTTCGGAAAAGTATACTATTATCGTATGCGCAGAACGGAGGGTTCCATTATGAAAAAGAAACTCGTATTCATAGGTAACAGTATAGTAAACGGTTTCCCGTGGAAGCGCAGCCAGTGTTTCGTATCTCTGGTTCGCGAAAGCACGGGTTATGATGTGATTAATAAAGGCATCAACGGTGACACCACCGGAAATATAATGAGACGATTCGGTAAAGATGTGATTGACAACAACCCCGATCAGGTCTTTATCCTGACAGGCACCAACGATTTCATATATGACAAGCTGGCTGCTGATCAGGTTTACAGGAATCTTGCCGCTATGGCAGAGACTGCTGCTGATAACGGCATATCTCCCGTACTGCTTACGCCGCTTCCTGTTGATGCCGAAATGGCGTCCAGGCTGTGGATGACGGGGTCCGGCACAGACTATAACAAGGTCAACCGTCAGCTGGAGGAAATCAGTGAAATTATCAGAAGCGGCGGACTTGAGTTTATAGATCTTAACAGAGAATACCGCCGTTGCGGGCTCTATCATGACGGAGTCCATCCGACTCCTGAGGGTCACGCCTTCATTGCTCAGGTCATACTGGACAGAATAAATCAGGACATTACAGAATTATAAGGAGCACTTAAAGTTATGAGACTCAGAAAAGAAATCGACGAAATGCAGGAAAAGGACATCCTGCTGATTGCAAAGATATCCGATGCTCTGGCTCACCCTGCCAGAATCAAAATTTTCAGATACATAATGCAGCAGAACAAGCTGCGGGAAAAAGTATGCAACAAGGACCTTGTGGCATATTTTGACTATTCCCAGGCAACTATATCCCAGCATGTCAAGAAGCTGAAAGACGCAGGACTGATTGAAGTCAGAAAAGAGGACAGGTATTCCTTTTACTACGTTCATCTGGGCACACTAAATGATTATCTGGTTGCCACCAAAAAGTTCGAAAATATGGGATCGTGATTCCTTCTCAATAAGGGTTTGGTCAATGACCGAACCTTTTTTGTTTACACAGATCAGCTTCAGCTTCCTGCTGTCGGCAGTCACAAGCTGGTAATTGTAACCTTTCAGCATTACAGTTTTCGCATAGGCAGGCGCATTGTTTCCCGTATAAAATCTGCTTTCCATATCTCCGGAATTACCCATCACATATGTTATACCGTTTATCCTGCAGCTTCTCATATAGACATGCTGATGTCCCGACAGCACCAGATCCACACCGCCCTTTTCCATTATCGGTGACCACATCTTTCTTATCTCAGGCGACACGGTATCCCTGTTATGCAGACCATATGGCGGATGATGCACTACAACAATGTTCCACGATTTCCCGCTTTCTGTCAGAACCTCGGCAAGCCACTCCTCAACAGCCGCTTCACACTTTTCCCAGGCTGTCTCTCCAAGATTTTCCTTCCGCTCATCAGTCAGAAATGAGCTGTCCAGCATTATAAACCTGCAGCAGCCCTGATCAAAGTAATAGAAGCTCTCTTTGAGCACTTCTATATCCGGGCCGTTCACAGGCATGCAGAACAGCTTCTTGTAGGTATTGTTGGAAGAAGCACCCTCGTGATTGCCCGGAACTGTCATAAGCGGCAGCCGGCTGAACAGTCCGCTGTTTTCAAAGAAACTGTTCCACTGCCTGCTGTTTGTGGGGCTGCTCACTATATCACCACCTATAACTGCGAAATCCACATCCCTGTTATTTTCATACAGCAGCTGTGCTCCTGCTGCCCATTGTGCATAATCCTCAGACTGCACCTGTACATCTCCCATATATATAAATGAAGTCTTCCTGTCATCATCAGGTGCTCTGAATGTTCCCGACCATTCAGCTTCTCCGTCTGTGCTGATCTCATAATGGTACTCCCGATCGGGTTCAAGGCCTGTCAGAGTCACGGAATTTCTGATGTATTTTCCTCCGAACACAGCCTGGCTTTCTGTCTGGAGATATCCCGCCTGCTGAACTTCTGCTGAAGTCCTGCCATACCTGAAGTACGACGTGCAGTCAGTGTGCCCTTTCCAGCTGACCGTCACAGTATCGCCGGTCTCTCCCAGGGAAAGTATCAGCTGCGCGGCCTCCTGTCTGTCCGGGCTGCTGTCGTGAGTCAGAGTCTCGTTTACCTGCACCGCATTATCTTCCCCGCCGGTGCTGCAGACATAAAAAATCACACATAAAAGCCCGGCGGTAAATATCCCGGATATTATGAGTACAGCTGCAAACCATCTGCGTTTTCGCTGAATATCTCTCCACATAAAAAAACCTCCTTCTGTTTATGGTGCACAGATAAGAGGTTTTTATCAGCAATTTTGACTGTTATTTATCTGAGCTCATCGATACCCAGATTTGCCAGTTCATCAGCTCTGTTGTTCATCTCGGTGACATACATGAAATCATCAAAGGAAAATTGTGAGCCGTTCCATTCCACGAATTTCTGATACAGTTTATCAAGACTGGCTGCGCTGCTGTTCAGGTTCACATGTCCCTTCACACGATAAAAGCTTATATCATGACTGTCGATGTACGGCAGCAGCTGTTTCCAGAGGTCCTGATTCTCGACGGGTTTTCTGGATGCGGTCTTCCAGCCGTTCCTGAGCCACCCGGCATACCATTTTTTTCTGAAGCAGTCCATCAGATAACTGCTGTCGGAGAAGACATGTATGGTCTGACCGTCTTTTTTGAGAGCCTGGAATGCAGACAGCAGTGCGGTCATCTCCATTCTGTTGTTTGTCGTGTTGCGCTCGTTTCCATAGAGTTCCTTTTTCGCGGAACCGAACTCAAGTATAGCGCCCCAGCCGCCCAGATTCTCATCATTCTGATTCCCCGAGCAGCCTCCGTCAGTATATATTCTCAGGATCCTGTCGTCTCTCATTGTTTCCTCCGTTCAGATGCAACGCATTCTGTCAGCTTGCCCAGAAGATCTGAAATCATATCATGAGTTGCCTGACAGCTCTGTGCGAAAAGCTCCATCAGAAAATCCAGCTTGATCAGCTGCACCTCATCGATGTCCTCCGTAAGCATGTCGTAGTAGGCCTCATCGAACTCTGCATGACAGGTATTATCCTCCAGCAGCAGATGTTCAACAGAAAAAGATGTATCCATGAGTTTGTCCTCATCAAAAATCAGTCCCAGTCCTCCGCAGAGAAAAATGCAGTCCCCCACCAGAACCTCTGTTATGTTTTCCACAACTCCTTCAAATATTTCTCCAGCTTCCTCATACGCCTCAAGCGCATCACTCACATTGATGTCGATGGCGGCCTCACCGTCTGCCGCGAATCTTACTTCGCAGAGAAAAAGCGGTACTGCGTTTATCATCGGTTCTGTGTTCAGTATATCGTTCATATCCGTTCTCCTTTATTCATTTATCCAGCGCACCATGCCTGCACCCATGGCATCATTGGGGCGTTCAGTAAATCCGAATTTCCTGTAAAAGCCTTCATTGCCCGTTGTGGCCATCAGGTTCACCATGATACAGCGGCCATCACTGCCAAGTGAATCGAAATATTCACTTATGTTTGTCATAAGCTGCCTGCCGATACCCTTTCCCTGATATTCAGGAAGCACCATGACATCTGCCACAAGAGTCATATATCCTCCATCACTCACGACTCTCGCCATTCCTACAGGCTTGTCTCCATCCCAGGCTGCTGTAAGGTATGCCGAATTATCCAGCCCAGTCTGTGCCTGAGCTCTGTCCAGCACTTTCCATCCCACAGCCTGCCTCATGCTATTGTATTCATCCACCGGCATGTCTGATTTGTATATGATCATCTTTACCTCCCTGATATACCTGCCGAAAATGGCTGTTCTTCATGGCTGATTATACCATATTACCGGCGTCTAATAAATACGGCTTCATTGACTTTTCTCATTAATTGGAGTATCTTTGTAAAGTGAATTAATGCAATACTACAAGGAGACCCTACAATGTCATTACAGTTCTGTTCCTTCGCCAGCGGAAGCAGCGGGAACTGCTATCTTATAAAAAACGAAACATCTGCCCTGCTCATCGATGCAGGAATTTCGGGCAAAAAAATTTTTCAGGCACTGGAGGATACTGCTACCCCGAGGGAGATGGTCAAAGCACTGCTCATCACCCACGAACACATTGATCATGTAAAAAGTATTCCCATCGTCACAAAAAAATTACCCAATGTTTTCGCTTATGCCAATGAGGCCACGTGGGAAAGCATTGAACGCCCGGTTCCGCCGGAAAAACAGCGGATATTCACAACCGGAGAGGATTTCGAGATAGACGATTTCCTGATCAGGCCGTTTCCGATCCCCCACGATGCGGCAGAGCCGGTGGGCTTCTCAGTATACTGCGACGGCAGCCAGATAAGCATAGTGACGGACGTGGGTTACATAACAGATGAAATATTCGATGAGATAATCAATGCTGATCTGCTGATGCTGGAAGCAAACCATGAGGAAGAAATACTGCTGATGGGGAATTACCCGTACGCACTGAAGCGCAGGATACTGGGCGACAACGGTCATCTTTCCAACGTCAATGCCGGCAGATGCCTGTGCAGTCTGGTGGAAGCCAGAAACAAGAAACGTCAGGTCCTGCTGGGTCATCTCAGCCGAGAGAACAACGATCCGTCTGTAGCTATGCTGGCAGTCAGGAACACCCTGATGGAGAACAATATCATTCCGGGAAACGAGCTTAAGCTTGAAGTCGTGCTGCGGGACTGCTGCAGCTGCATATATGAGGTGTAAAATGAACGTAACCATTCTGGCCGTAGGAAAACTCAAGGAAAAATACTGGCGGGACGCTGTCGCCGAATATTCCAAAAGACTTAAGAGCTACTGCAGCCTGCAGATAACAGAAATAAAAGAAAGCCCTCTGCGGGCCAACCCCTCACCAGCCGATGAGGAAGCTGTCAAAATCGCAGAAGGTGCTGATATCCTGAGCAGAATCAGGCCATCTGATTATGTGATCACGCTGGAGATAAAAGGCAAAGTCCTGTCATCCGAAGCTCTGGCACAGAAAATAGAAGCTCTTGCCATTGACGGCAAGAGCAGTATCGTATTTGTAATCGGCGGCTCACTGGGACTTTCAGAAGAAGTCAGCAGGCGAGCCGATTTCAGACTGTCATTTTCAGCCATGACCTTCCCTCATCAGATGATGCGGGTGATCCTGCTGGAGCAGATATACAGAAGCTTCAAAATCAACCGGCATGAGGCGTATCACAAATAACCGCCTCCTTCATTGACTTCACATACTCTCCAATATGCACAGGAGCATCTTTGCCGTACTTTTCAAGGATCTTGATAATTGCCGATCCGACAATGGCACCGTCAGACAGACCCGCCATTCTGGCAGCCTGTTCGGGTGTAGATATTCCGAAGCCGATGGCACACGGGATATCAGTATTCTCTCTTACCAGCTCCACCATTCTGCCCAGGTCAGTATTTATCTCGCTTCGGGTACCCGTTACACCGAGACTGGAAACAACATACAGGAAACCTTCCGCCTCAGAAGCGATGCGGGCAATCCTGTTTTCGGAGGTCGGCGCGATCAGGGAAATCAGGTCCACACCGTAATCTCTGCACACATCCAGAAACTCTTCTTTTTCCTCAAAAGGCAGATCCGGCAGTATCAGCCCGTCTATACCAATCTCTCCGCACCGGGAAATAAATCTCTCGGCACCGTAGGAAAATACCACGTTGGCATAGGTCATGAACACCATCGGAATCTTCACATCCTGCCTCAGCTCCCGCACCAGCTCAAATATTTTATCCGTTGTCACTCCGCCGGTCAGTGCCCGAAGGTTCGCACCCTGGATCACGGGACCTTCTGCAGTCGGGTCTGAAAACGGTATGCCCAGCTCGATAAGATCCGCTCCGGCCTTCACCATTTCACGGACAGCTGCCGCAGTCGTTTCAAGATCCGGATCACCGCAGGTGATGAACGGAATGAATGCCTTGCCCTTTTCAAATGCCGATTTTATGTTACTCATGGATATCCTCCCCTCTGTACCTTGCGATGGCCGCGCAGTCCTTGTCGCCGCGACCCGAAATCGTTATAACTATGATCTTGTCCTTTTCCATCTCCGGCGCTATCTTCAGAGCGTGAGCAATGGCATGGGCCGATTCTATCGCCGGGATTATCCCTTCTGTCTTCGCCAGATATTCAAAAGCGCACACAGCCTCTTCGTCAGTTACCGGCACATATTCAGCGCGCCCGATATCATGGAGATACGCATGCTCCGGCCCGATACCCGGATAGTCCAGTCCTGCCGAAATGGAGTATACCGGGGCGATCTGACCGTATTCATCCTGGCAGAAATACGATTTCATTCCGTGAAAAATCCCCAGCCTGCCGGTATTGATGGTAGCCGCCGTCTCAAATGTATCGATGCCTCTGCCGGCAGCTTCGCAGCCGATCAGTCTGACGCTGCTGTCATCTATGAAATTATAAAAGCTTCCGATGGCATTGGAGCCGCCTCCGACACAGGCCATCACCACATCCGGCAGCCGCCCTTCAAGCTCTGCCATCTGCTGCTTTATCTCCCTTGAAATCACAGCCTGAAAATCCCTGACGATAACAGGGAACGGGTGAGGTCCCATTACAGAGCCGAGGCAGTAATGGGTATCATGTATTCTGCTGGTCCATTCACGCATCGTTTCGGAAACCGCATCCTTCAAGGTCGCCGTTCCGCTGGTCACCGGCACCACATCAGCACCCAGCAGCTTCATCCTGTATACATTGAGAGCCTGACGCTCCGTGTCCTCTTTGCCCATGAACACCACACATTCCATGTCCAGCAGTGCGGCTGCGGTAGCTGTGGCAACACCGTGCTGTCCTGCCCCGGTTTCGGCGATCAGACGGGTCTTGCCCATTTTTTTCGCCAGCAGCGCCTGCCCCAGTACATTGTTTATCTTGTGAGCGCCGGTGTGATTCAGATCCTCACGCTTCAGGTATATCTTCGCGCCGCCCAGATCCTCTGTCATCTTTTCTGCATAATACAGCCTGGAAGGTCTGCCGGCATAATTATTGAAAAGCTCCGTCAGCTCTCTGTTGAACTGGGGATCATGTTTGTAGAATTCATACGCTTCCTCCAGCTCTATCACTGCGTTCATCAGCGTTTCAGGTATGTACTGTCCGCCGTGAACACCGAAGCGTCCTTTTAAATTAGTCATATTTTTCTTCCTTTCCTGTCACACTGCGGACAGCGTGAACAAATTCTGTCATTTTTGCTTTATCTTTTTTACTATCTGTTTCTATCCCTGAGCTTACGTCTACCGCAAAGGGAACGAGTTCTGTCAGGGCGGGTTTTATGTTGCTGCAGTCCAGACCTCCTGCCAGGAAATATGGTCTGTCAAGGCCGGCGGCAAGGCTCCAGTCAAATGTGGTTCCGGTGCCGCCGCTTCCGGAATCCAGAAGCACATAGTCTGCCGTGCTTTCACGTGCCCTCTGCACATCCTCCCGGGTTTCTATGCGGAAGGCTTTGATTACGGGCGCCTGCGTGAGGACTCTGAGCTGCCTGATGTATTCTTCATCTTCGCTGCCGTGGAGCTGTGCTATATCGATGATGCCTTCCAGAAGCAGCTTCGCCACCTGTCCGATATCCTCATTGACAAACACGCCTGCAGCTCTGATCCCCGGGTTCAGCCGGCTGCGCAGAGCTTTCGCAGTTTCGGGGTCTACATAACGGCGGCTTTTACGGGCGAACACGAAACCGATGTATTCCGGCATAAGCTCGTTGGCCCACTCTATATCACACGGCCTCGAAAGACCGCAAAGCTTTATTCTGACTGTCTGGGGTTTCTGTGCCAGCTCCTTGTTCTGTGCTTTTCCCATCATTTTCTCACATCCTCCGGGTTCTCCGATTTTCCCGGTCTGTACAGCCTGCTGCCTTTGAGCTCCGCCAGTCTGGCAGTTTTATCATCTGCCCGCATCAGGGTTTCTCCGATGAGCACTGCATCGGCTCCTGACTTTTTAACAGCTGCTACATCATCTGCTGTCCTGATGCCGCTTTCGGAAACGAATACAATATCCCGGGGCACCAGATTCCTCAGCCTGCCGCTGTTTTCAGTGTCCACCGAAAAATCCTTAAGATTCCTGTTGTTGACTCCGATGATTCTGGCTCCGGCAGAAACTGCCAGCTTTATCTCATCTTCATCATGAGCTTCCACCAGTGCCGATATTCCCAGCTCGCTGCAGATTCCCATGTATTCCCGCAGCTGCCTTTCATCGAGAATCGAACATATCAGCAGCACCGCTGAAGCTCCCAGTATCTTCGCTTCATATATCATGTATTCATCAACTGTGAAATCCTTTCGCAGACAAGGGATGGATACAGCTGAGGCAATCTCCCGCAGATAGCTGCTGCTTCCCAGGAACCATTCCGGCTCCGTCAGCACCGAAATACAATCGGCCCCTGCCTTCTCATATTCCTGAGCGATCTGCAGATACGGGAAATCCTCCGCAATTATTCCCTTTGACGGGGAAGCCTTCTTGCATTCGCATATAAATGCAAGCTCCGGTTTTCTCAGCGCTCTTTCGAAGGCAAAATCTCCTCTGGGCATCGCCAGGGCCTGCCGCTTTATTTCTTCAAGGGGAAGCTCTGCTCTGGCCGCTGCCACGCGCTTTCTGGTATGTTCAGCGGTGTATTCCTCGAAGATGTCCAGACCGGTATCGGCCTCCCCGCTGACCCGGA
>JBJESR010000205.1:0-2055 GCA_051882895.1 Lentihominibacter sp.
TAACCATGGCTCTAAGCTGCGTGCTTTTTATGAGTATAGCCGGGGTGATGAACAGTATGTCTCCTGAGGATATAGCGAATCGTGAGCTGGACGGCAGCGACTTCAAGCTGGCTCTTGATTATTCACTGAACGACAAGGAATACCCGGAGAACAATCTTGAGAATATAAACAGCAGCGGGATCTCCGGGAAGGAACTTGTAAAGAGAATAGAGTCGCTGGATGGCGTGAAAAACGTACGGTGTGAGTATTCAGTACCTGTAAGCTCCGATTATCCGTCACCAATGTTTGAGGACGGGAAGCACTGCTCCATATCGGTGCTGACTAGAGAAAAAGCTGAGGAATATTCCAAAGCGGAATATATCCACGAGGTGAAGCGGGGGCAGATTGATTATGACAGGTTGGCAGCAGAAAACGGTGCTGTATTTACAGCTGATTCTTTCTGGGATGAGCTGTGTATGAAGCTTAATGATAATATGAACCTGACGGTATACGATGGCAGAAGAGAGATCCCGATGAATATCAGAGTGCAGGCAAGCCTTGATGATGGAGGGGCGCCTTCGGAGCTTCTGGTGCCGCAGGAATGCTTTGACAGGCTCGGATTGCAGAACAGCTGCATTACCAGAATGTTCATTGATGTGGAGAAGGGCAGCTTTGATGATGTGAAGGCAGCACTGCAGGAGATATCAGAGTCAGATGATTTATTTGACCTTTTCTCCAGAGATGAGGAAATGAATATTGGTGAGATGAGCGTAAGTCTCGTGAAATATCCGATGTATGCAGTTCTTATACTGATTGCTGTCATAGGTTTTATGAATCTCATCAATACTATGATAACCAGCATAATCACCAGAAAAAGAGAACTCGGAATGCTGCAGGCTGTAGGTTTGTCCGAAAAACAGATGAACAGAATGCTTGCCGGTGAGGGAATGGTGTTTACAGCCTTCACGCTGATTGCTTCCATAACTGTGGGTAATCTGCTGGGATATCTGATATTCCTCAGGGGAAGAGACAGCGGTTTTATGAGCGTTACACAGTATCACTATCCTGTCTGGGAGACTGTCGGTCTGGCAGTTGTATTGATTATCGGTCAGCTGCTGATAACGTATATTATCAGCAGAAGAGCCGGTCGCGAAAGTATCATAGACAGAATAAGAGGCAGTGAATGAGCATAAGCCTCATATCACGCAACGAATACTAACATAATTGGATTCTTTTGTTACCTCCGGTTGGTGGAACAGCATGAAACTGTATGCTAAAATTAACATGGAGGTGGGAAAAGTATGATAAGTGAAAATATTATGAAGCTCCGCAAGAAATTCGGTTTTTCTCAGGAAGAGGTGGCAGAAAAAATTGGTGTTACCAGGCAGACCATTGCTAAATGGGAAAACGGTGACAGCATCCCGGATGTTGTTCACAGCAATGCACTTGCGGAGCTGTTTGATATAACGCTGGATGATCTGGTTAATTTTAAGGGGAGTGAACTGGGAGCCAAGGATATGCCGCCGAAGGGAAAACATATATTCGGTGCAGTGACGGTGGGCGAGAAAGGCCAGATTGTCATTCCGGTCAAGGCGCGGCGTATCTTTGGCATCAAGCCCGGTGATGACCTGATACTTCTCGGAGATGAGGATCGCGGTCTTGCATTGATGCATTCGGATTTCTTAATTGGCTGCCTGAAAAAGCTGCAGGAAAAGGAGGAAGAGTAATGGACGGCAGAACACCGGTGCTGGAGGTGCATGGACTGTGCAAGAATTATCCGGCCTTCAGCCTTCAGAATGTAAGCTTTGAGCTGGAAGAGGGAAAGATAACGGGATTTATCGGACGTAACGGAGCAGGCAAGTCGACAACGCTGAATTCCCTGCTGAGCTTTGTCCACCCCGACAGCGGAGACATAAGGTTCTGGGGCCAAAACGTGTCCGAGGCGGAAATTGAGATAAAACAGGACATAGGCTTTGTTTCCAGCGGGATGAGCTATTACCCTAACAAAAAGCTCAGAGCCGTAACGAAGACAACACGTTCATTTTACAAAAAATGGGACGAGCAGGCATACAGAAA
>JBJESR010000206.1:0-2045 GCA_051882895.1 Lentihominibacter sp.
AACAAAGTATCAGGCAACCAGCAGTCTCCGGTAATGACTCTTTGTGACATACTGCTGGTACGCCTCCGGATCATCCTTTTCGAATCGTTTCCTGTCGAAGCGGCTGGTCTCGATCTGTTTCCAGCTGACACGACGATCCCCGACATACCCTTCCTCGTTTTCCTGCAGATAAAACTTCATCTGGTTCGTAATCCTGTCTCTTACATGGTTCAGATTTTCAATTTCCTTTGTAACCTCATCATAACTTCTGAAAAGGTTCAGTGTCTCAGGCGGCAGCTCGATACGCCCGCCGTTCGTCTTTGCATAGCGTGCGTTCAGGTATTCGGTGGATGCGGCTGAGCCGTCAGGAAGCGGCTCGATTCCGGTCAGAACATGACCCTCCCAGAAATCCTTCTCCACTGCAATGATTTTTGCAATCAGCACCTCATCACGCAGGACTTCACGAATAAAGAAGGTATTGCCGCCGACCAGAGCGGCTATAAAAGCACGTTTTGCACCGGTTACTGCCATATAGTGTTGAACCTGCAGCACATATTCAAAAGGCACGTCGTTTTGCCATATATCCTTTTTGTATGTGGAAGCCGTTTTGCCCTCGTAAATACACATTTCTCCATCAAGGCTGATCACTCCGTCCAAATCGGCAAGCATGAACGGGTATTCTTCACTTTGAAGGATTGCATTCTTTGCTCTGACCTTCATACCTGTCCTGCGGGTGAATTCCTTCTTTATGAAGCTTTCAAGCGCATGGCCGAAATATGCGGCTTCACTGTCTGTTTCTTCAAGCTCGGTCTTTCCGGTCTTCTCAAGCCAGAGCTGATTGATGGATTTGAAGGAATTGACTCCAAAAAGAATAGAGACATCGGAACCCCCGATGCCTTTTCGTCTCCAATTGAGCCACTCCTCTCTGGACATATCTTTCGTTTTGACTAATACTCTCATCTGATACCTCCTGTTAAGCCGACTGCAGAAGCTGGTATGCTCTGTCGATCATCGGATTTCCGTCAATGGTTCTTGCAAACAGATTCTCTCTGTATTTTTCCGTTTTTCTAAGAGGCTCCGCATGGGTCGCAAAGTCCGATACCGCATTTATGAAACGATATGCATTTCTTCCTGTATCTTTCAGATCAGGCGCATCAAAGTATCTCTGCCTCATATCCTCCCGCAGTCTTCTGATATTTCTCTGCTGCTGCACGGAATCCTCCTCCGGTGACGGGAGAAGCTCTTTGATGAGATTCTCTGCCTGACTGTCTGACAGCTTCTTTGCCCGCAGCGTCTCAAATTCCCTTCCAAGCTGCTCCATATATGTATTTGCCATAAACAGGGTGTCCTTTGCTTCCTGCATCTTGCCGGCAATATCACCTGTATGGATCATAGAAAAAGACCGCTTTGCATTTGCCAGTGCCAGATTCAGCGTATTGTTGCACACCACTCTGACAGGCGTGATGGCTACTTTGACGGAGCCTGAACCGTTATGGGTATTGGAAAACACCAGATACGGGCTGATTCTGTCACCCATCATAATGTATTCCTGCGGAAGTTTCGCAAGCAGCCAGATTCTTCTTCCTTCCTGCAGAGATCCGGCAGTCTCATACCGCACGCCTTCTCCGAGCAGCGCATCTGTAAATGAAAAAGCCTCGGTATTCTGAACGACCTTGTACCGGTCGCTTACAACACCGAGGACTCTTTTGTCTGTACTTCTGATATTTGCTCTGTATCCTGGGATCTCCGCAAATCTGTCAGTATAGATTGGCGTCTGAATCACCTCCCAGTCAAGCCCTGCAAGATGCAGAGCAGCGGCAGAATCCGGGGCTTCAGAAACGGCTGCCCCCAGACCATGCCATGGTTTTTTTCTTGTGTAGAACATCGTCTCAACATTCACGCTCATATTGATTCCTCCTTACTTCTTTCTGTCATCTTCATTTTTCAGCAGCTCTCCGGCAGCGATAAGCACTGCACTGAGAATGCCCAGTAAAAGTTTGTCCATTTTCTCTTTCTCCCTCCTTATTCATTGAATCCAGTTTCCTGCCGCACCGCGATCACCTCCT
>JBJESR010000207.1:0-2026 GCA_051882895.1 Lentihominibacter sp.
ACATAATATAAATTATGTGGTTTTCTGTTTTTATCAGGTTACGAGGCCTGTCCTTTCCATCTTTTTCTTGTGTTCTCTGCCGGTTGCCATGATATAGATACGCGTGGTGTCTATGCTGCCGTGGCCGAGAATATCCGCCAGCTTGGCGATGTCCTTTTCCATACTGTAGAATGTACGGGCGAAGAGTTTCCGCAGGTTGTGGGGAAACACCTTGGCGGGGTTTATCCCTGCTTTACTGCAGAGCTTTTTCATCGCTGACCAGATATTGCTCCTGTCGAGGGGTCTGCCGCTTCTGGTCCTGAAAATCATGCCGTCTGTGATACCGTGCTCCCGGGCGTATGCCAGAATTTTATCCCGAAGCTTTGACGGGATCAGTATACTTCTGATTTTGTCCTTGCAGTAGACCGAAACTTCTCCCCTTTTCACCGCCTCAACCGTGAAGTACGACACCTCCGACACTCTGATGCCTGTACCGCCGATGGTCTGAAGCAGCAGATGCAGCCACGGTCGGTTGCTGGCCGCTTCCAGCAGCCTGAAGTATTCCTCCTTGGTCAGTTCTTTTTCTTCCGGACAGTAGATCTGATGCTGCACCTTGAGGCTCTTTACCTTGAGCTCGTCCCATCCCAGAAACTTCAGAAAGCTGTTGAGGGATGCCAGCATGGAATTGATGCTGGTGACAGCGTAGCCTCCTCCCATGAGGCTCTTCTTGTACTCAAGCACCAGTGTCTTGTCCACCGGTTCCTGGCCTGCAAACTCTGCAAACCTCTCCACATCCCTGACATACTTGCTTATGGTCACCGTGCTTTTTTCATTAACCGACAGGTACTCCCTGAATCCTGCAATATGATCATCTCTCAAAATCTTTTCTCTCATCTTCTCACCTTCCCTGTTTACATACGGCCTGAATCGCCTGTAAATATTATTATATATATTTTTTGTAATAATTATGATGAAATGAGAAAAACCGCCCGTATCCGCAGCGTTCCCTTACCGGAATAAAGGAATCTGCCAGACCCGGACGGATCATATTCTACTTCCTGGAATATATAGTTTTGGTACTTACACCTTCCAATGCTCCCAGCTTCCCCGAAAGAGCACTGATCGTGTTCTGATCGGCCTCTATGGCTATGCTGATTATCGACAGCTCCTTGGACGGATGCGGCACTCCCATACGACCTATTATATCTCTGCGGTAATTGTGCAGCAGCGCATTGAGGGCATCCACTGAAGTTTCGTTCTCGACTATGATGCCAATCAGAGCGGTTCTCGTATCATTGCTCATCAGCGTTTCCTCCTGATACCGCCGCCCGCCACATTCTGACGCGTAATAGCCTTGGTTATGGCGATTTTGGCTCTGATCACATCATTAGGATCAGCATCCTTCTCATGCTGCACAAGCCAGTCTTCTGCCCTGGCTTTCTCGCTGAGAGCACGCTCCATATCAATGTCCTCGGACCATTCCACGGCATCGGTATAAATGATGATGCTGTCCTTGACATCGATGAATCCGCCTGAAACGGCTGCAATCCTGAAATCATCCTTGGCAGCGCCGGCTTCCTGTATCCACAGCTCCCCGATATCCAGAAGCTTGCAGGCCCAGGAGTGTCCATACATGAAGCCCTCATCACCTTCAAGGGTTCTGGCTATGACCAGCTCGACATAACCGCGATAGAACATTTTGGAAGGAGTCATTATTTCTAATTTTACACTATTTGCCATAATAATCTCCTGATTCTGTATTTATGCCGTATGACATAACGGTCTCCTATTTCCTGCTGGCTTCAAACTTCTCGACAACTTCATCGATACCGCCAGCAAACAGGAACATCTGCTCCGGTATCTCGTCGTGTCTGCCTTCGAGGATTTCCTTGAATCCACGGATGGTTTCCTTGAGAGGCAGATACTTGCCCTCCATACCTGTGAACTGTGCAGCAACACTGAAAGGCTGCGACAGGAATCTCTGGATTTTTCTGGCTCTGGCAACTATCAGCTTATCTGAATCGGAGAGTTCATCCATACCGAGGAT
>JBJESR010000208.1:0-9249 GCA_051882895.1 Lentihominibacter sp.
GGCTTCCATTACCCTGCGCACTATCATATCTGCGATCTGTTCATTGTTTTCCATTATATCATAAGTTTTATCCTTATGGATAAGATAACCTTTGTGAAAATCTCTGCCGATTTCCCTGAGGTCATTTGCCAGCACAAAATCACAGTCATTCTTCTTCATAAGATTATATCCTACATCTATCAGTTCTTCATGCGATACTCCGCTTAGCAGCTTGAAGCCCACCAGAACTGTTTCAGGACTGAGTTTTTTAATGCTGTTTATCACCTTAGGCGCTCTGGTCATATGAATTACCAGATCATCAATATCTGAACTGATTTTATTGCCGCTAAGATCGGCTTTGTTATCAGGATCCTCCGTTCCTCTTATTCTGTCCAGGGTTGTCACTTCGCTGACTCTGTAGTCGCTTACCGCCATGGCATGTATTACTGCATCGATCTTCTCTTCGGTAAGAATCCTGGCAAGCTCTTTCTGGAGATCCATGACCCCTCCTATTGCAACAGGTATCACCTTCTCATCCTCCACATAAGCAGCTCTGGTGCCATGGAGATAGTATATCCTTTCCAATTCATCTCCGGATTTCTTGGCGAATGCCTCGCCTATAGCATATCCAAGCCTGCCTGTTGATGAGTTGGTGATGGTCCTGACGTCATCTATTCTTTCACTTGTTCCGCCTGCTGTTATTATGATTTTCATGAATTGAATTATATACTTTAAGGCAATTTGTGTCAATGGAACGCAGGTTTATTCCGGTTTAAATTGCAACTTACTGATGGATTTTTTTACTGATTGTGTTATACTGATTTATAATCATAAACGAGGAGAACTACATATGAAAAAAACTATACCCGTATTGCTGGCACTGTTACTGAGTCTTGGTCTTTTTTCCTGCGGCAGTGCTTCTATCAGCGGCGATAATGCTGTCTACACAAATCCTGCCGGTTCTGTTTCAATAGAACTCCCCGGTAAATGGACCTCTACTGATAAGGCATCTGATGATACTATCGATGTTGTCTATTCCAACAATGCAGCAGAAATATATATTCAATGCCTGTCCAAAGGGCAGATAGACTATCTGGCACAGAATCTCGAAGGATATGCAGACTATTCCACTGTGAACAACCTCGGTGATATACTCACGGATGCAGAAACTGCCGATACAGAAATTGCAGTTCCTGATTATATCATAAACAGCAGAGCACAGAGCTTTACACTTAAAAATGGGGACAATGCCGTCAAAGGTTTTGTTGTTTTCATGGAAAGCAGCAGATGTTACTACACATGCCTTGCTATGGCAGTAGATGAAGTATACAATGCCAGTGAAGATAAACTTGTGGAAAGTGTACTTAGCATCAGAGAAATAACTGATATCCCTGAAGAAACTGAATCTCAAGAAAAATGATGACATAAATTCAGCAGAACAGATACCCGGTAATAATACATAATCCGGGTATTTTATTATATAAATCAATTTTCTTATTGATATTTAATCTCATTTGATATATAATATCTTCAGAGAAAGGAGCGTGGATATGTCAAGAAACACGATACAGCAGAAAATAATATGCGACACAATTAAAAGCATGACCAATCATCCCTCCTCAGATGATGTGTATAAAGCTGTACATGACAGATATCCCACCATCGGGCGAGCTACAGTATACAGGGTTCTGAACAGACTGGCTGACAAAGGCGAAATACGAAAAATCAGCATGCCTGGCAGCGCTGACAGATTCGATTTCAGAACTGATGAACATTCACATCTTCGCTGCAGGAAATGCGGCAAAGTATTTGATGCGGAATTCACTGAAGCTTATGACCTGCTTAAACAGCTGGATGGATTTCTTCAGTCAGACCATATTGACAGACTCGACGGTTTTGAAGTGGATGGTGCAGCTCTTTATTTTTACGGTTACTGTCAGGAATGCCGTAACCGGGCCGGTAACGGTCAGTTATAACCATTTTTAAGGAGGGATTTATTATGAAAGATTTAAAAGGAACAAAAACAGAAGCTAACTTAAGAACTGCTTTCGCAGGCGAATCAGAGGCAAGAAACAAGTATACCTACTATGCAAGCCAGGCTAGAAAAGATGGCTACGTTCAGATTGCCAATATCTTTGAAGAGACTGCCGGCAACGAAAAGGAACATGCTAAAATGTGGTTCAAGCTCCTGCATGGCGGCTCAATCCAGGATACACTGACCAACCTGGCTGATGCTGCTGCCGGCGAAAACTATGAATGGACTGATATGTATGCAACCTTTGCAAAAGAAGCCAAAGAAGAAGGCTTTGACCATATCGCATATCTGTTCGAAGCTGTAGGTGCCATCGAAAAGGAACATGAAGAAAGATACAGAAAGCTTATAGATAATATCGAAAAGGGAATTGTGTTTGAAAGAAAACCGGAAGTTGTATGGCAGTGCAGCAACTGCGGCCATATCGTAAAGGGAGAGAATGCTCCTAAGGTATGCCCTGTATGTGCTCACCCGGAAGCTTATTTCCAGATCAAAGCAGAAAACTATTAATTTCAATTTAATTCAGGCAGAACATTCCGCAAAGCAAACCCTTTGAGGGTTCTGTCATTAACGAAAGGAGCTCAAAATGGATAAAACTGCTATGTTTAAAATCAGTTACGGTCTGTATGTACTCACCGCTAAGGACGGCGACAAGCAGAACGGCTGCATCATCAACACGCTTCTGCAGGTGACTGATTCACCTCTCAGAGTGTCTGTTACAGTGAACAAGAACAATTATACTCACGATATCATTGCCAAAACAGGCAAATTCAATGTTTCGATACTGAGCGAAAAAGCTTCGTTTGACACATTCAAGCATTTCGGATTCCAGAGCGGAAGAGATGTAAACAAGTTCGAAAACTATCCTATGCCTCTGGCTGATAATGGTATCGCTTATGTTGAAGAAGGCACAAACAGCTACATTTCAGCTAAAGTCTTCCATTCTGTAGATCTGGGAACTCACACCATGTTCATCGCTGATGTTACTGATGCCAAGGTCCTCACAGAAGACGCTTCAGCTACATACGCGTATTATCATGCTCATATCAAGGAAGCTCCTAAGAAAGAATCCAAAGGCTGGGTATGCAAGATCTGCGGCTACGTTTATGAAGGCGACGAACTGCCTGAAGATTTCGTATGTCCTCTGTGCAAGCACGGAGCTGCTGATTTCGAAAAAATGTAGTTCGTAACTTTCCTTAATGCACTACCTGAAACAAAGTCAGCTTCGCCGATTCTATCGGAGAAGTGGACTTTGTTGATATTCCGGAAATATCGAAACGATATTTCCTACATAATAAGAAAATATATACCCCCTTCTTTAAGATCGGTTTATCTGTTCAGAAAAAAAAGGGGGTATGTTTAATAAAGCAGATCGATGCTCTCGATCTTTCAGTTCCACTCACCTGACAAGCTCAATAAATGAATCTCTCCATAGCTGGCTTCCTTTGCCTATGTTCATATTCTTTTTTGAAATAAGCTCTATCGTCCACTTTAAATCGTCATCTATAATAGGCAGAACCTCAATTTTTTCTGATGCAAAAAGCTCTGTATAAAATGACGGCGTTATTCCTATTCCTTCATTTTCACTCACAAGAAAAATCATATGATACGCATTTGATGTCAGGAATGAAAAGCTGGGTTCAAAATTCTTCTTTCTGCATGCATTAACGAAGTTGTTATACACATTGCTCTTGTCCGATTCAATTATAAGTTTGCAGTATTCAAGATCTTTCAATCTTATATTCCTGCTGCCGAAAGGATTCGCCTGTCTGTTTACTACAACTGCATAACCGAACGTCCTCAATACTTTTCTATCAAACAGGTTATCATCCACCGGACCAGAAACCATTGCCAGATCTATCTCGTTTCCAAGAACATGTTTCATTGCCGTTCGTTCATCCACATCTACGATACTACTTCTTACATTAGGCAGATTTTCTATCATTTTATCTTCTGTCCCATGGGGAAAATAATCGAGAAGCATTTTATTCACCTCGATTGAAATAGAATATTTTTCATAAGTTTTCTGATTTGATATCTCATGCATCATGCTATCGTAAGCATCTTTCATCTGAACAAGGTATGGCCTTACCAGTTCTGCATTCGAATTTGGCACCAGCCCCTTCGATGTTCGCTTAAAAAGATCTATACCCAGCTCTTTTTCAAATTTCAGCAGAGAAGCACTGAGTCCCTGCTGTGAAATAAAAAGCTCCTCCGCCAGCGCCGACATGCTTTTTCCCTCATACAGCTTTAAAAATAAATTCAGTTGTCTGTTATTCATTTGAAACTTATCACCTTTCCTGACGTCTTATGCTTAATATGTTATACCTACAATTAAATTGTTACAATTATTTTTTGTATCAATTTTAAAAAAACTGTTTCAATACTGGCCTTTACCCCTTGTATACTCTAACTGAAACATGTATGCGCATACAGGAAAAGGAGTAAAATTATGGATAACAAACAAATTTATACCATTGACACTGTTCCAACAAACAGGTTTCATAAAAAAATAGCTGCATATACTCTAGGAGGATCCTTTATCGATGGATATATTCTGGGTATTATTGAATTTGCTTTACTGCTTATAGTTCCATATATGGATATGAGTTCCTCATGGCAAGGTCTTATCGGTAGTTCACCATTGATAGGTGTATTTATCGGCAGTCTGATATTCGGCGTTCTTTCCGATAAAATCGGAAGACAGAGGATATACACCTTGAATTTCGTGGTAGTTGTTATTGCTTCCATACTGCAGTTCTTCGTTAATACACCTGCTCCGCTTTTTATACTGAGGCTCATCCTTGGAATTGCCATCGGTGCTGAATATGCCATCGGACCTGCTCTCATCGCTGAGTTCACTCCTGTAAAGCTCCGTGGACAAATACTGGCAATGCTGAATGTCTCCTGGACTGTAGGTTATGTAGGAGCTGCATTTGCAGGGTATGCTATGACAGGGCTTGGAGAAAGCAGCTGGCGCTGGATGCTGGCAAGCAGTGCAGTCTTTGCCGTAATTGTACTTGTTATCAGAATAGGAATGCCTGAATCTCCTCGCTGGCTTATCCTTCATGGGCAGATAGAAAAAGCAAAGGAAGTAACTCGCAGATACATTGGAGAAAATGTTTCCATAGATGAGATGATAGAACGAAAAGAAGAACAGATTGTAGATAAAGGCTACAAACATCTGTTTATAAATGGCATGTGGAAAAAGACAATGTTCTGTGCAATCATCTGGCTTTCGGGTGTAATTCCTCTCTTTGGAATTTTCACTTTCCTTCCTACAGTTCTTGATGCAGTCGGCATCGAAGATGAAGGTACCGGCTCAATGCTTGTTAACATAGCCATGCTCATTGGAGCTATAGTTGCAGTATTTATTATCGACAGGTTTTCAAGAAAAGGTCTCTGCGTATGGACTCTGCTTATTTCAGGGATTCCACTGTTTGTTCTAGGTATCTGGAGCGGTATGAACGGAATTCTTGTGGTAATAATGTTCTGTGTATTTATATTCTTTGCTGTAATAGCCGGTTCTCTCTCGGGATTTGTATATCCCAGTGAAGTATTTCCAACAGAAATAAGAAGCTCCGGAATCGGATTCTGCTCTGCAGTAAGCAGAATAGGATCAGCAGCCGGGACTTTCCTCGTACCGGTACTTATCGATTCGGCAGGAATAGGAGTAGTTCTTATAGGAATGGGAGCATTTCAGCTTCTTGCAGTAATTGTCACAATTGCCTGGGCTCCTGAAACAAGACAGGCCAAACTGAAATAAAGGAGGATCATCAGTGAATATAAACGTATCTGATATTGACAGAATAGTGGAGTCCAACAGAGATGAAGCTATAGAATTTCTCACTGAATGTCTTCGCACACCAAGCGTAACATTCAACGAGCTCGAAATGGGCAAGGTTATGCGAAAATGGATAGAAAAATCCGGATTTAAGCCAGAATGGTATGAAAAAGAAAAAGACCGGCCTAATCTTGTCACAAGATGGATCGGAAGCAAACCTGGCAGACAGTTTGTTTTTAACGGCCACATGGATGTGTTCCCTCCTGTGGCAGGAAACGACGGTCTCTACGGACCATGGGCTGCTAAAATCGTGGATGGCAATATTTACGCTCGCGGATCAGTAGATATGAAATCAGGGTTATGTGCTGCACTTATGGCAATGAAATACCTGAAAGAGCTTGGCTATGACCCAGCCGGCAGTGTACTTTATACAGCTGTAAGTGATGAGGAAAACAGCGGCGAAGCCGGCACAAAATTTCTCATCGAAAAAGGAATTATACAGGGAGATCTTGGTGTTTGTATGGAACCCACATGTGAAAAAATCCTCATTGAACACTGTGGAGGGTTTTCTGCCAGAATTACATACAATTCACAGTCCGGGCACACCAGCATGCCTCACCCTACAGTGGATGCTATGACGAAATCCATAAAAGCTATCAACAAGCTTTATGAGCTTAATAATGAAATAATGAAAAATTACAGGGCTGACATGGGTGTTTATTCACTTCTATCAGTTACGATGATAAACTCCGGCAACACTGCCAACATGTATCCTTCAGAAAGCACTTTTGTAATCGACAGGCGTCTTCTTCCCGGGGAAGATCTTGCTGAAGAGCATTCCAGAATCAAGGCTGCACTTGATTCGCTCCAGAATGAAAATCCTGATTATGATTACAGCTATAAATATGAATGTCTTGGAGAATATCCATGTCTTGTTCTTGATGAAAACGAAGAAATAGTAAGGATCGCCGCCGAATCATATAAAGCTGTTACTGGCAATGCTACAGCATTGTATCGAAGGGGAGGCGGCTCGGATGCTTCTGATGTTGTCGAAAAAGCTGGAATTCCTATGCCGAACTTCGGACCTGGAAATGATTATGAAGAATCTACCAGCGAAAACGAACATCTGCCGATTGATGACTATATCAAATTCATTAAAGTATATATGGAAATGGTCATCAGAGCTCTCAATTAGAATTTAACTATTCCAAAATAAATGCAGGCAGAAAACTTCTGCCTGCATTATAATGCCGATATGTTTACTATTTCAGAATATCAGCTATCTTAGCCATTCCCTTAACTTCTGCTGCTGAATAGTCTTTAACATCTTCCAGCGCCTGCTTCAATGTATCCTGATATACCTTCAGAGCTCCATCATAGTCGATTTCAGCATTCTCATCCTCTGCCTGCTGCACCAGCTCTGAAAGCGTATCTCCTACATAGTATACCGGAACCATCTTGTCTGTTCCCCAGTAGCTCTTGTCCTTGCTCACCTTATCAGCATCATACATTTCCTCTATGCTGTCTACTGCCTCTTTATCAAAGAGATAGTATCCGTAGTCATGGGCTGAATTGAGGTTCCATGCGATATCGAGAGCACCGGACTCTTCATCTTCCGCATACAGTTCCTTTTTCTCGAGACCTGCAACAACTCCCTGAAGTGTTTCAACATTTGAATTGATATTAGGGTGTCCGATATATACTCCGATATCATCTGTCTTCAGATACTCATCCTGCACTGCCTTGAAGGCTTTGAGGGTTATCTTATTGAGAGTCTTTCCTTCTTCTCTCAGCTTACTGATTTCGTCTTCAGAGCTTTCTGCTGCCACTGCCTTTTCATACCTTGAATTGAGATCCTGGATCCTGGCATTGTGCGCCTCTGCTGCAGCTCTCAGATCTGCTGATGCTGCCTTGTATGCTTCAACATCAACACCTGCTTCGGCTGCTATATCATCATTCAGATTTGCTTCCAGATCATCACATACTGCTGTGATGTCAAGTTCCAGAGCCGGCATTTTATCGATGTAGATAGCTGTTGCTCCAAACCAGTTTACGTTCGTTTTGATTGTATCCTCATCCCATGTATCCTTATCATCGAATTTGGTGTGATAACGCTGTTTAATAAAGGTTTCATCTTCAAATCCGTTGATCATATACGGAACGCCATGCCATCTGTATGATACGCCGTCTTCCATATTTGTAGCATCTACCGGCTGATCACTTATGGTCACTTCTCCTGATTTAACGAAAAGCCCCGATTCTTTAACGAGTTTTGTGGCCAGGGTTCTGAATTCAGGAACTGTTACCAGCTGTACCTGATTTCCCTCCACCTGGAATGCAGGCAGCTCACAGTTGAGCAGTGCTATGGTTTTTCCTGCCCATTCAGGATATGCCGTATGAATCATTTCCCAGGCACCTGTTGTCCAGTCAAACTGGGAATCAGTTGCTCCCCATTCTTCCGATCCATGAGCTACAACAACAATGTCATTCTCCGGCTGATAACCTGAATCAATCATAGCTTTTGCAACTGAGAAGTCAAGAGCGATTGCTGCACAGTCATCCTGGAACCCGTACCAGTATTTATCGTAATGCCCTGCGATCATTATCTGCTGATCTGATGACTTTCCTCTGATTTTTCCAACTACGTTATATGATGTTCCTGTTCCTTCTTCGAGAACTGCGTCAACCATCAGCGTGGCTTCATCGTTTCCGGTCTTTATTGCTTCCTGTATCTGTTTAGCTTCATTGGCACTTATTGCTACAGTCGGAATCAGATCCGGACAGCAGATATCCTGAACATTGGCGGTATCTTCATTCAGTTCACCATATCCGCCTGTTGAATATGTAACCAGAGCCGCCGCTCCGGCTGCTTTAGCCTGTCTGATATATCCGTCAATCCATGATTCATCCCACTGATTGACACCGGCAAGTACGATTTTTCCTTTCACATCTTTGCCATCATAATCCGCTGCAAATCCTGTTCCCACATCTACGATTTCTTCTGTTATACCATCTTTATCTGTACCGCTGCATTCATATGATGCCGGTACCAGATCAATCTCTGTTCCTTCGATTGTCAGGCTGGAATCATTGAACTGGAATTTATCAACTTTAACCGGAACTTTCTCAATATCTGTAAGCCCGATACTTTTCATTTCTTTAGCGAGAAAATTCGCAGCCCTGTGCTCTGCATCAGAGCCTGCTGTTCTCCATCCCAGCTCATTATCCCAGTATGTTTCATCATATGCCAGAGTTTCTGTAAGGTTGTACGCATACTCCATATCAACCTTTTCAAGATATGCTTTGACATCTTCCGCCATCGACAATTCCGATGTCACTGCAGTGTGATCCGCTGCTTCCTTTTCTCCGCCGCAGGCACTGAATGTCATAATTACCAGCATCAGCACAGCTGCAAAGCTTAGAAACCGTTTCCTGTTCATAATTATTCCCTCCT
>JBJESR010000209.1:0-9127 GCA_051882895.1 Lentihominibacter sp.
CTTATTTTTGAAAAGGATGAACGTCTGCTGAAAAAATGGATGAATCGTCTGGGTGAGGATGTGCTGGCTGAAATTCTGGAAATCAAGCTGGCGGACAATATGGCGACGGGAAACATGAGCCCTGACCTGGAGCAGAAGTTCTGTGAAATCAGAATAATGATGCAGGATATTCTGGCGCAGCAGCAGTGCTTCTCACTGAGGGATCTGGCTGTTGACGGCAATGATGTGATCGCATGCGGGGTGGCTCCGGGACCTGAAGTGGGAAAGCGTCTTGAGCAGCTGCTGATGAAGGTCATCGATGGAGACCTTCCCAATGACAGAGATGTGCTGGTGGGTGCTCTGACAAAAATGATCTGCAATAGTGACAGATAAAGCAGATAGGTTGATAAAAAGGAGCTTAAGACAAATTCAAGCCCCTTTTTTTATCTATAGAGCAAATATAATAGTTTAACTTATATGCCGATTTTAAGAAGCTCGATAAACTGTTTTGCAGTTCTCGGGCTTCTGCCGTTTTTTCTGATGGCATGGGCTTCCGCTTTTTTGAAAAGCTCCTCTTCATCCATTTCTATACCATATTCTTCGGCGAGGGATCTGACGATTGTCAGGTATGTATCCTTGCCAGGTTTCTGGAATGTTATGGTCAGACCGAATCTTGCGGCCAGGCTCATGGTTTCCTGCATAGTGTCGTTGAGGTGGAGTTCATCTCCGGCCCTGTCTCCGAAGCTTTCTTTGACCAGATGCCGACGGTTGCTTGTAGCGTAAATTACAGCGTTGTCGCCGCAGCCTGAAATGCTGCCTTCAAGGGTTGCTTTGAGAGCTGAGAAATTGTCATCATTTCCTGTGAAACTTAAATCGTCAATAAACAATATGAACTTCAGAGGGTTTGAGGCCAGCTCTTCCATAACCTTTGGAATCTGGTAAAGCTGGTTCTTCTTGACTTCGATGATCCTCAGCCCGCGTGGTGCCAGTGCAGCTGCAACGGCTTTGATAGTCGAGCTTTTGCCAGTGCCGGCATCGCCGTAAAGCAGCATATTGCTTGCTCCTGTGCCGTTGACCAGAGCTTCCGTGTTTTTCATGATCAGGTCACGTTCTCTTTTATATTCAAACAGCTGGTCAAGCTTCTGATAGTCGGGATGCGCCACCGGTATGATTTCGCCTTCATCGAGACGAAAGAAGTTATATTTTGCGAAGATACCATAGCCGAGCTTTGATACGTTGTTGATCTTTTCCATAAAATCATACTGCAGATCAATCGGATGAGTCGTCCATGAAGGCAGATATCCGTCATAGTCGATAAAGCCCCGGACCTCGTCGGATGTCAGAGCAGCAATGTTCTGCAGAACGGCAAGCTCGTGCTCGACAGCCTCCGTGATTTCAGGGTCGATTAATTTAGAAGCTGCTTTTTTCTTCACATAGAAATTATCATCCTGAAGTATCAGGGTTCTGATATAGTCCGTCAGGCTGACTGTAGAAGGGTAAAGCGCTGTAACGAAACGGCTGTAGCATGATACCGCATCTGTCTGATCTTTGCTGCAGAGCACGTCAAGAAGCTCTCTGAGTCTGCATATGACAGCGTCATTCTTCAGATCTGCAAAAACAGTAAGTGAGTCGATTTCAAGTTTTAACTGATTGAATTTCTTTTTCATATATTTCTCCTGATAATCCTGCCGGTGTACAGTCCTTCAGGACAGAACCGGCGAAGCCGATTTATTATTCATAATAAGGCTTCACGTGGGAAGCAATAATTTCCATTGTTTCATCGTAGCCTTCGACGCATTCCCAGTCACTGAGAATATAGTATCTGACAACATCGTCGATCATTTCTCTGAAATAGGTCATGGCATCATCGTAATCCATCCCCTGTTTCTTGAGCTGCTCGATATCGGAACGTGCATATTCAGCAGTAATTCTGCCTCGGCGTCTTTCGCCGTCAGTTACATCTATTATTGCAATTTCACATTTGGTATGAAAAGGCCTGTCCGGCACTAATCTGATTTTTCGCATTTATTGTCACCTCCACTGCATTATATTATTATATTGCAAATTGTACGTGAAGTGAATATAATTTTATCATGAAAGTTTTTTTAGGAATATGCAGCATAGGATTAAAGGACTTTTCCGGTTTCGCAGAAAAAGTATTCAATAAATGGTAGAGGAGAAAGAAATGATAACAGGAAAACAGAGAAGTTATCTCAAGAAGCTGGCGCATGATCTGGATCCGATAGTGTTTATCGGCAAAAATGATCTGACAGAAAACATAATTAAAGAAATAGATTCACTGCTGGAGCTGAGAGAGCTGGTTAAAGTGAAAATACAGGAAGGCAGTCTTCTTGATGCCAAGGATACTGCCAATGAAGTGGCAGATATGCTGGGAGCAGAATTTGTACAGGCTATAGGAAGGAAGTTTGTTCTTTACAGGAGAGCCAAAGAAGATCCGCAGATAGTGCTGCCGAAATAAATACAGCATTGATTGACAGATTATTAAACCAGCAGGAGGTGTAGTATGAATAGTATACTTGAAGGAATATTGGACGGTTATCATGATGAAATGATAGAAAATCTGCAGAAGCTGATACGGATTCAATCTGTAGTCCAGCCTGAAAGTTTTTACTGTAATGAAGAGGCACCTTTTGGAGAAAAAATGAGAGAGGCGCTGGATTTTGTTCTGGATTTGGGGCGTGAAAAGGGATTCGAGTGTGTAAATTATGGTAATCGTGCCTGCGAAATTCATTTTGGGTCCGGCGAAGAATCAGTAGGCGCTGCTTTGCATCTGGACGTGGTGCCAGCGTCAGATAAAGGATGGAGTTTTGATCCGTTTGGCGGTGAGATAAAAAACGGGAAAATCTACGGCAGAGGTGCAGCGGATGATAAAGGTCCTTTAATCGCGGCATTCTATGCCTGTCTTGCCATTAAAGAGAGCGGCCTGCCTGTAAGTAAATCCATTAAGCAGATAATCGGCTGTGCAGAAGAAACGGGAACTTTCCCCTGTATTCAGTACTATCTGCAGCATGCTAAAAATCTGCCTGAATCCGGTATTGTACCTGATTCGTGGTTTCCATGCGTATTTTCAGAGAAAGATATTCTGAATTACAGTTTCAGAAAGATATTTGAAGATGCAGAATGCCAGGGGCGTAAAATAACGGCAATTAACGGAGGGGAAGCAGTAAATATGGTACCGGCATATGCCAGAGCCGAATTTGATAACAGCGGGGATGGCGAGGAAGATGTAATAATATGCAAAGGGAAAACTGCGCATGCATCAACTCCGGATGAAGGCGATAACGCTATTTCCGGTTTATTAAATGCTTTACAGAATGAAAGCTTCGGACCGGCAGAAGTAAAAAATATATTGAATGGTATTGCACCGTATCTTGACGTGAATGGAGCAGGATTCGGAGTGCAATATACAGATGATACAGGTTCTTTTACCAATAATCTTGGTCTGATCAGGTACGATGGAAAAGTACTTGAATTATGTTTTAATGCGAGGATCCCTGTTTCTTTCGGGATTGAAAATGTGGAAAAGAAATTGAGTGAAGCAGCAGCAGAA
Source organism: Lentihominibacter sp. (assembly GCA_051882895.1). Lineage (GTDB taxonomy): Bacteria > Bacillota > Clostridia > Peptostreptococcales > Anaerovoracaceae > Lentihominibacter. The sequence continues at coordinate 3,551 of JBJESR010000209.1, forward strand.
TTTGGAATGGAATATATTCGCAGTGCATACAGTGAACATTATTATATGAGCAGAGACAATGAAACTATGAAAACCCTGATTAATGTTTACAGAAGAGAAACCGGTGATATGGAGAGTCAGCCAAAGGCTATAGGGGTAGGATCATATGCACGTATCCTATCAGGATTTATTCCATTCGGACCTGCTTTTCAGGGGGAAGAATATACACTCCATAAAGAGGATGAATATATACGTATCGACAGACTGATGCAGGCTTCAAAAATATATGCTCAGGCGCTGTACGAGCTGGCAGAATAAACCATTCTGATGGCAGAAAGTATTGAATATCAGTTTGAGCTGCTGAATAGTAAAGTTCCGGTTGACAACTCCTTTGTTATGCGTTATCATGATAAAGTGATAACGCAATAAATAAGAAGATATGTGCATTTTATATGAAAATTCACGGGAGATAGATTGTAGATCGAAAGGAGAAGTCAGGATGACTATTATCATTAAGGATGAAAAGGGAAATGTAGTTGTTGAACAGGAAATGCAGGATGTGACATGTACTGTTAAGGTTGCTGACAGCAAGGATGGAGAAAAGCGTTATTCTATCGAGAAGAACGCCTGCAACTACCATTAATCCGACGGACCTGCTTTACGGGATAAAAACATGGGGCTTGAAAAGTACTGCTTTTCAAGCTTTTTTTTATATGATAAAATCACATAATAGAACAGGAAAGGACAGAATCAGAAGATGAGATTGAATAAATATATAGCTGATGCGGGAATCTGCAGCAGGAGAAAAGCTGATGAACTTATCGCCAATGGTAATGTCAAACTGAACGGTGCTGTAATAAAAGAGATGGGATGTACTGTCAGTGAAGGTGATAAGGTGGAAGTCAACGGCAGGCTTATTGAAGCGAAAGGCAGGAAGGTGTATGTGGCAGTGAACAAGCCTCTGGGATACATTACCTCCATGGATGATGATCGTGACAGAGCTACGGTAGCGGAGCTTGTTGCAGACATACCTGAGAGACTTTTCCCGGTGGGAAGACTTGATTATAATACAACAGGGCTTCTTATAATGACTAATGACGGACAGATGACTTACACTCTGACTCACCCTAAACACGAGGTTTACAAAACCTATGTAGCTAAAGTTGAAGGGGTCATATCAGATTCCAGAATCGCCAGACTCAGAAAAGGTGTGGACATTGGCGGGTTTGTGACTTCTCCGGCACGGGTGAAGGTGATAAAACAGATGCCGAGATATGCTATAGTGGAGATACAGATAAGAGAAGGTAAGAACAGACAGGTCAGGAAAATGTTTGCTGCCGTGGGAAACAGGGTTCAGGAGCTGCAGCGTACGGCAATCGGTGAAATCAGACTTGGCAGACTGATGGAAGGCCATTACAGGAAACTGACGAAGCAGGAGATAGACTATCTTAAAAGTCTGTAAAATGAGCGTTATTATAAAATTAAAAATGTAAAGGGGACATGCAGTAATTGCGCGTCCCCTTGTCTTATTATGTTAATTATTATTTTCTTTTCGCATCCTTTGGTGTTACACAGATTCCCTTGGCTCTGCAGACAACAATCGGCTCATCGAGAAAATCTGCAGCTGAAGGGCTTATATCCGGTCTTGCAGCAACAACTTTTTTTGCAACGAATTCCATTGTCCTTGAAGTGTTGCCCATCTTAGTGATTTCACCGTAGGCTTCGATGTAGTCACCTGCATATGTAGGTGCCAGAAATTCCACTTCGTCATATCTCAGGAAGAGCCCTTCGTCACCATCAGCCTTGATGAGAAGCTCTGTGGCAACATCTCCGAAAAGGTGCACCATGTGAGCTCCGTCTACCAGGCTTCCGCCGTAATGAGCGTCCTTGTGTGACATCCTTAATCTGATTGTAGAAGTAATCTTTTCCATGTTAATTCTCCTTTTTTCATCATAAAAAATAAACCAGCCATACCTAAATATATTGCAAAACGTGTGCCAATACGTTATCATTGAAAAAAGGCATAAGTGAACCGGAATCAGTTCACCACCAATGGATGAAAAGGGAGAAAAATGAAAAACAAATACGGTCTTGAGAGGGTGATATCACCTCCTAAGGTATTCCCCGCATCGGCATGGCAGCTGGATAACAGCAGGGAATTAAAGAACGGAGAGATGAGGATCAGTATCAAACGTATCCACATCGAGGGGACAAGCTTCAGGCAGATATGTCAGGAGGCAAATAATGATGAGGAAGTGATCAAGGAAAAGATCAGGGATATTGTGTCAAAGAGGGGGAAAATGCACAATCCTGTAACGGACACAGGAGGTCTGCTGTTCGGCACTATAGATGAAATCTCATCTGATTACAATAATGTCAAGAACTTCAGCCCTGGGGAGGAGGTTATCTGTAATACTTCTCTGGCAGGGATGCCTCTTTATATAGAAAAGATACATAAGGTTGACAGAATGTATACACAGGTGGAGGCAGAGGGATATGCTATTGTACTGCCGGGTACACCGGTAATAAGAAAGCCGCGGGATCTGCCGATAGATCTGCTGCTTTTCACATTCAACGAATCGGGTACTCTTTACAAGGTCAGCAAAGAGGCTGCAGGTAAAAAACGTTTCACCGTGGTGGGCAATAATACCATGATGAATCTGCTTTTTGGCTATACAATAAGAAAGGCTGCAGGAGAGGATGCTGAAATTTACTGCATCCTGGATGAAAAGACGGAGCTTGTGCTCAAAGGTGGCAGGATAGAGGAACTGACAGAAAAAGTGTTCACAGAGGTGACATGTCATAATCTGCTGCGTCCTGTGGACTGTCTCAGGACGCTGAGAAATTATCCGCCGATGGACATGACAGTAAACTGTGCTGATATCCCGGGTGCGGAAACAGTTAATGTGATGGCGACAAAATCAGGTGGAACGGTGATATTCGCCAATTTTATCAGTAACTACAATATAGCATTATATGTGACTGAATCAATATCCAGGGATCTGAAGATAAGGTGTGCCGACGGTTATCTTGAAGAATATGATGAATACGATTTCGAGATAGTCAAGGAGCTGGCACCTTATTTTGAAGATGCATCCGTGAAAAAAGAACGTATCAGGAACAGAGAGCTGCTGTCGGAAACTGAAATGGCGATGAGAAGCCGTTATGAGCATTTTGATGTATCACTTGCTGAAGATTTCATAGCAGTAAGCAGAAGCATGCATACCGTCATGCGTGAAATTATGAGCGTTTCCAAATATGACTGTAATGTGCTGATTACAGGGGAAACCGGTGTTGGTAAAGAAAAAGTCGCCAATATGATACAGAAAAACAGTTCAAGAAAGGTACAGCCTTTTATCAAGATAAACTGTGCTTCCATATCACCGAACCTGATAGAGTCCGAGTTCTTCGGATATGAGAAGGGTGCTTTTACAGGAGCCAGTACTTCAGGTAAAAAAGGTTACTTTGAAGCCGCCGATAATGGTGTGATATTCCTGGATGAAGTGGGAGAACTGCCTCTTGACATTCAGGCCAAGCTGCTGCGCGTCATACAGGATGGAGAGTTTATCAGAGTCGGAGGGACTGTGCCTGTAAAAACGAATGTCAGGATACTGTCTGCGACCAACAGGGATCTTGAGGAGCTGGTGGACAGGAAATCCTTCAGGAGGGACCTGTATTACAGACTTAATGTGTTCCCGATAAAGGTGCCGCCTCTCAGTGAAAGACGTGATGACATTCCACCTCTTGTGGACCTGTTTATCAGTAAATATAATAAAAAGTTCGGAGTAAGCAAGGACATTGATGATGATGCCAGAGAATATCTGAGAGAATGTGACTGGCCCGGAAACATCAGAGAACTTGAAAATGTGACTCAGAGGCTGATGATAACATGCAAAGATGACACCATAACCCTTATGGACGTTATGAAGGAGCTCCATTCTGAGGTCCTTGAGAAAAGCGGATTTGACCTGACGGATGAACAGAAGGAAGCCGGAGTGCTTGATCTGGGGCAGATGGTTGAGTGTTTTGAGAAGAACATTATAAAATTTGCATGTGATAAATACGGTTCCACGAGAAAGGCTGCGAAGGCAATAGGTATAAGCCAGACGCAGCTGGTAAGAAAAAAGAACAAGTATCAGCTTTAGCTTCCAGAGTCTGAAAAACATATAAAATGAGGTGAACCGATAATGCATCGTCATTGGAACCGGTTTTGAACAGATTCATGTTCAGAACCGGTTCTTTTTTTATGTAATGCCGGAAATGACATTCTGATGTCAGGGGAAGACATATTCAAATTTCAATAGCTGATATCATTAAATTCTGATAAACCCGGCACCTGAATACTGGTGGCATACAATTTGCTATATTAATAGGCAACATGTGGTTAAAGTTTTTTTCACAATGATGTGCATAAAACGGAAAATAAAAAAATAGTTATTGAGGAGGAATTAAAAATGAAAAAAGGATGCCCTTACGGAACACACAGAGTTATCGAGCCTAAAGGTGTACTGCCTCAGCCGGCAGATGTTATCGACAACACTATGGAGATCTATGACAACGAAGTTCTCATTGACGTAAAGACTTTAAATATTGACTCAGCTTCATTCACAGAAATCGTAAGAAGATCATGCGACGGCAAGAAGCCTGCAGATATTGAAGGCGATGAAGCAGAAATGAACAAGGTAAAGGAAACTATGAAGGCTATCGTGGCTAAAGCCGGCAAACATAAGAATCCTTGGACTGGATCCGGCGGAATGCTGATCGGTACAGTTAAAGAAATCGGACCTGCTTATGTCGGAGACCTGAAGGTTGGAGACAAGATTGCCACTCTGGTATCTCTTTCACTGACTCCGCTGGTAATTGAAGAGATTCATGAAATGAGACCTACTATCGATCAGGTTGATATTACAGGTCAGGCTATTCTGTTCCAGAGCGGAATATATGCCGTTCTTCCTGACGATATGCCGGAAGGTCTGGCTCTTTCGGCGCTTGACGTTGCGGGAGCTCCAGCTCAGGCAGCCAAGCTGGCAAAGCCGGGAGATACAATCCTTGTAATCGGAGGAGGCGGAAAATCAGGTCTGCTGTGCCTGTACGAAGCTAAGAAGAGAGCCGGAGTAACAGGCAAGGTAATCTGTGCAGCAGGCTCACAGAAATCAGAAGACAGAGCAAGAAAGCTGGATCTTGCAGATGAATACTTCCATATGGATGCAACTGATGCAGTGGGAATGTACAACAAGATTATGGAACTGACAGACGGCAAGCTCTGCGATGTGGTAATCAACTGCGTAAATATCGAAAATACAGAAATGGCATCAATTCTGTCATGCAAGGATGATGGTACTGTTTACTTCTTCTCAATGGCTACAAACTTCACTAAGGCTGCTCTCGGTGCTGAAGGTGTAGGTAAAGACGTGAACATGATCGTAGGAAACGGATATACCAAAGGTCATGCGGAGATCACACTTCAGGTGCTGAGAGAACATGAAGGCCTGAGAAATCTGTTTGCAGAAATGTATGCATAAAGCTGAGGTATCCCTTTAATTTCGAAAGGAGACATTAAATGGCTATTAGAAACTGGAAAGATATTCCGCTATGGAA
>JBJESR010000210.1:0-1993 GCA_051882895.1 Lentihominibacter sp.
GAACTGCCGGATTTGTTCTGGGAATAATCAGTGTGGCTGTATGGGCTATAGGTGTCGTATGCAGCATTATAACAGGAGCATTTTCCTCAGTTATATAATGTGATGACACATAATGAAATTCAGATGAAAAAACAAGCTTGGAATACAGCTTGTTTTTTTGTGCAGAGGACCGAAATCGAGCTTTGCATCGATGTCAAGCTCCTGCGTGTGTATTGACAGGGAAATGCCGCTTTTACTGAAGCTGTTTTCACCGATGATAATGTTCATGCCGTCACGTCGGAAGTTATCAGCAGAATATGGAACTGTCCAGGATTTTTCACTGGTAATAATCTGGATTGAAGCTGTGCGCCTGTCACCCGACTGATGCACAGCAGGGATAAAGGCCATAACCTGGGAATCTGACTGGCATTTCATATACCATCCATTAAAATAATTGTGCATATCGCGCCTCCATAGCATAATATATAATCTATTATTGCCAGGGCAGGTACATTATTAAGCACTCCTGTTTATTGCAGGGAAGATTTAACTGAGATTAAATAGCTTTATTCTATAATAGTTTTCCCGTAAAACAGTATTTTTTCGATTTCTGCATTATCGTTATACCAGACATAGCCGGCTGCAGGACCGCCATCCAGCAGTCTTTCAACCTGCTGTGCCGACAGCTTCCTGTAACTGCTGTCAGGCTGTTCGCCTTCGTCGGTAACGGTGATTGTCAGATTCCATTCGTAAAAGATGGCATCAGCAGCCAGTTTTTCATCAAGCAGATACTCGTCATATTCAGGATAGTCTGCATCGTATCCTGCAGGTGCGGTAGTAACAGAATCTCCGTTTCTGCTTATAATTGTCAGATATGAGCTGAAATCCTGAATGTAATTATCAGGGTCATAGTCCATGTCAGGATGTACATTTGATGCGAGAGGGTCACCGGCATCACAGAATTCCTTCACCCCATCGCTGAATTCCAGCAGGAGCCTTGATTTTTCATATCTTAAAACTCTGATGATGCCGTCATCGCTTTTCGGGGAAAGTGATATCTCAGATGTAGTTTCACTGTATTTATAAGTGTCGTACAGATCTGAATCGCCTACGGGGCTGCCGCAGGCACAGTGGTATGCATAGCTTCCATCTTCTCCGAAGCTTATGGTTTCGTCACAGTATGTGAAATGTGTCCATTCATGCTCTGTCAGGAATTCCGGGTGGTCTTCGGCAGAAGAGCATGATGCAAGGAATATAACGAGTATGCTGCATAATACAGCGTAAATCAGTGTGAGCAGTTTTTTCATGATTTCCTCCATTCCGGCTGAATGAACGTCACTGTTTTCCGAACAGGATTTTCTCAGGTGTGATCGGCAGTGTGCGGTGCCATACGCCTGTAGCCCTATATATTGCCTGAGCAATAGCCGGGGATGGTGTATTGATGACGATCTCACCGATGCTTTTGGCACCGAACGGCCCGGTCGGCTCCCAGCTGCTTTCGAACTCGACACGCAGATGACCCATATCGAGTCTTGTCGGCAGCTTGTACTGCATGAAAGAGTTTTCTTCGATTTTCCCTCTATCGCTGTAAGTCACGTTTTCGTATAAAGCCATGCCGATTCCCTGTACAATTCCGCCTTCGGTCTGTATTCGGGCCAGGTTTGGATTTATCGGTGTGCCGCAGTCGACTACAGCTGTATAGTCCAGAATTTCAACACCTCCGGTTTCGCGGTCGAGTTCTATTTCCACCATACCCACCATGAAAGGCGGAGGAGATACAGGACTGGAGTGGGTGGCGGTGGCCCGCACGGCTATTTCGTTGTTACATTGTGCCTTATAGGCTATATCTCTGATGCTGACCTCTCTGCCGTCTTCCAGGCAGCGTATCTTATCGCCGCCGAATTCCAGTGAGCCGGCCTCACATGAAAGCATTTCTGATGCTATCTGACAAAGCTGATACTTAAGCTTGTCACATGCTATTACAACAGCCTGGCCTGTGATATATGTTGTTGAG
>JBJESR010000211.1:0-9107 GCA_051882895.1 Lentihominibacter sp.
TTATCCCATACAAGCTTTGTAAAATCGTCGATATTTCCGATAATATCTACTTTTTCAGGTTCACCCTCAAAGCTCGGAAGCGGATTGCCGTCGCCCATATAAGTATGGATAAAACGACCTTCACCTGCAGGACATCCCGGATAAGCAAAAGTATTTCTGATGCAGTATTCAGGATCTCCATCCTGGCTCTTGAGTATGGACATGGCAAAATCGTATCTGCCGTCCTTCACATTCATGATTCCTGAAATTCTAGGAGTGTAGTTCGGCTCGTCAGGCTCGAATTCACGGGTTCTCAGCGATTCTTCAAAAGTTTTACCTTCTGCCATCAGATCGTACACTGTATCTGTCTGATCTCCGTTTGTCACGATGGTTGTATCTCCCAGCACTCTTACCGGTGCATAGATGATAAGGCTGGGATCGCTCAGCTTGCTGATATCAAAAGCTTCTGTCCTGATCCCCTGTTCATACTCCCTGAATACACGATTACGGCTGTTGACGCTCCTGCCCATTATGAAGTAAGCAGTTACTGCGCTTTTGCCATCCTGAGAGCGGCCGATTACGATACCGCGTCCCGGATATGAATTTTCACTTAATGTTGCTGCTAATGATTTTCTCTCCATGTGAGTTTACTCCCTTCCATCCCAGCAGTATGTGCAGAGCTTGCACTTATCTACTCCGATAGCTTCAATTGTATCTTCAAGACGCTGGAATTTAAGGCTGTCGAACTGAAGTCTCTTCCTGATTTCCTCAACCATGGCAGCGTGCTTTTCTGTGCTGCTGTCCGCATACTCTGCCAGCAGCTCTGCCGGTATATCGTCACCTTCTATGCCTTCCAGTGCGATGATCACACGTCTTGTTATAAGTTCAAGGTCGCTTACAGATCTTGAGAAGTTAAGGAACTTGCACCCGTACATGATCGGAGGACATGCTGATCTGACATGTATTTCCTTGGCTCCGTTGTCAAGAAGATATGATACTGTCTCCGAAAGCTGGGTTCCTCTTACTATTGAATCATCGATCAGCACGAACTTCTTATCCTTAATTATCTGGAATACAGGTACCAGCTTCATCTTGGCGATGAGATTCCTTGCTTTCTGGTTCTGAGGCATGAAGCTTCTCGGCCATGTCGGTGTATATTTGATAAGAGGTCTCGCATAGCGTACTCTCGATCTGTTGGCATATCCGAGAGCATGGGCTGTACCGCTGTCCGGCACTCCTGCAACATAGTCAACATCCATATCACCGTCACGTTCAGCCAGAAGCTCACCATTGCGGTTTCTCATCAGCTCAACATTTCTGCCTTCATATATGGATGTCGTATATCCGAAATATGTCCAGAGGAAAGCGCATATCCTCATTCCCTCCTGAGGCTCTCCCACAGTTTTTTCTTCTTCCGGTGTGAGAAAAGCGATTTCTGCCGGACCCAGCTCTCTCTTGTACTTATATCCTATATTTATAAATGCAAAGGATTCGGATGCTGCACAGTAGGCACCATCCTTCTGTCCGATAATGAGGGGTGTTCTGCCGTATTTATCTCTTGCCGCATACAGCCCGTCTTCAGTCAGAACCAGCATTGTCACTGATCCGTCAATCTTGCCCTGAGCCACTCTGATGCCGTCAACGATATCTCTTCCGGTTGATATCAGTGCGGCCACCAGCTCTGTATTGTTGATCTCTCCGTGGCTCATGGCCATGAACTGGCTTGGACGATCCTTCAGGAGCTCCTTTACGATGGCTTCCTTATTGTTTATCCTGCCTACAGTTGTGATGGCGAAATTGCCGTGTCTGCTGTAGACTGTCAGAGGCTGAGGATCGCTGTCACTTATGGCTCCGATACCCATATTGCCTTTCATCTCTTCGATATCACTCTCGAATTTGCTTCTGAAAGGTGCGTTTTCTATATTATGGATGGAACGATTGAACCCATCTTCTTCAAGTACGCACATGCCACCTCTTTTGGTGCCGAGGTGTGAATGATAGTCTGTTCCAAAAAACAGATCCATCACACAATCGTTTTTTGAGGCAAAACCTATTACTCCGCCCATTATTCTTTTCCTTCCTTTTTTAAATTTTCTATTGCTTTTTTCAGGCCTTCCGCCAGGATCACATGCTCTGTTTTCAGTACTCTGGCCGCCAGCTCTTCAGGACTATCCCCTTCAAGTACAGGGACCTTTTCCTGCAGGATTATCTCTCCGGTATCCACACCTTCATCAACATAATGCACTGTGGCTCCGCTTTCCTTCTCTCCAGCTGCAATCACTGCATTGTGCACTCTTATTCCATAAAAACCCTTGCCGCAGTATTTAGGGATGAGGGAAGGATGTATATTGATTATCCTGTTCCTGTATTTCTTTATTATCTCAGGGGAAAGCACTTTCATGTATCCTGCCAGCACTATCATTTCTGCTCTGCTGGCATCAAGCTCCTCCAGCACCTGAGGCTGTTCCTTCGCCACAGCAGTTTCAATGCCTGCCTTCGCCGCACGCTCCAGTGCATATGCACTTTCCTTGCTGGCAATGACTTTTACCAGCTCCACCTGAGGCAGGCTGCCGTCAGCCACCTTGTCTATCAACGCCTGCAGATTTGTACCGCCGCCGGAAACCAGCACGGCAACTCTGGTTTTTTCCATAAATCTTTCTGCCTTTCTCTAGTCCTGGTAGTTGAGAATTACCTTCTCACCTTTATCTTCCACTATTTCACCGATGATATTCGCTGTTTCACCTGCTGCTCCCAGTGCTTCAACCACTGCTTCCGCATCAGCTGCGTCCACCACCATCATCATTCCTACACCCATGTTGTAGGTCGAGAACATTTCTTTCCTGTCGATATTTCCGCATTTTTTAATATAAGGGAAAATCGGCGGCACGTCCCATGTGCCTACGTCGATGGAGACTGCAGTGCCGTCAGGCAGTATTCTCGGAATATTTTCATAGAAGCCGCCGCCTGTGATGTGAACGATTCCCTTGACATCGAATTTCGGCAGAACCGCATCACATGCATTGGCATAGATCTTTGTCGGCGTAAGCAGAGCTTCGCCAAGTGTCATTCCCAGTTCCTCCACGTAATCACTGACATCCATCTGCATCTTGTCAAAGAATACTTTTCTTACCAGTGAATATCCGTTACTGTGGATACCGCTTGATGCGATTCCTACGATTTTATTGCCGACTGCAACCTTTTCTCCTGTTATGATTTCAGGCTTGTCCACAATACCTACAGAAAATCCTGCCATATCGTATTCGCCTTCACTGTAGAAATCAGGCATCTCTGCTGTTTCACCGCCTACCAGAGCACTTCCGCCCTGCTTGCAGCCCTCTGCAATTCCTTTTACGATATCAGCGATTTTCTCGGCTTTAACCTTCCCTGTTGCGATATAGTCCAGGAAAAAGAGAGGCTTGGCTCCCTGGCACAGCACATCGTTGACACACATTGCAACGCAGTCGATTCCCACTGTATCATGCTTATCCATAAGGAAAGCGATCTTGAGCTTGGTGCCTACGCCATCAGTGCCTGATACCAGCACAGGCTGCTCCATTCCCTTTACATCAAGATTAAACAGGCTTCCGAAGCTGCCCAGTCCTGTGAGCACATTTTCGTTAAACGTGCCCTTTACATGTTCCTTCATCAGAGATACGGCTCTTTCGCCTTCTTTGGTATCAACGCCTGCATCCTTGTATGTGAGCTTTTTTTCTTCCATGTTCATTTCCTCCTGATGCCTGACGGTGCCTGCTTCAGCTCCGCCGGCCGGTTTAGTCTTGTTTAGTCTTCCTTCACTCTTCTTAAAACCTCTGCATATGTTTCTTCAACATTTCCGAGGTCTCTTCTGAATCTGTCCTTGTCCATCTTCTCGTTTGTTTCGACATCCCAGAGTCTGCATGTATCAGGAGAGATCTCGTCTGCCAGGATGATTTCCCCGTCGTACAGTCCGAATTCAATTTTGAAATCCACCAGCCTGAGTCCTTTTTCGAGGAAAAATTCCTTCAGAGTATCATTGATGATAAATGCGTATTTTCTGATTGTCTCCAACTGCTCTTCAGTCACTATCTTCAGTGCCAGAGCATGGGATTCACACATGAGGGGATCTCCCAGGTCATCGTTTTTATATGAAGTCTCAAAGGACGGCTTATCGAATACGATTCCCTCCTCAACTCTGTATCTCTTGGCAAATGAGCCGGCGGAAATATTTCTCATGATAACTTCAAGGGGCACTATCTTTACTGCCTTGACCACTGTTTCCCTGTCGCTCAGCTGCTCTACAAAATGAGTCGGCACACCTTTTTTCTCAAGGATCTGGAATATGATGTTGCTCATTGTATTATTGACAACACCTTTACCTACGATCTGGCCCTTTTTCACACCGTTGAATGCTGTTGCATCATCCTTATAGTCTACGATCAGTTTCTTCGGATCGTCGGTTCTGAATACTTTCTTTGCTTTTCCTTCATACAGCTGTTCTAATTTACGCATTATTATCACCTCCTGTTTTCATGCGTCTGCTGACTGATTTATTTTTCTGACTGGAATTCCGCATCCAGCGCCACAATATCTTCTTCCTGCTGCTTTTTGAAATCCTTGATGGCCTGTCTCAGGGCAGGGTCTGCCGCCGCCAGAATCTGCACTGCCAGAATGGCAGCATTCTCTGCTCCGTCAATTGCCACTGTAGCTACCGGCACTCCCTTTGGCATCTGCACAACGGAAAGGAGCGAGTCCAGTCCGTCCAGGGTGCTTGATTTCATCGGAATTCCGATGACAGGCAGCGGTGTTGTCGCCGCCAGCACACCTGCCAGATGTGCCGCCTTGCCTGCTGCCGCGATGATGCATCCGAAGCCGTTTGCTTCTGCATCAGCTGCGAACTGCTCCGCCTGCTTCGGAGTTCTGTGAGCCGAAATGATTCTTGTTTCATATTCAACATTGAATTTTTCGAGCATTTTTTCCGCTTTCTGCACTACAGGATAGTCGGATTTGCTGCCCATTATTATTGCTACTTTCATGAGTGTGAGTGATCCTTTCTGTAATTATTTAAAATATTTAACTCCTGATTCGAATATTTTCTGATCCTTCTCGCCGAGAACGTTCTTGTAGACGTTTCTGCCGATTCGTTCTGAATGTCCCATCTTGCCCAGAACTCTGCCGTCCGGGGATGTAATACCTTCGATGGCCATAACCGAGCCGTTAGGATTGAAAGCAATATCCATTGACGGATTTCCGTCAAAATCAACGTACTGAGTTGCTATCTGTCCGTTGGCTGCAAGTCTTGCCAGAGTTTCATCATCTGCGATGAATCTTCCCTCTCCGTGGGATACAGGGATTGTGAAGACATCTCCCGCTTCAACTCCTGCCAGCCATGGGGACTTCACTGAAGTGATTCCCGTTCTTACGAGACATGATGCATGTCTGCCGATCTTGTTGTAAGTCAGTGTCGGGCTGTTTTCTGTCATATCGACGATTCTGCCCTCAGGAACCAGACCAAGCTTGATAAGTGCCTGGAAACCGTTGCATATACCCAGCATCAGACCATCTCTGTTTTCAAGCAGGTCAGTTACCGCATCTTTGATGGCAGGATTTCTGAAAACTGCTGTAATGAATTTGGCTGAACCGTCCGGTTCGTCTCCCCCTGAGAATCCGCCCGGAATCATTATAATCTGGCTTCCTCTGATTTTCTTTTCCAGCTCTCTGATGGAATCCTCAAGCTGTACCGTAGTCAGATTTCTGATGATATGGATATCAGCATCAGCGCCTGCTCTCCTGAAAGCTCTCGCCGAATCCACCTCGCAGTTGGTTCCCGGGAACGCCGGTATCACAACCTTAGGTCTGGCGATTTTAACAGCAGGGCCTGCTGAATTTCTCTGTGTATATAAAGTTCTGCTTACTGCAGTGGTATCTTTCCTGTCTCTGAAATCAGCTGTCCTTACAGGGAATACACCTTCGATCGGTGCCTGCCATTCAGCTGTGATTTCAGCAACGTCCTCAGCCTCACCGTTAACCGTGAGTTTTGCATCTGCCGTCGTCTCACCGATCACAGTATATGCGGCTCCTGCCAGAAGGCTGTCCACATCTTCATCTGCAGCAATTTCAATAACGATAGAGCCGTACATCGGTGCCAGTATGTCACCGTTCACCTTTATATCTGCTCCGATGCCGTTTCCGACTGCCATCTTCACGAGGGTGATATAAAGTCCGCCTCTGCCGATGGTGTCGGCAGCCAGAAGCTTGCCTGACGCTGCAAGCTCTCTGACTTTCTTCAGATTACTTCTGAGCACTTCAAAATCTATGATGGCGTCCTTGTCAATCGGAGCTGACAGGAGAACCAGCCTGCTGCCTTCCTGCTTGAATTCTGTGGATACAACATCGTCTGCATCTATGGTGGTGATGGCAAAGGATGTGAGGGTCGGAGGAACGTCTATATCCATAAATGTTCCTGACATGCTGTCTTTACCTCCGATGGAAGGTATCTCCAGTTCCTTCTGCACTCTCAGAGCACCCAGCAGTGCTGCCATCGGCTTGCCCCATCTTGCCGGATTTGTGCCCAGTTTTTCAAAATATTCCTGGAAAGTAAGTCTGATCTTCGTATAATCGCCGCCCATTGCCGCAATTTTTGCAACTGAATCCACTACTGCGTAAAGCGCGCTGTGGAACGGGCTCTTAACTGCCAGCTGCGGGTCGAAGCCGTATGCCATGATGGTTGCAGTTTCTGTCTCACCGTTTACTACAGGAAGCTTGGCTGCCATACCTGCCGCCGGAGAAAGCTGATATTTACCGCCCAGAGGCATGAGAACCGTTGCCGCACCGATAGTGCTGTCGAACCTTTCGATGAGGCCCTTCTTGCTGCAGCAGTTAAGATCTGTCAGCAGTTCCTCCTTTGTCTTCGTTTCATGGAAAAGCTCCGCAGGGGACGCTGTCACTTCGTTTGCCGCATATGCCTTGGCGAACTGCTGTGCTCCGTTGGTATTCAGGAAGTCTCTGGAAAGATCCAGTATGCATTTTTCTCTCCAGTACATTCTCACTCTGTTTGTATCTGTAACCTTCGCTACTGTTGTTGCTTCCAGATTTTCTTCGTCTGCATATTTAATGAATTCGGCTTCTTTGTCTGCTTCGACAACCACAGCCATTCTTTCCTGGGATTCAGAGATTGCCAGTTCTGTTCCGTCAAGGCCTTCGTATTTCTTTGGAACCAGATCGAGGTTGATTTCAAGACCGTCTGCCAGTTCTCCGATAGCTACCGAAACTCCGCCTGCTCCGAAGTCATTGCATCTCTTGATTAGAGTTGCTACTTCTTTTCTTCTGAACATTCTCTGAATGTTCCTCTCTACCGGAGGATTTCCTTTCTGAACTTCAGCGCCGCACTGCAGGATGGACTCTTCCGTATGCTCTTTTGATGAGCCGGTTGCTCCGCCGCAGCCGTCACGACCTGTCCTGCCGCCAACGAGAATGATAACGTCCCCTTTTTCAGGAACTCTCCTTATAACGTGATCTGCAGGAGCCGCACCTACTACTGCACCGATCTCCATTCTCTTGGCAACGTAGTTTTCGTGATATACTTCGTCAACAAGTCCTGTAGCAAGTCCGATCTGATTGCCGTAGGAGCTGTAGCCGGCTGCCGCCTCCTGTGTGATCTTCCTCTGAGGCAGCTTGCCTGCCAGAGTTTCTTCAATCGGCTTTCTCGGGTCTGCCGCTCCGGTCACTCTCATTGCCTGATACACGTAGACTCTTCCTGAAAGCGGGTCTCTGATAGCTCCGCCAAGACATGTTGCCGCTCCGCCGAAAGGTTCGATCTCTGTCGGGTGATTGTGAGTCTCGTTCTTGAACATTACAAGCCAGTCTTCTTCCTTACCGTCTATTTTAGCCTTTACCTTGATGCTGCACGCATTGATTTCCTCTGATTCATCAAGATCGTCCACTTTACCGTGCTTCTTGAGATATTTGGCTCCGATGCATGCTATATCCATAAGGCAGAGGTTCTTGTCTCTGTCCCCGTACACGTCTTTTCTCATTGCCAGATACTGATCAAAGGCTTCCCTGACAATCCTGCCGTAAGGGCTGTCTTCAAAGGTCACTTCCTCAAGGGTTGTATTGAAGGTGGTATGTCTGCAGTGATCTGACCAGTATGTGTCGATAACTTTAAGCTCTGTGAGGGTCGGATCTCTGTCCTCATCCTCTGCATAATACTTCTGTACGAATTTAATATCTGCAGGGCTCATGGCAAATCCCATATCTTTTCTGTAGTTTTCCAGGGCTGCCTCGTCCATGGTCCTGAAGCCTGTGATGACTGCCACATCCTCGGGTACTGCAGTCTCCATCTCGAGATTGTCCGGCTTTTCATCGGCTGCTATCTGGGAATCAACAGGGTTGACGCAGTAATTTCTTATCGCCTCTACCTGACTGTCACTCAGGCTGCCTTCAAGAATAATCACTCTGGCAAATTTAACTGTTGCATCAGCTTCGGCATTCATCAGCTTGATGCACTGTGCCGCCGAATCTGCTCTCTGATCATACTGCCCCGGCAGATATTCAACTGCGAAAAAAATTGCAGAACTCAACGCTTCAGGCATCGTTTCTTCGTATACGACGTCTATAGCCGGTTCTGCAAATACTGTAAGCTTAGCTGCTTCATATGTAGCATCATCGATTCCATCTATATCATATCGGTTAAGTACTCTCACACCCTCAAGCTCGCTGAGGTGAAGGTTGTCCCTGATGTCACTGAAGAGTGATGCTGCCTCTACGTCGAAGCCTTTTTTCTTTTCAACATAAATTCTTCTTACCATGGATATTCGTCCTTTCTGAATCTGTGTGGGATTATGCTGCCCGGCAGTCTATACAGCTGCCATCCGCAGAGTTTACACGGAAAAACCGGAGCATGAGCTCCGTTATTCCGTTCTGTTCTTCCTTGATACTGTAATGTTAGCACTTTTGCCGTTTCATATCAATCTTTTTTGCTTAAAAACTTTGAAATTTCAACGTTTTACGAACTTTATAAGGCATTATTGCATTTATTGTTCGTGTTTTTGATTTTGTATGTAAAAGACCTGATGGAAGCATCTCCCACCTGTCATTTCTCAGCGTCACTGTCTGTACACATGGTTCAGATTTATGCAGAAAATCTGAGG
>JBJESR010000212.1:0-9104 GCA_051882895.1 Lentihominibacter sp.
TGTTGTTAAGACCGCCCAGACTGATTTTAACAATAGGATAAGTGATTACAACTATAAGCAGGAACACAAGTCCATAGAGGAAGTAATCCATTCCGTTGAGATAGAAAGCGAGGACACATATAAGGGCAGGCAGGAAGGTGATCAGGAAGAGACCAAGCTTTCCTCCGCCTACGGTGTAGCATCCTACTCTTTCTTCCTTAGGAATATCTCTTCTGGCTTTTATGAGAATTACAGAAACTATAACCTGGCATACCAGAATCGGAATTACCTGAATCAGAACCAGTGCTTTGAATTCCATTTCCATCATCAGCAGAGTTACGATTGAAATCGAGATAACGCCTACATAAGGAACTCCGCGTTTTCTGGAAACATTTGTGATTCCTTTTCTCGGGAACAGGCTGTCATCGGCCATTACGAAGAAGGATCGTGATCCGCCTGCCATATTCGTGTTGAATATCGAGAGTGCCGAAACTACCGCGATTATAACGAAGATGATTTTTCCGGCATTACCCATACCAAGTGCCATTACAGCTGCGAAGCCGACACCGGTGCTGCCGTCTGTACTCCAGAGCTCCCAGTGATCGACAGATGCCAGACCAGCGAGAGTAGGGAGTATATAAGTAAGAGCTGCAGCAGGTACTGCCAGCTTCATAGCTTTGGAAATAACCTGAGGGTTGGACATTTCACCTGCCATCAGAGTAACAACACCGAATCCGCAGTACATCCAGATTCCAAGACCGATACCGAGGCTTACAGATTCTACGGCACCCATGCCTTCAGGAATGAACGGATCCATAGGATTGAATTCCCAGTGAGTGAAACCTATAACAGAAATCACTGCAAAGAGAAGAACGATAAGAACTGCGAATATCGAGCTGAGAGCACTTACATCCTTGAGTCCCATAAGGTTGACTATGGTAAATACCACGATAATGGCAACTTTGATTATTATAGCCTCCATGACTGTCATATCAACAACGGTTGCCAGATAGTTCACCGCGAGAACAACGTATGTGGAGCTGCATACATAGAAGCTTACAGCTACGTTGATTCCCATTATATATCCCCAGAATTCGCCAAGGGTGTGCTTAGCCCAGTAATAGTAGCCTCCTTCTCCCGGCATTATGGAAGAGAGCTCTGCTGATCCCAGAACAACAGGGAAGCCCCAGACAAGAGCCATTCCGATCAGTACACCGATACACATTCCGGGACCGCATCCGCTGACGATTTCCTCTACCCCGAAAGCTCCGGCACTTGCAGAACAGTAAATCAGACAGAAAATCGAAAAAACGCTGTATTGATTCTGTTGCAGACCGGATACACCAGTAGTTTTATTAGACATGATGTTTCCTCCTTTATAAAAATTCGAAAAATAATAAAAATTTCTACAATTCAATTATATTTTCTTTTGCATACTGTCTGTCAACACATTAAAAATGAGGTTTATCAATAAAACATGAAGTGCACTTGACGTTTTTGAAGGATGTGTATTATCATTATGTAAGATAAGAAAGTGAAATGAGAGGATATGCACTATGAAGATAGGAGCCTTTTCAGAAAAAACGCAGGTGCCGGTGTCCACGATAAGGTATTACATTTCAGAGGAGCTTCTGACACCGAAAAAAGGCGGAGCACAATATGATTTCGATGAGAGAAACATTCAGGAGATGCAGCTGCTGAGCGAGCTCAGACGTATGAATTTTACCATGGAGGAAATGAAACGGTTCATTAATGTTGTCCGCATGCTTGACTCGAGGGATGAACTCAGATACCGTCAGCTCCAGTCCATTTTCAGCGATAAACGGGCGGAACTGATGCTTCAGACAGAAAAGCTGCAAGGTATAGTCAATGAAATCGATCATAAGCTTACAAGGCTCAAGATGGAAGAATCTGTAATGGTAGATCAGGGCAAAAACGGAAAAAGCGGTAGTGTTTCCGGCATACCGGCTGAGTTTCTGTCGCTGCTGAGATGTCCTGTCTGCGGGGGAGCTGTAAGTATGGAACATGCTCAGATCAGGCAGGAAGGTATAGTATCCGGTGAAATCATATGCCAGTGTGGATACAGGGGAGTCATAGAAAACGGCATGATCAATGTGGATCCCGATATTGACCTTGACGAGGACCCGGTGTTCATTGATGATTATTTCGGAGAATCCTCTTTCGCAAATCAGGATTACTGCATCCAGTATGAAGGTTTCCTGTCTGCTCAGACTGATTTCCTTAATGTTCAGCATAAGGCGAGAGAATGGATACATGATAAGATTATGGAGCATGATCTGCATCCCCATGTCATACTGTTTCCCGATATTGCATCTCTGTTTCTGTATCTTCATATTGATGCGTCATATCTGAAGGATGAGATGATAATCGTTATGGGTATGTCAAGAAAAGGTATTGAAGCAAGCCGCAGACATCTGGAAACTCTGGGGGCGGATCTTAAGGTGCTCTATGTGATTTCGCCTTCGAACAGACTGCCGCTGCGAAAGAAGTGCGTGGATCTCATGGTGGATTATCTGGCAACATTCAATTACGCTTTTTTTTATGAAAGACCGCTGTACGAATTTATTGACAGCTGTTTTGCCGATACTGCCGTGATTGCGGGAGCTACTGCCAATTATGCCAAAGGCTGCAGATCCGTCAGAAATATCGAGGAAAGCTATACCAGATCAATGAAGCCTTTTATAACGCTGGGAATGGTGCTTGATACTTTTCGCGGATATGGATACGAGGTTAAGGCTCAGGCGGAGATGGGCAGATGCGTCAGCCTGACAGACTTCTTCGATTACCATGTGGAAGGCGAGGCTCATGAGATACATACATTTTTTGCGGTACGGTAATCTTAATACAGTAAAACCAGATGGTGTTTTGGTATATTGAAGCAATACTACTCTGATAAACTGAGAATAACCTGGCACTTGAGGGCGATGGAAAAGGTTTCCCTGAAATCGTCTTCAGGTGCTTTTGCTTCTATGAGCTCTCTGGCTTTGGAGATTCTGTAGCGCACTGTGTTTTCATGAACAAAGAGGGCATGCGCCGTATCGCGGTACTGATAGTTGCATCTGATATAAGTGCACATTGTTTCATAGAGCTGAGCGTTGTTTTTCCTGTCATAGTCCTTTATTGTCATTATAATATCTTTATAGAATTCTTCCAGCTCCTGACTGTCTGACAGGAGCATGAGAAGCTTCATTATCCCCAGCTGGTCGTACCTGATGAGACTTCCGGCAGTTTTCTTAAGTGCTGTTTTTCCGGCAAAGATGGCCTGGTTCATGGCTTTTGAGATGTTGTGGAGTTTGAGAAAGGACTCGCTTAAGCCGGCTCCGGCAACGACGTCGCTGGAGGTGATCTTATCTATGTAGTACTGTATTCTTGAAGCGGCTGCAGAAGCTGAATCGCCGTAGGAAACGAGTCCGATCAGTCCGTTTCTGAAATACAGTGCCGATGAACAGACATCACTGTTAAATAGATTATAAAGTGAATTATCGATGTTTGTTCTGTCTTTGAAATGGATGTAAAACACGGAAATATTGCTCATGAAATGAGGGTTCAGATTGCGGAGGATTCCAAGCTTGCGCTTCTCATCAATGGTATCGGCTGCGATGGCTGAAAATTCGCTTTCAAGGAGCATGTTCTGTCCGTCGGCAATGATGAGCTCCATTATTTCCCTGATCATCTGTGCGTATGGAACACTGACGCTGTTAAGAATCACCGGAAGCCTGTGAGAATCGCAGAACTCGAGAACCTCCTGCGGGATTTCACTGATATATTCGTCAAGAATACATATTCCGCTTGAATTGGATTCAATTATAGGCTGGAGATATCTGAGCATGCTTTCGGCACTGTCTCTGGCAAAATAGAATTCAGACAGATAAAAATCCCCGGGCTTGGATATGGTGAAATCAAATTCCGAGAGGGGCGAGTCGGTTATGGATACCTGGGTCACCACATTATCAAGATGGTCAGAGCCGGTCAGAATGCGGGCATCCCTGAATGACGGCAGTGTTAAAACTGTTGCTACATTTACGGACATAAAGAACTCCTTTGTCGGTTTCTATAAATCTTTCTCCTATATATTACAGAATAATCATATTAAAGTAAAATGAATTTGTGATTTTTACAAAAATGCGAGGCCCGTTTTGGCGATTTTCATAAAGCGCCTTCGGTACAGACTGTTCTAAAATATAGATATCTGGAATTGCGGTTTATTTTAGGATATTATGAAAATGGAGGGTTAAAAGTGACTGAGAAAAAAGGATCAGCAATTGAGCGTATTGCTCTCAGCCCCGTACCTGAAAATGAAAGACAGCACTGGATGTCGGTAACATTGATTCAGGCGGGATTTATGATTTCAGCGACAAGTCTCTGGACGGGAAGTCTGATGATAGATGGTCTGTCGCTGACACAGATAGTTATAGCGGGTGTTATAGGTTATCTCATTGTAGTTGGAATCTGCTGGGCACAGGGAATCATGGGCTCGGATCTTGGAGTCCCATCCATCGTTGTTGCCACCCAGTCATTTGGAGACAGGGGAAGTCAGTTCATTGTATCAATTGCCGATGCTGTATGCTGTATCGGATGGTTCGCCATCAATGCGAATATCTGCGGAGCTGCTTTTTCCGGACTTGTGGGAGAGTGCTTCGGCATTGATATTCCGGTCAAAGTGTCGATTATCATATGGGGAATAATAATGTTCTCCACTGCAACCATCGGTTTCAATGGTCTCAAATATCTCAATATGATAGCAGTTCCGATTATGTGCATCGTAACGATTGTGGGTCTGTTTATCGTATTATCGGGAGAAGGCCTGGAAACACTCAGAAGCTTCGTACCGGCAACAGACAATGTCACAGTTATTACAGGAATCGATATGGTTATCGGAGGCTTTATTGTCGGTGCGGTTCTTTCGGCAGACTACACAAGATATCAGAAAACCAGAGCAGATGTATTCAAGTCATCCTTCATGGGAATCCTTCCTATCGGAGTGGTTCTTCTCTGGGCAGGAGCAGCCTTTGCAATCGTTGCAGGTTCAGAGGATCTTACTGTGATTTTTATAGGACTGGGAATTCCTGTGCTTGGACTTTTAAGCCTTATTCTATCCACATGGCCGGCCAACTCTGCCAATGCGTATTCCGCTGGTCTCGGATTTATCAAGGTATTCAGATGCAGTGACAGGCACAGAGCTAAAATAACACTGATCAGCGGTCTTGTGGGAACAGTGATTGGCTCTTTTGAAATAGTTAACTCATTCGAAACCTTCCTCACATATCTGGGCATAGTGATTGCACCTTTCGCAGGAGTGATGCTGGTGGATTATTTCCTCATAGGCAGAGGCAGACCTGAAAACTGGAAGCCTACAAAGGGCGTTAACTGGCCCGGAATGATTGCTCTGGCCCTTGGTGTTGCCGGAGGTCTGTTTATTCCATATGGAATCGTAAGTGTAAATGGAATAATCGTGTCTGCAATCGCAACGATCATCATCAGAAAAGTGATGCCGCAGCCTGAAACAGTGACGTTAGAGGATATCAGCATAGAGGATTAGGAAATCTGGAGGAATCAGTATGAGAAAATTAACAAAACAGGAAGTAATTGATATAATATATGGATGTACAGTTCTGGGAACAGGCGGCGGCGGAAGCCTTGAAGGCGGTCTGGAGATAGTAGAAGGTGATTTCAGGGAAGGCAGAGAATTCATACTTTCGGATCTTGATGAAATACCGGATGACGAAATGGTGGCGTGTCCGTATGTCTGCGGCTCGGTTTCACCCCTTACCGAAGAGGAGGAAAAGAAGTACGCAGGCCTTCCGGGAATGGAGGTTACAGAGGCAGTAAGGTCTTTTCAGACCCTCGAGGAGTATTTCGGCAAGTCTTTCTACGGCGTTATTTCCACTGAGCTTGGCGGGGAAAACACTGCAGATGCACTTCATGTTGCAGCTCTGATGGGCAAGCCGATTATAGATGCGGACCCTGCGGGCAGATCCGTTCCGGAGCTTCAGCACTCCACATTTTACATAAACGATGTGCAGATCCAGCCTATGGCGGTTGCTACTCCTTTTGGAGATACAGCAGTGCTGAACAACGTAGTCAATGATTTCAGGGCAGAGGACCTTGTTCGGGCAATGGCATGTGTCAGCAAAAACATGATCGGCGTCACAGACCATCCGACTGATGGCAGAACTCTCAAGAAGAGCGTTATTCCAGGTGCACTGACTCATTCGATGAATGTGGGCAGGGCGCTCAGGGAAGCTAACGAGAGGGGAGATGATCCGGCAGAGGCAATCACTGCTTCAGTGGGAGGCAGAATCCTCTTCAGAGGCGATGTGAGAGATTTCACATGGGATACCGTTGACGGTTTTACTGTAGGAGACGTTACTCTCAGGGGTACCGGCGATTTTGAAGGCCATGAATACAAGGTCTGGTTCAAGAATGAGCATATCATTTCCTACAGAGATGGTGAGGTTGATGTGACGGTTCCGGATCTTATCTGCGTGCTGGACACAGATGGTGTGCCTGTAACAAATCCGTTCTATGAAAAGGGACAGGGACTGGTGGTGTTCGCACTTCCTGCACCTGAACAGTGGACTACGCAAAAAGGACTTGAGGTATTCGGACCGAAGAGCTTCGGTTTCGACCTGGACTACGTTCCTTTTACAGAAAAACAGAGAGGATAAAAGATGAAAATTGCAATAATCGACCCTGTTGCAGGGACAACAGAGGAATCCTTCGCTCGGGATTCGGCTTACATAAGAAAATATCTCAGGGATGACACTGAGTTCGTTTTTGAGCCCTTACCGTCGGGATTCACATCGATAGAGACGGCGGCTCAGGAGACGATCAACGGGGCAAAGATAATCGAAAAGGTTCTTGAGATACAGGATAAAGGCTACGATGGGATTTTTATCGACTGCTTTGACGATCCCGGAGTAATCGGCGCACGTGAGCTTTCCACAATTCCGGTGATGGGTCCCTATGTGCCTGCAATGCATTATGCGGCGTCAATCAGCGAAAAGGTGGCTGTAATTACGACGGATGATTACGGTGTGATATGTGCAGAGAGAAAGGCCAGAAAACACGGTTTCGAAGGCTTTGTTGCCGCTGTTAAAAATGTGGATATGACGGTGCTGGAGCTGAGGGATGAGGTTCTGGAGGAGCGGATAATGGATATATGTATGGAGCTGGAGCGAGAAGGAATTTATGCCGCTGTCATGGGCTGCACGGGGATGGATTCTGTTGCGGATCTGGTGCGGTCTGAGCTGAAGAAGGCAGGCTGCTGTGTGCAGGTTATCGAGCCTTTTAAGGTTGGAATGAAGATGCTGGAGCTTGTAATCGGGCTGCAGGATACGAATCTGATAAAATGTACTGATATCAGTTTTGGTGAGTATATCAGGTAGGCGGTTATGTGATGCGGCAGAGCTGCGTGCAGGAGGGAGCGGTTATGGACAGATATGATAAGGAATGTGTTGAATCTCTGCAGAAGCTGATCAGCATAAAAAGCGTCAGATACGATGGAGCTGATGAGTATGTGCCTGTTGCCGGAAAGCCATTTGGCAATGGTATAGCAGATGCTCTGGAATATGTTCTGGGGCTATGTGCTTCCATGGGAATGAGGACAAAAAACTGCGGTGGCTACGCAGGCTATGCGGAGGTGGGTGAGGGTGAAGAGCTGATAGGAATCCTGTGCCATCTGGATGTGGTGCCGGAGGGCAATGGCTGGGATTATCCTCCTTTTGGAGGGGAGATCCACGACGGACGGCTTTATGGCAGAGGTGCCATTGATGATAAAGGTCCTGCGATGGCTGCGGTTTATGCACTGAAGGCACTGCTGGATGAAAGCTTTGATTTCGGCAAAAGGGTCAGGATAATTTTCGGTGCTGACGAGGAATGCGACTGGGAGGACATGGACTATTACACAGCCAATGAAGAGTGTCCTGCGATGGGGTTTACTCCTGATGCTGATTTCCCGCTGATTTATGGTGAGATGGGAATTCTACAGCTGGATTTTGTTATTGAATTCAGCCGGGCGAATAACCTGATAATCGAAGGAGGCGAGGCTTCCAATGCTGTGCCGGATTACTGCAGAGTGACTGCAGCAGGTGGCTCCGGTAATGCGGGCTCAATTGATAAAACCGATGGCGGCTGCTGTTCCGGTGCTCAGACTCTGCTGATTGATGAGACCGGAACTGCCGCTCACGCCAGTGTGCCCTGGGAGGGGGAAAACGCCATTTCCAAAGCGATGTCAAAGCTTCAATCTGTTGCCGATGAGCTTGATATTACTGATGAGATGAAACGCTTCATCGAATTTTACTGCGGCAAGATAGGCTTTAATCTCCACGGGGAAGGTCTGGGCTGCGACTTTGAGGATGAGGAAAGCGGCAGGCTGACCTTCAATGCCGGCAGGATTCGTGCAGATGAACGCAGCATGTGCCTTTCCATAGATATCAGATGCCCGGTAACCGTGGAAAAGGAACGTGTGCTGGCTGCTCTGGAAAGCTCAGCTGCTGACTTCGGTCTTGAAATCCGGAATGTTGACTGGCTGAAGCCGGTTTATTCTTCGTGTGAAAGCCGGCTTGTGAAAACCTTGCTGGATGTTTACAGAGATGCAACTGGTGACATGGGAGAACCGCTGACGATGGGCGGTGGAACCTATGCCAGAGCGATGGATAATATCGTCGCATTCGGGCCGGTATTCCCGGGAAGGGAAGCGACGGAGCATATGAAGAATGAGTATATTCTGATGGAGGATCTCGCCAGGATAAGGGAAATCTATGAAGAGGCGGTAAGAAGGCTCTGCGGGCTGTGATTGTCAGGAAGCGGGCTGAGGCCTGCTATTTGCAGGATAAGGACTCCAACTTAGAAAAGTAAAAATAAATGCATGTGGGATGGCGCATTGTCTGAACTATCTGTTAGACAGGCAATGTGCCGTCCTGTTTTTTATATGTATGAAATATCGCTTCAGTATTCCCGGAACAACAATCAATTATAAATTCTTAACACAAATGCTTTGTTTGCTGATAAAATGATGGGGAGAAACCCGGTCAAACATAGGATGATAAACAGAGAATTAAGGAGTGAGGCTATTATGGCTTTTGATTACAAAAAAGAGTACA
>JBJESR010000213.1:0-1987 GCA_051882895.1 Lentihominibacter sp.
ATAATCCATTACTACCTCCTTATTGCTAACACTATTAGTAATATATCACTAAACAGCCTACCTGTCAAATTTCATAAAAAAGAGCTCTGCCTTAACGGGAAAAACCGTTAACGCAACAGCCCTATCTTTGTCATTGCTACAGCAGCCGCTCATACTCTCTGCGGCTGTCTATAACAGCATATATTCTCACTTCATGTGCATTTTCATCAACCTTGTAAAACACCAGATGTTTTTTTACCATCAGTGTTCTATATCCCTGTCTGCGCAAAATAGTATATTTGGGCACTATTCCTATATACGGAAAATCCTCCAGCTGTTTTACAGCTTTCTCTATATGTGACAGGTAATTTAAAGCAGTATCTATACTTCCAGAATCATCCGCAATATAAAAGAGAATATCACGCATCTGTTCATCAGCCGTTTCCGTCATTACGATACGGTATTTCATTCACATTTCCTCGCTTCCAGAACCGCTCTGATATCTGCAAAAGCCTCCCCCGCCGGTCTGATTCTGCCATTCAATACATCATCGTCCGCTTCAGCCAGTGTTCGAAGCAGCCTCAGCTCTGCCACCATTTGCTGATACTCCTGAATACCTAAAATGGCGGTATCTCCCCTACCATTCACTGTAATAATTACAGGTTCTCGAGTTTCATGGCACTGTTTCGATATTTCGTTATAATGATTTCTCAAATCCGCCGATGGTCTGATATCCATAACATCCTCCTTTTTAACTGTATAGACATATTATATCATAATATGTCTATTATTAATACAGTTTTACAGATCCTGCACCTCAAAATTCCTGACTGATATACGGCATGCCTGCACCGTCATCACAACATAGAGCATAATACCAATGGCAAATGCAGCCAGCTTATATCCGATAAACTGAGGATCCGGAGTATCGAGGCAATCACGTACAAACGGCACCGCATGAGTCGCAATAACATCCACCACCACAAGAACGAAGAAAACAACCGATGCCTTGACGAAGCTTATACCTACCTTATCCACGTTCCTGTAATAACTGTGAAAGAATATCAGATTAAACACGCCAAACAGCAGAAAACCTTCCGCAAAAAGTACAATATTGGCATCCATCCCCGCTTCATTTCCTGCCGTCAGAATGTTCTGCCTGAGCACAGCGAACGGAATAAGCAGCACCATCTGCAGCATCTCAAGTATCACCACAAACAGTATTCTGGCCTTCACAATATCCTTCTTGGCCACAGGAAGGCACATGGAATAAATCACATCGTGATTCTCTCTGCCCATCATGCACGTGAAAAAAACCGCCAGAGTCATATAAAAGAACATAACAGTATACGGATAGTTCGGAATCAGCGCCATCGAAGAAAGCATCAGCATCAGAGGTGTAACCGGATGCATCGACAGCGAAAATTCCTTCTTTAACAAATTACTCATCTCGTCCCCTCGCTTTCCAGATGTATCATTACAGCTTCGATATCAGCCTCGGCAGCTCTGCCGTCAAAATTCACCGCATCCTCCCTGCGCACCAGCGAAGTCCATTTGTCTCTTCTGCGGCGCCTGCCCACCAGAAGAGCCTGCTGCTGCGGAGTCAGTTCGTTTTCCGCATACTCAACCAGCCTGTACCCATCGATAAATTCGCCAAAGGAAGCCGTCTCAACGATTCGGCCATCCCTGATATATATGATGTTGTCAGCACACTTGTCAAGATCAGAAGTAATATGAGTAGAAAACAATATTGTGATCCCCCTGTCACACAGGCTCATGAAAATATCAAGCAGATCCTCTCTTGAAACAGGATCCAGGCCACTGGTAGGCTCATCAAGGATAAGCAGCCCGGCGTTATGCGAAAGCGCCAGAGCCAGCGCATACTTTATCTGCATCCCGTTGGAAAGCTGCCTGAAGGTCTTGTTCTCATCAAGCCCAAATTCATCCATGTAATTTCTGTATGCCTGCTCGTCCCATTTTTTGTAAAATGAACGTGTTGTCTTCGTTA
>JBJESR010000214.1:0-1979 GCA_051882895.1 Lentihominibacter sp.
AAATTTCTCCCCTTCGGAGGCATTTTCAACAATTATCCTGCCACCGTGCACCTGATTGATATCAAATGCATGAATCGGCTGTCCGTATTCAAGCATTACAAAGTTTGTGATGTCAACGATATTGTTGATAGGTCTCATACCTGCATACATAAGCCTTTTCTGAAGCCACCACGGAGACTGCTCCACTTTGACATCCGTAACAACTCTTGCCACATATCTTTTACAGTTTTCCGGATTTTTTATTTCCACTGAAACGAAATCTTTCGTTTCTTTCTCCTGATTTGCCTCGTCCAGCTTGATATCCGGATATTCAAAAGGTTTCCCGAATGTCGCAGAAGCTTCTCTTGCCATTCCTACCATAGCAAGGCAGTCCGGTCTGTTCGGAGTGATTTCAAAATCCACAACCGCCTGCTTGAGGCCGAGAGCCTCGGCAAAATCCATACCTGGTTCATATTCTTCTTCAAGGATCCATATGCCGTCCTTGTGTGCCACCGGCACTACTTTGTCTTCAAATCCAAGCTCTTCTGCCGAGCACAGCATACCGAAAGATTCAACACCTCTCAGCTTGCCCTTTGTAATTTTTGTCCCGCCTTCTTCCTTGGCTTTGCCGTGAAGAGGTCCGGGAATTCTGCTCTTGTGAAGTGCCACAGGAACATATGCACCTTCGAACACATTCGGAGCACCTGTCACTATCTGCAGCAGGTCTTCTCTGCCCACATTCAGCTGACATACAACAAGCTTGTCCGCATCAGGATGTTTTTCTATTTTCTCGATTCTGCCAACTACCACATTCTCCATTTCTTCACAGAAATGTTCGCAGGTCTCAAGATTAGATCCTGACATTATCATACGGTCACAGAATTCTTCCGTATCTATATCCTTTAAATCTATATAATCGTTAAGCCATTCAACTGGAACTAACATCTATCTAACCTCCTATTTGAACTGGTTTATGAAACGCATGTCATTCTCATAAAACAATCTGATATCTTCAACGCCGTATTTAAGCATAGCAACTCTTTCCACACCCATTCCAAAAGCAAAACCAGTATACTTTTCTGTATCGATGTTACCGACTTTGAGTACATTAGGGTGCACCATTCCACAGCCCAGAATTTCAATCCAGCCGCTTCCTTTACATACTTTACAGCCCTTGCCGCCGCATTTGAAGCATGATACGTCCATTTCAGCACTTGGTTCTGTAAACGGGAAGTGATGCGGTCTGAACTTGGTCTTCGTGCTTGTTCCGAAGAGCTGCTTGGCAAAACTGTCAAGAGTTCCCTTGAGATCCGCCATTGTTATTCCTTCATCAACCACCAGTCCTTCTATCTGATGGAACATCGGTGAATGAGTGGCATCAGGAGTATCGCATCTGAAGCATCTTCCCGGTGCGATCACTTTGATAGGAGGTTTTTCCTTGAGAAGGGTTCTTACCTGAACAGTTGATGTCTGTGTTCTCAGCAGTATATCATCTGTGATATAGAATGTATCTGTCATATCTCTTGCCGGATGATTAGGACCTGCATTCAGACCATCAAAATTATTGAATACCGTTTCAACCTCAGGACCTTCTGTAATGGCAAATCCCATATTCATGAACACTCTTGATATTTCCTCTATCGTAATTGTCAGAGGATGTTTCACTCCGAGTATTATATCCTTGCCCGGTTCTGTCACATCGATCTTCTCGAATCTGAACTGTGCCTCCTTGGCAGCTTTCTTAAGTTCACTGAATTTCGATTCAAGCATTTCTTCGATTTCTGCTCTCACCTTATTGGCAATCTGTCCTGTGGTTTTTCTCTCTTCCGGAGACAGTTTACCCATTCCTCTTAATATTTCGGTCAACTTACCTTTTTTACCCAGCACTTTTACTCTGATCTCATCAGCCTGAGCCAGTGTAGATACTTCTTTGAGCTGAGCCTTAGCTTCTTCTAAAATTTTGTTCAACTGAGCTTGCATTGCTTTTACCTCTCATCTAT
>JBJESR010000215.1:0-9036 GCA_051882895.1 Lentihominibacter sp.
TCGAAAATTCTCAGTGATCCAAGCTAATTTACCATAAAACCGGCCCGGATCTTTGCAGAACCGGGCCGGTTTTAATTATAATTATTTCAATATCACTCTGACATTCGTCAGACCCAGAGAACTTATTTTCCCATCATCGTGTTTCTTCACAATAATCTCGCCGTCTTCAATATCCCCCAGAACCCGTTTGTATTCTCCTTTGGAGAATCCGTCCATGCGGCTGTTTTCCATATCAAGGGATATGCCGTCGTTGGTGGCATCGTAGATAATTTCCTGTCCTCCCGGGAACTCATCATTCTTGTACAGCTTCAAGGTTTCCTCCAGTGCATCCGAAATATTCTTCACAGCTGAAGTGATGACAGTATCGGACATCTGACTCTTAGCCGTTTCTGATGCGATCACGCTTTTGCCGGCAAATTCAGCAGCTTCGACAACCGGCTGTTCCACCGAAGCTCCGCATGCGAATATAACTTCCGTACTACCCTTGTACCAGGATGATGCTTTGTCCAGCACCGCATCCCTGTCGTCATCGCTTGTACAGTAATAGTATCTGACAGTCACTGTTTCGGCGCTCTCCTGAGCTGCAGCATCCGCTCCCTGCAGGAAGCCGTATCCGTAATCCATCACTGCAGGCTGCTTCTCCGCTCCGATGAACCCAAGCTGTGAAGCACCGTTGGATACTGCCGCATACCCGGCAAGATACCCCGCCTGCTCAGATGCAAAATGAATCGCTGCCGTATTGCCGGCTATCTTTGTCTCGCCGGAATCCTTATCAACAGGTTCAGCATCTATCAGTATGAATTTCACATCTTCGTATTTTTTCTGAGCGTTGTAAACCACATCTTCAAAGGAATAGCCGTCAGCAATTATGATTCCGGCACCGTTGGCCACCGCATTCTCAATGGTTTCCTTGTAGGCTTTGTCGCTTGCCTCGGAAGCCTTGTAATACTTGTGGGATACCCCGGTGGAGGAACCGAACTCCGTTATGGCCTCCCATGCCACCTGACTGTATCCGCCGTTCATAATCAGCCCTGCATCTGTCACCAGTGCGATTTCATAATCAATCTGTTCCTCAGGCTGCTCCTCTGCAGGACTGCCGCATCCTGCTGCTGCGAAAACAAGCGCAAGAGACAGAATCACCGTAATTATCTTTCTCATTACCTATCCTCCTGATAAAGTTCTTCTCTTCTGTGTCTGAGCAGCGGCAGCTGCTGTCTTATCGACTCCACATAGTCGAGATCAATATCCCCGTAAATAATACCTTCCTTCTCATCAGCATGGGACACGAATTCCCCCCACGGATTCACTATGCATGAATTGCCGTATGCTGTATATGGTCCGCTTTCGTCGCGGGCAGGCGAGTTGGCGGCGAAGTATACCTGATTGTCAAGAGCTCTGGCCCTCATGGTAAGATCCCAGTGAGCCGGCCCTGTAGTCATATTAAAAGCCGCCGGCAGTACAATGAGTCTGGCGCCTGCCACAGCCATCTTCCTGAACCATTCGGGAAATCTCACATCATAGCAGATTGCGACACCGATTTTACAGAACTCTGTATCAAGAACCGTCATTTCTTCACCGGCTGTCAGAGTATCGGATTCCATGAATCGGATACCTCCTTTAACATCTATATCAAACAGATGCACCTTCCTGTGCCTGCCGATGACGTTCCCTTTGCGATCAAAGGAAAAGGACGTGTTATAGACTCTGCCATCATCAAGCTCAGGGATGGAACCACCTATAAGGTACACATCCTGCTGAGCAGCCAGCTTCGAGAGAAACTCCACAGTGGGACCATCTGCCGGTTCCGAATATTCTCTGAAATAATCATTGGAGTAAGGACAGTTCCACATCTCAGGCAGTGAGATCACCTGTGCACCGTTTGCGGCTGCTTCTCTGATAAATTCCGCAGCGGTTTCCATGCTTTTTTTCTTATCAAATGAACCCTTCATCTGACATAAACCTATTCTGAACATATGTCACCTCTTATCGCATCTATGAACCTTGCCGTGATTCTGGCGGTAAGCCCCCAGATCACTCTGCCACCGACTTCATACACCGGCAGAACCGATCTGCCTTTTCTCCAGTTGTACGCTTTCCCTCCCGTGACTCTGTCATAAGGGAAATCCTCAGGGATCTCAGGCACTATCACTGTCCGGTATATCTCCGGCTCAGTTTCCATCAGCTCCTGCAGCGGAATCAGAAACACCTCATCCACCTCGTCAGGATTCAGCTTCAGATCATCCAGAGCCTCTTCCTCCATTATACCTAAAAAACTGTACATCAGGAAGTTACTATAAGTATAAATCGTATCCAGCTGATTTACCACCCTTATTCTGCTCTGATTTATGCCTGTTTCCTCACAGGTTTCACGCAAAGCGCACTCCATCGCCGTTTCACCGGCTTCCATCTGGCCTCCGGGAAAGCATATGTCCCCGGGCTGTCTTGCCATATGCCTGGCACGCACTTCATATAATACATGCAGTCCGTTTTTCATCCTTACTACCGGCACAAGAACCGAAAAGAACTTGTAGTCATCTTCTGTCCCCGGTTCTCTGTCTCTGAAAATACTCTCAAGCCTCTCAACTGTCAGGCTGCTGTCTGATTTCATTGTTCTTCCTCTGATATCTGATATTCATATACGAAGCGGCCAGTATAAGGCCGATTCCTATATATGTATTCCAAAGGATCGTCTCCTTCAGGAAAATAACTGCCATAACAGGAGCTATTGCCGGCTTGAGAAAAAATGCCAGCGAACCTGTTGCCGCATCTGAATTCTTGATTGCCATGAAATATGAGTAATATCCAAGCCCTGTGACGAATATTCCCACATAAAGCACCAGAATGAAGCTGTCTGTAACTCCGGCTACAACAGGTTTACCTGTTATGAGTATTATTATAAACAGGATAAGTGAACCTAATATGAAGCTGATGCTTGTTTGTGCCATTATTCCCATTTTCTGAACACTTACCTTGCCTGCAACGGTATATGCCCCGAAGAAAACGGCAGCCAGCAGCATGTACACTATCCCGATGACCGTATTGCCCTCCTGTATGTTCCACGGCTTTATCATGAATATAAGTCCTGCCAGGCCTATTGCCAGCACGATGAATTTGTTCCTGTTGAGCTTTTCCTCTGTGAAAAAGTGGGCAAACACCATAGTGAAAAACGGATTTATACATATAAGCACTGATGCCGTAGCTGCGTTTGAGTTCATTACTCCCAGCTGGAAAAATACCATGCTGAGAGGTATTCCCAGGGTGCCGACTCCGGCAAGTATCAGTATGTCTTTAGCTGTCAGTTTTATTTTGTTCTGTTTAAGTTCCGCAGCGGCAAAAGGCAGCAGTATCAGACCGCCTATGGCGAATCTCAGGAAAGTCAGCTGAAACGGATCAAGCTGGCTTCCCGCTGCTTTGCATGCGACTTCCATTGTTCCGAAAAGAAATGCTGTTAATACTACAAAAAAATATGCCTTTCTCATTTTTCATGTCCTTAAAAAAGACGGTGTCTTCACCGCCTTTTCATCCTTTACTGCTATTGTTAGTTTAATATCTCACATCCGTCGAAGTTTACTCCGATCATTTCTTCTTTATCTGCGCTTACGCTTACTACGAAATCAAGTCCATAAATTTCCGAGATAGCCTTAAGTCTGTCGATGAACTCAGGAAGGTCTCCCAGTGTAACATCTGCATGCTTCAGGATACTGTCGATAAAAATAACTTCGATGTCATGATCTGAACTGATTATTCCATATACGAATCCTATGTATTCATCTATGTTTGTAATATGTTCATAATCTTCCATGCATATTACTCTGATGCTGTGCTTCAGTTCATACATGAGTCTCTGGTTTTTATTTATAAATATTATGCTTCCATTGCTTGTTTCAATGCTGTCGTTTGCCAGCTGTATCATCTGTCCGGTTTTACCGCTTCCTTTGTGTCCTATGAGTAATTTCACCATAACACTGTCCTCCTCGATATATTGCTATAAGCGCTTTTATATTAAATAACATTATACACTATGTGGTTGTTTTGGGCAACACAAAATCCCCATACTGTTTCAGATTTTGCTTTTTAGTCTCAGCTGTCCGCAGGCTCCGTCGATCTCACTGCCCAGCTCTCTCCTCACGGTGGCGGCGATACCTCTTCCTGTGAGTTCTGCGGCTATCTCTTCGGCTCGTTTCCTGCTGCTGCCTGTATATCCGGTCTCATCCACTTTGTTCAGCGGAATGAGATTCACATGACACAGCAGCCCCCGCAGCTTCTCTTTCATCAGCTCCACGTCAGCTTTACTGTCGTTTTCCCCCTTAATCAGGGTATACTCGAAGGTCACCCTCCTGCCGGTCTTCTCCGCATATTCCCCGGCGGCTTCAAGCAGCTCATCCACAGGATATTTCCTGTTTATCGGCATGATTTCACTTCTCCCACTGTCATCGAGACGATGAAGGGATATAGCCAGATTGACCTGTGGGAAATCCTCCGCAAACTGCTTCATCGCCGGAATAATCCCGCTGGTGGATACAGTGATGTTCCTGAAGCTGAGATTCCTGCCATCCTTGTGATGGATTATCTGCAGGAATTTTTTAAGATTATCGTAATTATCAAAGGGCTCTCCCATCCCCATCACGACAATATGGCTGATGGTTTCGCCGGTATATCTCTCAGCAGCCATCACCTGATCCAGAATCTCCCCTGCCGTAAGATTCCTGACAAAACCGCCGAGAGCCGAAGCGCAGAACCTGCAGCCCATTCTGCATCCCACCTGGGATGATACACAGAGGGAATTGCCGTATCTGTATTTCATGAATACGCCTTCTACTGCGTTACCGTCCTGCAGTCCGTAAAGGAACTTTCTCGTGCCGTCTTTCCTGTCATGCTGCTGGTGAAGTATCTCAACGCCCTCCACGCAGGCTGCTGAATCAAGCTTTTCTCTCAGGGCTTTTGAAAAGTCCGTCATCTGTGAGAAATCTCCGACGCCTCTGTTTATCCATCTGAAAAGCTGCTTGCCGCGGAAAGGGGCCTCCCCCAGTTCCGCGGCAAAGCTCATCATTTCTTCAATTGTCATTCCAAGAAGATTGGTCTTTGTCATTTTCTCTTCTCCTGATGCATATGCCATCCCTGATGTGTCTGGTCAAGATAGCTCTCCAGACATATCCAGTCATTCTGAGGATTCTCGGAAGCGATTCCCGGATAAAACCTCGTCACATATTCCTCGATAAGCTG
Organism: Lentihominibacter sp.; assembly: GCA_051882895.1. Lineage (GTDB taxonomy): Bacteria > Bacillota > Clostridia > Peptostreptococcales > Anaerovoracaceae > Lentihominibacter. Next base: position 5,224 of record JBJESR010000215.1, read on the forward strand.
CCTTGACATATGTGGGCACCTGCCCTTTCCTGCATAGTCCAGCCTGCCGTCAACCATTATCTTCTCACCATACCCTTCCAGAATATCTATTATATCCTGGGGATCTATGCCGAATCTTATGGAAAGGTGCTCTATATCTCTGCCAAGGGTCACATAGAAGTCAAAGACTGCGATGTGGTCCCTGACGTCAATTCTGGATACTCTTCTCAGGTTTTCTATGGATGTGCTCATCAGGTTACCTCTCTTGTAAATCGTGACGCTCTCACGTCCTGTATCATACTCTCTCGACTGCGATTCCTGTCTTGTGTCCATTGAGGTCTGCAGTATCAAGACCCTCTCTGTTTTCAACTGCCACAGCCAGTGTTTCCTTCATGATATAATCCTTGTAGGCTTCAACTGCTGCTGCCACGTCTTCGTCAGCTTCAACAAATATTCTGATGTTGTCCATCATTTCATAATTGTTCTGCTTTCTCAGCTGCTGAACCTTTGATACCAGTTCTCTTGCCAGACCTTCCTGTGCCAGATCAGGAGTGATGGTTGTGTCCAGAATAGTGAAGATGTTGTTTTCCATAGCTACTGCAAATCCTTCTTTGGCTGTGATCTTCACTTCCACCATGTCCTTTGTCACTTCCACAGCTTCGCCGTTGAGATCCATAGTGATTCTGCCGTCTGCCTCCAGTGCTGCAACTGTTGCCGCTGCATCAGCCTTCGCCAGTGCTCCGCCGAATGCCTTGATGTTCTTGCCCAGCATAGGTCCTGCCACCTTGAAGTTCGGCTTCAGGCTGTAATTCATATATTCATCCAGCTTGTTTTCGAACACAACTTTCTTGATGTTGAGTTCTTCCATGATGAGCGGTGTCAGGTCGCTGATAACACCCTCATACTTGCCGTCCACCATGATTTCATTAAGCGGCTGTCTTACTTTGATTCTTTCTTTTTCTCTTGTTCCTCTGCCAAGGCCTACCAGATCTCTGACAAGATCCATTCTCTCTTCAACCTTAGTGTCGATCAGGCTTTCGTCTGCCTTCGGGAAGAATGCCAGATGCACTGATTCCTCACCTGTCAGGTTCTGATACATTTCATCTGAAATGAACGGAGCAAACGGTGCGATGAGCTTTGATACTCCCACCAGCACTTCATATGTTGTCGCATATACTGATTTCTTATCATCATTAAGCTCTTCTCCCCAGAATCTTCTTCTGGCTCTTCTGATATACCAGTTGGACAGATCCTCGTTAACGAATTCATTGATTGTTCTTACTGCCTTCATATGGTCATATCTGTCCATCTCCTCTGTAACAGCCTTTACCAGATTGTTGTACTTGGAGATTATCCATCTGTCCAGTTCAGGTCTGTCTGCATACGGCACGTCAAGTGATGCCGGATCAAGATCATCCTGATTAGAGTAAAGCACAAAGAAGTTGTATACGTTCTTAAGTGTTCCGAAGAACTTGCTTACCACTTCGATAAGTCCGTCCTCGTCAAATTTGGTAGGAGACCATGCTGGTGATGTCTGAAGCAGATACCATCTTGTAGCATCCGCACCATATTTGTCAAAGAGCTCGAACGGGTCAACGGTGTTGCCCACGTGTTTTGACATCTTCTTGCCTTCTTTGTCAAGAATAAGGTCATTTACAAGTACATTCTTATATGGTGCCTTGCCCTTGATAAAGGTGGAGATGGCCATCAGTGAGTAGAACCATCCTCTTGTCTGGTCGATACCTTCACAGATAAAATCTGCCGGGAACAGTTCCTCGTCAAACTTCTCGCTGTTTTCAAACGGATAGTGCTGCTGTGCGAACGGCATTGCTCCGCTGTCGAACCAGCAGTCCATAACCTCAGGAATTCTTGTCATCGGCTTGCCGCATACAGGGCATGTCAGATGAACATCATCAACATACGGTCTGTGCAACTCGATGTCCTCGGTAATGTTCTCCTGTGCCTTTTCCACGAGCTCGGCACGGCTTCCGATGCATTCCAGATGTCCGCATTCGCATCTCCAGATCGGGATAGGTGTTCCCCAGTATCTGTTTCTGGAAATTGCCCAGTCATTGACGTTTTCAAGCCAGTTTCCGAATCTCTTTTCTCCTACGAAATCAGGGAACCAGTTGACTGTATTGTTGTTGGCAACCAGCTGATCCTTGAGCTTTGTCATCTCGATGTACCAGCTTGGCTTAGCATAGTATACAAGCGGTGTTCCGCATCTCCAGCAGTGCGGATAGTTATGGGCGATTTTCTCTTTGGCATAGATTTTGTCTTCTGCTGCCAGCCACTTGATGATATCCACATCAAGTCCGTCTTCCATAACGAATCTTCCTGCCCATGGTGTATCTGTGTATTTACCCTGTTCATCTACAGGATTCACTACCGGAAGATCATATCTTCTTCCTGTGTTGTAGTCGTCTTCACCGAATGCAGGTGCTGTATGAACGATACCTGTACCATCCTCGATGGTTACATAATCCGCACATGTCACGAAGAAAGCTTTCTTGTCCGGAGTGATAAAAGGCATCAGCTGTTCGTACTCGATGTATTCCAGATCCTTACCTTTCATTTCTTCCAGGACTTCATAGTTTTCTGCTCCCAGCACTTTGTCAGCAAGAACCTTGGCAACATAGAACACCTTGCCTTCTTCATCGCCTGCAGTCATTTTCACCTTGATGTAGTCGATGTCAGGGCCTACTGTCAGTGCCACGTTTGCTGCCAGAGTCCAAGGGGTTGTTGTCCATGCCAGGAAGTATTCATCTGCATCCTTTCTCTTGAACTTGGCTGTGATAGTGGTTACCTTCACTTCTTTATACCCCTGAGCAACCTCGTGGGAAGCCAGACCTGTTCCACATCTCGGGCAGTACGGCAGGATCTTGTGTCCTTCATAGATCATATCGGCTTTGAAAAATTCCTTGATGATCCACCAGAGGGTTTCGATATAGTTGTTGTCCAGTGTGATATAAGGGTTGTCCAGATCGATGAGGTATCCCATCCTCTTTGTCATATCTCTCCACATGCTTTCATATGTGAAGACTGACTCCTTGCACTTCTCGTTGAATTCTCTGATACCGTACTTCTCGATATCCTGTTTGCCGCTCATGCCGAGCTGCTTCTCCACTTCGATCTCCACCGGAAGTCCGTGGGTATCCCAGCCGGCTTTTCTCTTAACGGCATATCCCTGCATGGTCTTGTAGCGGCATACCGAATCCTTGAGAGTTCTGGCTATTACGTGATGTATTCCCGGTCTTCCGTTGGCTGTAGGAGGGCCTTCATAGAAAATGAACGAAGGCATTCCTTCTCTTGTGGTAATGCATTTGTTCAGCAGATCTTCCTTTTCCCATTTTTCTGCCTGCTCCATCTGAAGCTCGGCAATCGGTTTTTCAGATAAATTTTTGATCATTGTTTTTCCTTTCTCCTTTATTTGATGCGCTTGCCGCGCCTGATTTATAATTGTTCTTTGCTGGTTTCGTCGAAGGTGCCGCTCTGTTGGCTTGATCTTTTTTTAATATTGATTTTATTGCCGCCCGAAAACGTTGAAATTATGGTAACATTTCTCAAATTCACAGCTGATGTTACCATATTAATGCGATTCCTCTGAAAATGCGGTATCCCCACAAAATAAAAACGCCCCCAACATAAGTTAGGGACGATTATTAACCGCGGTACCACCCTAGTTACGGGACTGTCATCCCGTCGCTCATAAAGTGTTCGGCTCAAAAGTGATTTTCACGATCCGCCTCACCGGTGTCCTCTCAGCAAACGGGCACCTCTCTGTAAGGATATTACGCGGGGCTACTGTCTTCGTCACAGCCGTGCTATTGACTT
>JBJESR010000216.1:0-1973 GCA_051882895.1 Lentihominibacter sp.
TCTGAATGAAATAGCTCACAGGTTATTTATCGGAACCATGGTTCTGATAGTGTATCTGTTTTATAAATATATATCAGTGCTGGTGGCTGAGGAATCAGGAAAACACCGGTATCTGGACCGTGCAGCAAATATATTCTTAGCATTGGCTGAAATCGGAGTTGCAGTGCTGCCTGTGCATTATGCAGTAACACCACTGGGAAATTATTCTGACGGTATCCACGTCGCAGTGTGCTATGCCAGCGTGACCTTTTACTTGTTGATGTGTGCAGTACTGCTTGTATTTAACTGGAAACAGCTGCAAAGAAAAGAACGTCTGGCTGTAGGAGTGGCGCTTATCATACAGTGCAGCGTTTCTCTGTTGCAGTCGCTTAATCCCACATGGCTAATCAGCGGTGCAGGAATTACTCTGATGACACTGTCATTTTATCTGACTCTTGAAAACCCGGATATACTGAGAGCAGAACTGACGGAACAGAAAATGTCCATGAAATACCTTAAGAGCCAGGTAAACCCGCATTTTCTTTACAACACAATAGATACGATACGGATACAGGCGCAGCTTAACGGCGATAAAGAGGTATCTGATCTTCTCATGCGTCTGGTGGACTTTTTCAGACATAGTGTAAAGGTGAACATGCCTATGGTGGCTCTTGACGATGAGCTCGAGCTTCTGGAAGCTTACATGGATCTTATGTGTTACAGATACCCGGATCTGAAATGCGGATATGATATAGATCCGGAGCTGGGCGGTGTTTTGGTACCGAACTTTATTCTTCAGCCGATTGTTGAAAACAGCCTGCTTCATGGCCTGAAAAACAAAGGTTATCGTGGAGAAGTCGATATTATTGCCCGTAAGGCGGCAGATCACGAAGATAAAATGGAGATTCTGATAGTTGATACAGGAAGTGGTTTTGCAGAAGGGAAAAAAGAAGAAATTGACAGCATGCTCAGGACTTATGCCAGACATGAAGCAGATATGGACGGCAGCAGCATCGGAGTATTGAATGTTCAGAAACGCATCAAGCTGCTGTGCGGCAGAGACTGCGGACTTAAATATACAGAAAATCCGGGCGGAGGTGTCACTGCACATCTGATGCTGCCTTTGAAGGAGGAAACAAGATGAGAAAGCTCAGAGTTCTTTTGGTGGATGACGAGATAATGATCCGCGAAGGCTTCAAAAAGCTGTTTGACTGGGAAGCCCACGGATGCACTGTGGCAGGGGAGGCTGCAGACGGCATGGAAGCCCTTGCCAAGATAGATACTTTAAATCCTGATATCGTTATTATGGATATCAATATCCCTATCATGAACGGACTTAAAGTGATAAAAATGAGCCGCATCAAGCATCCTGACACAGCATTCATCATAGTGTCCGGATATGACGATTTTTCGTACTGCAGAGAAGCACTCAGACTCAAAATCACAGATTATATCCTTAAACCTGTGAATTACGAAGAGTTCGGAACCTGTATAGATAATCTCAAGATATCGATGTACAAGGAAAATGTATCGCAGGAGCCTGAAGAGCAGGAGGAGAGAGTCATAAACAGTATTACACGATTTATGCAGGAGCATCTGGCAGAGGAAATAAGTCTTTCTGTTCTGTCAGAAGAATTTCATATGAATCCGCAGTACATCAGTCAGCTTTTTAAAAATGAAATAGGCGTAGGCTTTCTGGCATATCTGACCAGTATACGGATGGAAAATGCTAAAAAGCTTCTTGTATCAACATCACTTCCCATTGGTGAGGTCGCAGAGCAGTCAGGCTACGGAGATTATCGCGTTTTCACGAAAGTGTTCAAAAAATCTGAAGGTATCACACCATCGCAGTACAGGAGAGATTTCCTGGGGAGAGAGTAAATTGAAAAATATAATTGAAATAGAACACCTTAATAAAAGCTTCGGAGAAATCAGGGCAGTCTCTGATCTCAGCTTCAAAGTGAAATCAGGAGAGCTGTTTGCATTTCTCGGAG
>JBJESR010000217.1:0-1971 GCA_051882895.1 Lentihominibacter sp.
TATAAAGGATATTCCGATAGATGCATTTATTGTCTCGGACCCTGGTGTGATATGTATGGTAAAGGAAATCATACCGGATGCTGAGCTGCACCTTTCGACTCAGGCTAATATGACAAATTATATGACTGCAAGATTCTGGTATGAACAGGGAATAAGGCGCCTTGTGCTGGCAAGAGAGCTTACTATGAATGAGATCAGGCAGGTAAGGGCTATGATACCGGAGGATATGGAGCTTGAAGCGTTCGTACATGGGGCGATGTGTATATCATATTCCGGGAGATGTCTTCTCAGCAACTTTATGATAGATCGGGATGCCAACAGAGGTCAGTGTGCCCATCCATGCAGATGGAAATACAAGCTCGTAGAGGAGAAGCGTCCGGGAGAATATTATCCTGTAGAGGAGGATGGCAGAGGAACTTATATCCTCAATTCCAAGGATCTCTGCATGCTGGAGCACATTCCGGAGCTTGTTCAGGCAGGTATCTCTTCGGTAAAAATTGAAGGACGCATGAAGAGCGTGTTCTATGTTGCAACGATCGTGAGCGCCTACAGGCGGGCTATAGATGCATATACAGAGGACCCTGAGAATTACGAATATAATCCTGAATGGATGAGGGAGCTCAAGAAGGCAAGTCATAGAGAGTTCACAACAGGATTCTATTTTGACAGACCGACGAATGAGGATCAGAACTATCAGACCAGTGCATACACCAGAGATTACAGCTTTATCGGGATGGTCAAGAGCTATGATCCGAAGACGCATATGGCAGTTGTAGAACAGCGTAACAAGATGGTGGTCGGTGATGAGATTGAGGTGTTCGGACCCGGCAGGGATTTCTTCACCCAGAAGCTCGAGGTACTTCTGGATGAAGAAAAAGAACCTATAGAAGCAGCTCCGCATCCTCAGCAGATAGTGCATATCAGAATGGATCAGCCGGTGGCTGAGAAATATATATTAAGAAAAAGAAAATAATTCAATTGTTAGATGTGAAAGGAGTAAAAGATGTCATCTGATGCTGGGCCCTTATGGGGACAAATAATTTTACTGGTAGTACTTATCGCAGTGAATGCATATTTTGCTGCGGCCGAAATGGCTATTGTATCCGTTAATAAGAACAGGATACGAACGATAGCTCAGGAGGGAAACAGGAAAGCGGAGGCACTGTTAAAACTTATTGACGATCCCAATAAATTCCTTTCTGCGATTCAGGTCGTTATTACTCTGGCGGGTTTTCTCACAAGTGCGGAAGCCGCAGTAAGTTTTTCTGATGATATGGGTATTTTTCTGGAGGGGTTCGGAATTCCATACGGTCAGGAGATTTCAGTAGTGATCGTGACTCTGATATTGTCATTTTTCACACTGGTATTCGGGGAACTTTTTCCCAAGAGGCTCGCAATGCTCCATGCGGATACTATCGCAATAGGAGTGGTAAAACCTATATTGTTTATTTCGGCAGTTTTCAAGCCTTTTGTCTGGCTGCTGTCGATTGCAGTGACCGTCATGCTTAAAATCTGCAGGCAGAGAACCGATGTGACAAATGTAGAGTATTCTGAGGACGACATCGTGTCTATGCTTGAAGCAGGACAGGAGAGCGGGGAACTCAAGGAAGAAGGCAAGAAAATGATTACCGGTGTTTTCGCTTTTGATGATATGCTTGCCTATGAGGTAATGACTCCGCGTACAGATGTCTTTTCTATCGATATCAATGCACCTACGGAAGAGTATATCGATGAGCTGATGGAACTGAGATATTCACGTATACCGGTTTATGAGGATGACAGCGATAATATCATCGGTATTCTCTATATCAAGGATTACCTTATCAAAGCCAGAGAGGACGGCTTCGACAACGTTGATTTCAGATCCATTCTGAGAAAACCATATTTTGTTCCGGAGACAAAGAACATAGATTCACTGTTTTTTGAACTGCAGACGACCAAGCAGCATATAGCCATACTTATTGATGAATA
>JBJESR010000218.1:0-1969 GCA_051882895.1 Lentihominibacter sp.
GCGGAACTGGGCTATTATCTGGCAGAAGAACATTGGGGGAAAGGCATAATAACTGATGCAATAAGACAGATTTGTGATATAATTTTTAAAACGACAGATATACTGCGGATTTATGCAGAGCCGTTTTCGTATAATATCGGTTCCAGACGGGCTTTGGAAAAGGCAGGCTTCACTCTTGAAGGAATAATGAGAAGCAATGGTATAAAAAACGGTAAAGTGCTGGATGCGGCACTTTACAGCCGGATCAGAGATATAGAGCCGTATCCTGTACGCAGACTTGATCAGGAGGATATTCCGTCTGCACTGGAACTCTGCTGGCAGGTGTTTATGAAATTTGAGGCACCGGAATACTCTGATGAGGGAATAGATGCCTTCAGAGCCAGCCTTGACGATAAGGAACGTACCTGCCGGCTGACGTTTTACGGAGCTTTTGATAATGACAGGCTTATAGGTGTTCTGTGTATGAGAGCTCCGCAGCATATTGCAGATTTCTTTGTAGATGAAGCGTATCATAACCGAGGAATCGGCAGAAAGCTTTTTGAAGCGATGAAGATTGATTATGAGGAGCAGACTTTCACAGTAAATTCTTCTCCGTATGCTGTAGAAATATATCGCCATCTGGGTTTTGTTCCTACAGATACGGAACAGCTGACCGACGGCATTAGATACACGCCGATGCGGTTTAATGAAGCCGATGAAAGTTGTGAACTGTAAGGCAGTAAGAGGGCAGAAGAACTGGAAATGGAGTATAAAGGACGCTATGCAGACAATAGATCAGGCCTTAGATAAATTAAAGCAATCTGAATTTCGCGCGGGATTTCACCTGAATGACAGTGACAGGAAATATGTCAGAGACAAAGGTATGGACACCATAAGAAAACATGCTGAGGATTTCGTTGCCGGAAGACTTGCCCCTGCGCTTATTCCCAATGATGGCAAACAGACACCGATGCGGGGACATCCGGTGTTCAAGGCTCAGCACGCATGTGCATGCTGCTGCAGAGGATGCCTGAACAAATGGTACCGTGTTCCTGTCGGCATAGAGCTGACGGCAGACCAGCAGAGAAGGATAGTGAATCTTCTGATGGCATGGATTGAACGGGAGATGACAACATAATACATGAAAACTCCATTTTGTCAATAGGACTGCGAAGATGACAGAGGGGCGGCTGGTCTTCTTGAGATAATATACCTCATATGGGTATATTTGCGGTGATGCACAGCGAAAATGTGCAAAACTCAATAGAATGTGAAAATAATTGCACATTTTAAACCACGGGAGTGTCAATCAACTGTATATTTTTGTAAAATACACCGCTTTCCCGTTGTATTTACGGATATCAAGATGGTTTATAGGGCATATACCCAATCTTAAATTTGACTTTTTAAAAATATTGTGCAATTTTTTATCTCATACAATTATTTTAGCACATATTCCGTGTTCAGCAGTTCAGCTGCAGCCAACCCTAATTATTCGCTCAATCACAGCACCGAAGATACGCTACCGGTCAATGTTATAAAATGTTATTATCAGTGAGGGATCTTGTAACAGGCAAGAATATTTTAATGAAAATCTAATCATAGGGAATGTCGAATTAACAAATAAGATCGTTTAACTATAGAATAGACACATTTTTATGCAAAATGTGTCTATCTGCTTTTTGCAGAATTCTGTATAATACAGATAATGAATGGCGGCAACGCCCGAGGAAGAGAGGTAGTATTTATGCTTCGAATGGAAATAGCACTGTTTCTGGTAATAGCCTTTATTGCCTGCATGTACTTCAGTGCAGAGAGAAAACGCACGCAGCTGAACAGGATTTTTTCGGTTCTGCTGATAACAGTGCTTGTTCATCTGATATTTGATGGAATAACAGTTTACACAGTGGCTCGTCTTGATACAGTTCCGGAGCTTCTGAATGAAATAGCTCACAGGTTATTTATCGGAACCATGGTTCTGATAGTGTAT
>JBJESR010000219.1:0-8919 GCA_051882895.1 Lentihominibacter sp.
TGCTTCCATTACTTCCAGCAGATCATCTCCAAGGAAAATTGAAATGATTGACGGAGGAGCTTCGTTTCCGCCCAGCCTGTGGTCATTGCTGGCACCTGAAACAGATATTCTGAGCAGATCCTGATATTCATCCACTGCCTTGATCACTGCGCTGAGGAAAAGCAGGAACTGCGTATTGGAAATCGGGTCTTTGCCTGGCTTAAGCAGATTTGTGCCGTCGTCTGTGGCCATAGACCAGTTGATGTGCTTGCCGCTGCCGTTAATGCCGGCAAAGGGTTTTCCGTGGAGAAGACATACGAGACCGTGTCTTTCAGCAACCTTTTTCATCATCTCCATTGTCAGCTGGTTGTGGTCGGAAGCGATATTTGCTGTGCTGAAGATAGGAGCCAGCTCATGCTGGGAAGGAGCCACCTCGTTATGTTCTGTGTTGGCCAGTACTCCCAGCTGCCATAATTCATTGTTCAGATCCTCCATGTATTCAGAAATCTTCGGCTTGATGGCTCCAAAATAGTGATCATCCAGCTCCTGGCTCTTGGGAGGTTTGGCGCCCAGCAGGGTTCTGCCGCAGAAGACCAGATCCTTTCTCTTTCTGTAAAGATTTTCGGGAATAAGAAAGTATTCCTGCTCAGGACCCACGGTGGTGATCACCTTTGATGCCGGGCTGCCTATTATATCGAGAAGGCGAAGGGCCTGTCTGTTTATTGCTTCCATGGAAAGAAGCAGGGGCGTCTTTTTGTCAAGCGCTTCACCGCCGTAGGAGCAGAAGGCCGTAGGTATACATAATGTGTTCCCTTTGATAAAAACGTATGAGCTGGGATCCCATGCTGTGTAACCTCTCGCCTCAAAGGTGGCTCTGATACCTCCTGACGGGAAACTTGATGCGTCAGGCTCGCCCTTGATAAGCTCCTTTCCGGAAAAATTCATGATAACGCCTCCGCTTTCATCAGGGGTCATGAAGCTGTCGTGTTTTTCGGCTGTAACACCTGTCATCGGCTGGAACCAGTGTGTGAAATGAGTCGCACCGTTTTCGAGAGCCCAGTCTTTCATGGCGGACGCAATGACATTGGCTGTGGCACCCTCCAGTTCGGTTCCATCTTCGATATGCTGCTTCAGGGCATTGTATGCATCCTTAGGAAGCTTTTCCTTCATAATTTTGTCGTTAAAGACTTTCTTGCCGAAAATCTCTGAAATTCTGTTCATGATACATCACTCCTTAATATCTGAATTATTATTTTATACTAAATAAAAAAGATGCCACGAATCCTGATGATTCATAGCACCTTTGCTAATATGGACTAAAGTATAAACCTTTTATCCTGAATGTCAATAGGAAAATTTAATTTTTCTGAACTATTTTGCATAACACATATTGCAGTGATTTATCCCTGCCCCTGCTGACCTCTGATATCATGATCAGGAGGGGATATCGGGTAATTGCCGCTGAAGCAGGCATCGCAGTATGGCAGGCCGCTGCAAAGTGAATGAAGTCTGTCATTTCTCAGGAATGCCAGCGTGTCAGCTCCTATTTCATCTCTGATCTGGTCAACTGTCCTGCCGCTGGCAACCAGCTGATCCTCGGTTGGAATATCGGTTCCGAAGTAGCATGGATGGAGGAAAGGGGGCGAGCTGATTCTGACATGAATCTCGGAGGCACCGGCATTTCTCAGCATATTTACGATACGCTGGCAGGTGGTTCCTCTGACGATGGAATCATCTATCATTATGACGCGTTTACCTCGTACATTTTCCTTAAGCACATTTAACTTTATCTGGACACTGCTTTCCCGCATGCTCTGAGTCGGTTTGATAAATGTTCGTCCCACATAAGAGTTTTTGATAAAGCCGGTGCTGTAAGGAATACCTGATTCCATAGCATATCCCTGAGCTGCTGGGTTTCCGGATTCAGGGACACCTATTACAATGTCGGCATCAGCAGGGGAGTCCTGAGCCAGGAACCGGCCTGCCATAAGGCGGCTTTCATAGACGCTTACGTTATCTATAACTGAATCAGGTCTTGAGAAATAAATATATTCGAAGATGCATCGTGCCTGTCTGCCGGAATCTGACGGGCACAGAGCTTTGATAGACGTTATTCCTTCTCTGCTGACCGTTACAATTTCACCCGGTTCTATATCCTTGATGAATTCGGCACCTACGGTGTCAAGAGCACAGGTTTCGGAAGCAAAGAAATATGTGCTGTCACGCTTGCCGAGACACAGCGGTCTGAAGCCATGAGGGTCACGGGCGGCTATAAGTTTGCGGGGACTCATGACGATGAGTGAATATGCACCTTTTAACTTCTTCATAGCAGCCATTACAGCTTTTTCTGCAGTATCGGTATTGATCCTCTCCTTGGCGATATGATATGCGATAACTTCTGAATCAATTGTGGTCTGGAATATACCGCCCTGTTTCTCCAGTTCCTCCCGAAGCTCCAGTGCGTTGATCAGATTACCGTTGTGTGCCAGAGCAAGTGTCCCCTTGTAATAATTGAGTACCAGTGGCTGGGCGTTTTCTCTGGTGCTGGAGCCTGCAGTAGAGTATCTCACATGGCCGACACCGATATTGCCGGCTAATTTACTGAGTGCATCATGGTCGAAAACTTCGTTAACCAGACCCATGCCTTTGTGCAGAGAGATGTTTTTGATGGAGCCTCCGGTATCCGATACTGCTATGCCGCAGCTTTCCTGTCCGCGATGCTGCAGTGCCAGCAGCCCGTAATATACTGATGATGCGATATTGCCGCCGCACAGGTCATATGCGCCGAATACACCGCATTCTTCGTGTAATGTTGTCATAACTGTCCTCCTTTGAAAAAAACAATTATAGTACATTTTATCTGTAAATCAAGAAGATTCAGAAAAAAATACATAAAAATACAACAGTGCAGTTCTTGACTTTTTATTTCAACGGAGTAGAATAAATACCATGTTAAAATATTCTGACAATAATACAGCAAAATAGTACCGAAAGGGGGAATCAGTAATCATGAGCAGATTGGACATTAAGACGAAAGACAGATCGAAGATGGTCGTTGAAGGGTTGTATCAGGACCTTGAACGGCGAATAGTATCAAGTCCGCCAGGGCAGTGTCCTGTTGATATGGCAGCTGCATTCCTTAAATTATGTCATGCCCAGACCTGCGGCAAATGCGTGCCGTGTCGAGTTGGCATCGGCCAGCTTCTGAATCTTTATGAGGATCTTCTCAGTCTCCTGAGCGAGAATTCATCTCTGGAGATTCTGGATCTTATAGAAAGAACCGCCGTTGCCATCCGGGATTCCGCAGACTGTGCCATAGGCACTGAAGCTGCAAGAATGGTTCTCAGAGGACTTGAAGGCTTCAGAAATGATTATGAAGAACATGCACTGCATCACAGATGTGCGGAAGATATCCAGACAGGTAAACAGCCGGTGCCTTGTGTGGCATTATGTCCGGCAGGTGTGGACGTGCCGGGATATGTTTCACTTGTGCTTGAGGGCAGATATGATGATGCAGTGAAGCTGATAAGAAAAGATAATCCGTTTCCTACTGTATGCGCTCACATATGCGAGCATCCATGCGAGATCAGATGCCGCCGTAATCTTATAGATGCGCCGGTGAATATCAGAGCACTGAAGAGATATGCAGTAGATAACTGCACGAAGGTTGAAAATCCTGAAATAATGGATAATACCGGTAAGAAGGTAGCTATTATCGGTGGCGGACCGACAGGCCTTTCGGCTGCATATTTTCTGGCAATAATGGGACACAAGCCGACTATATTTGAGAAGAGAAGCCAGCTGGGAGGCATGCTGAGATATGGTATACCAAACTATCGGCTGCCGAGAGAAAAGCTTCAGAAGGATATAGATGCCATACTGGCTACAGGCATAGAAGTGAAAACGGATTTTGATGTCAATGATGAGGATAATATTCAGACTATCAGGGAAGAATATGATGCTGTATATATCGGAATCGGAGCACATACATACAAGGAAATAGGTATAGAAGGCGAGTATTCCAAAGGTGTTGTCCCGGCGGTGGAGATGCTCAGGAGCATCGGGGACGATACAATGCCTAACTTCAAGCGAAAGAGTGTCGTTGTCATAGGCGGCGGAAATGTTGCCATGGATGTTGCCAGAACAGCTAAACGTCTGGGAGCATCAGAAGTGAATATTGTTTACAGAAGAAGAAAAGCGGATATGACTGCACTTGCAGAGGAAATTGAAGGTGCGATTGCAGAAGGCTGCGAACTGCATGAGCTTAAAGCTCCGGCAAGAATAGAGGCTGATTCAAACAGCCGTGTGAAAGCGCTGTGGGTGAAGCCTCAGATTCCTGGAGAAGCTGATAAATCAGGTCGTCCGCGCCCGATGGATGCCAATGCGGAACAGGAATGCATACCTTGTCAGATCATTATTTCCGCAATAGGTCAGAGCATAGAATCCCACAGCTTTGAAAACTGCGGCATACCGGTAGTCAAAGGCAGTATATCAGCTACCACATCAAGTCAGATAGAAGCTATGGATGGCATGTATGCAGGCGGCGACTGTGTAACAGGCCCGTCGACAGTTATAAATGCTGTGGCTGCAGGAAAGGTTGCAGCAGCCAACATAGATACGTACCTCGGTTATCATCATGAGATAGAGTGTGATGTTGAAATCCCTGAACCTAGAGTTATGGACAAGAAACCTTGCGGCAGAGTGGAACTGAAGCTGAGATATGCAGCAGAAAGAGGTGGAGACTTCATGGAAATCGAGCAGGGTATGAGCCATGAGGAGTCTGTCCAGGAAGCCTCAAGGTGCCTGAGATGTGATCACTTCGGATTCGGAGCATTCAGAGGGGGGAGAGTTGAAAAATGGTAAATCTGACAATCAATGACCAGAAAATCAAAATATCAGAGGACGCTACTATACTTGAAGCTGCCAGAAAAGTCGGCATAGAAATACCACATCTCTGTTATCTGGAAGATATAAATGAGATAGGTGCATGCCGCGTATGTGTAGTTGAAGTTGAAGGTATCGAAAAGCTGGTTACTGCGTGCAACACATATGTGGAACCTGATATGGTGGTTTATACAAACAGCCCGAGAGTCAGAGAAATACGGGCAATAAATGTCCAGCTGATACTCTCGGATCATGACTGCAAATGTGCGACATGCTCCAGAAGCGGCAACTGCAGCCTTCAGACCATAGCCAATGATCTGGGTATTCTGGAAGTTCCTTATGAGCCTATCCATGAGAAAACCCGATGGGACAGGAATTTTCCGCTTATCAGGGATGCCTCAAAGTGTATTAAATGCATGAGATGTATTCAGATATGTGAAAAGGTTCAGGATCTGGGAGTATGGAACCTGGTGGGAAGCGGCTACAGAACAACTGTGGATGTTACAGGAAACAGTTCAATTCAGGATGCCGACTGTTCACTCTGCGGACAGTGCATAACCCACTGCCCTGTAGGTGCGCTTCGCGAGAGAAATGATATTCAGAAAATGTTCAAGGCGCTGGCTGACCCTGATAAGGTGACGATGGTACAGATAGCACCGGCGGTCAGGACTGCCTGGGGAGAAGCACTGGGGCTTTACAAGGAAGAAAGTACTATGGGCAAGCTGATAAGTGCTCTCAGACAGATTGGTGTGGATTACATATTTGATACTAATTATGCTGCAGATCTGACTATTATGGAGGAGGGCAGCGAGTTTCTGGAGAGATTCAGAAACAGAGAAAACTATAAATGGCCGATGTTCACGTCCTGCTGCCCGGGATGGCTTCGGTTTGTTAAGAGTCAGTACCCGGAGCTTATCCCTAATCTTTCCACGGCAAAATCACCACAGCAGATGTTCGGTGCCATGTCAAAGACGTATATAGCCCAGAAGCTGGGTATTGATCCGGACAGTATTTTCTCGGTATCAATAATGCCGTGCGTATCAAAGAAATTCGAATGTGATGTGCCGCAGGTAAGTGATGCCGGCCATGGCAGGGACGTTGATCTGGTACTTACCACACGTGAACTTGACAGGCTGATAAGGGCAGACAGAATAGAAGTGGAAAAACTGCCTGAAGGAATGTACGATGATATATTCGGGGAAGGCTCGGGAGCAGCAGTGATATTCGGCACCACCGGAGGTGTTATGGAAGCTGCACTGAGAAGTGCGTATTTCCTGCTTACAGGTAAAAATCCTAAAGCCGATGCCTTCAAGCGAGTAAGAGGTATGAAAGGATGGAAGGAAGCGATCTTTGAAATTGAAGGAGTCGCTGTCAAAGTGGCTGTAGTCAGCGGGCTGGGAAATACCAGAGAGCTTATTGAAGCAATCCTTGCAGGTAAAGTGGAATATGATTTCGTTGAGGTTATGGCATGTCCAGGAGGATGCTCCGGAGGCGGAGGACAGCCGGTTCATGATGGCTGTGAGCTGGCAGAGGAACGAGGCAGAATCCTGTATGGACTTGACAGCACCGCCAAAACGAGATTTTCTCATGAGAACAGTGCGGTTCTCAGAACTTATGAGGAGTATCTGGAAAAACCTCTTTCTCACAGAGCTCATGAACTGCTGCATACTGAGCTGGAGCATTGGGAAATTTAATGGTGTTTAATAACGGAGTACCGGCAGATAATGCCGGTGCTCCGTTATTTATGAAAAAATCTGATTTAAAATGTATTGTTTTACGTGTGAATACAGATACTATTCCAGGAATGATTATTGTTTCTAAAGGGGAACAGGGATAATATGGAAAACAATCACACTACAAACCCGGCAGATCGTGATAACAGACTTGGGTTCAGCGGTCTGACGGCAATGATAATCGGCTCGACCATCGGGGCGGGAATATTCACAACGGCAGGTGACATGGCATCAAACGGGGCCCATACTGCAAGTGTACTCATAGGATGGGGAATCTGCGGTGTCGGAATGTATTCCCTTATGATGGCCTTTTTTGGTCTCAATAAAATAAGACCGGATCTTACAAACGGTATATACAGCTATGCGAAGGAAGGTTTCGGAGAATTCGTAGGCTTCAATTCCGCATGGGGATACTGGATGAGTGCTCTTATCAGCAATGTTTCATATATAACACTGCTGTTCGGTGCTCTGAGTTATTTCTTCCCGGTATTCGGGGAAGGCAACAACACTGTATCTGTAATATGCGGTTCTGCTGTAGTATGGCTGATGGTGGTTCTGGTGCTGACGGGAGTGCAGCAGGCGGCAATAATAAATACCATAGTGACTATATGCAAGCTGATACCGATTTTTGTATTTATAGTGGCAGTACCGCTGCTGGCAGCATTTGATTTTGATATTTTCATGGATAATTTCTGGGGAAACGGTAGCATGCCGCTGTGGCAGCAGGTCATGGCGACAACATCATCAACGGTATGGGCTTTTATCGGCGTCGAAGGTGCTGTAGTTCTGTCGGCAAGAGCGAGAAAATCAAGCGATGTGGGAAAAGCATCACTGACGGGCTTTATCGGTCTGTTTGCTCTGTATGTGCTGGTTGCAGTACTCAGTATGGGAGTGCTCACCACAGATGAGCTGGCGAAGCTGAACAGTCCTCAGATGGCCCAGATACTGGAGCTGGTAGTCGGTCCATGGGGCGCTAAGCTTGTCAACATCGGGGTAATAATATCTATAATCGGCGCCCTTCTGGGATGGACAATCATTGCAGCAGAATGCCCTTATGAAGCTGCCCGGCAGGGGGTGTTCACCAGTGCTTTTGCCAGAAGCAACAAAAACGGATCACCGGCGGTATCGCTGATAATAACCAATGTGCTGATACAGATATTTCTGCTGATAATTCTGTTCAGCGAATCATCATATCTGGCGTTTTACACGATAGGCTCATCTATGATAATGCTGCCATACCTGCTGAGTGCTCTTTATTACGAAAAAATCACAAGAAACAGAGATGGATTTGAGACAGCTTCTGGAAGTGAGGTTATGAGAGGCAGAGTGTTTGCTGTTATAGGCAGTATTTACGGAGTATGGATGATAGTTTCCGCGGGACTGGTACAGTTCCTGATCACAAGTATTCTGTATGCTCCGGGCATATGGGTATATGTGAAAGGACGCAGAGAAAAGGGACTGCCGGCTTTCAGACCGTATGAAAGAAATATCGCAGTGGTTCTGGTGCTGCTGGCGGTAATCTCACTTATTCTGCTGGCGATGGGAGTGATTGATCCGTTTTAAAAAGACAGGAACGGATTCATATAGCAGTGAGGAAGGCAGATTCAGACCTCCCTCACTGACTTTTTGTTAAAGGATACTTCTGTAGAAAGCTCTGGCGTTATCAAGATCGGTCTGATCAGGATGACCTTTGGCTATGCCGCCGATAAGCTTGAAGGGTCCGTAGCTGTCAAAACCCTGACAGCCGAACTGGCCGGCTATTTCGGCACCTTTTCTGGAGACCACATCTTTTATTCCTTTAGTATAGCTGTCTTTCGCTGATCCATAGGTGAAAAGGAAGAACACCTTCTTGTTGTCAGGCAGATTTTCCTCAGCGAACTTTAATACGGTTTTATGGAACTTTGAATAATATATGCCGGATGCGAAACCGATCATGTCATAATCTGACAGATCATAGCTGCTGCATTCCAGCACGTTGATGAGGGTGATCTCGTTTTCTGCTGCGATGGCATCAATCAGTTTCTTTGTGTTCCCGTGGTGTTCTGAATAATATATTATTGCAGTTTTCATAGTATCATCTCCTTGATTTTTTATAGTACAGATAATATACTATGTATGAAAAAAACACAAGTATGCAGATTATATGTACATAGTATGGTCCGGCATACCAAAGGAGGATATGAAGTACTGTGAAAAAGGATATGACTGCAGAGGAGTATCTTCAGAAGGTATTATCTGAAGATATCGGTGAGAATTGTCCTGTGCGCCGTACGCTGGAGCTGCTGTCCGGCAAATGGAGAACCCATATTATCTATGAATTATG
>JBJESR010000220.1:0-8902 GCA_051882895.1 Lentihominibacter sp.
ATTAATGAAAGTGGGGTAAATTTAATGGCTAATATTAAATCCGCAAAGAAAAGAATCCGTGTTATCGACAAGAAAACAGCAAGAAACAGACGTATCAAAGGTCATCTCAAGACAATCCTGAAGGCTTATGATGCTGCTCTGGAAGCTGGAGATATGGAAACAGCCAAGGAAAAGCTGGTTTTAGCAGAGAAGAAGCTCATGCAGGCTGCTGCTAAGAACACTATCCACAAGAATGCTGCTTCAAGAAAAGTGTCAAGATTAGCAAAGAGATTCAACAAAGCGAACGCTTAATTCTCACCCGTCCCCACCCGTGCATAAGTTAAATGCACAGCAATGAGAAATACTAAAGAAAAAGATGGATGTGTCTCCCATCTTTTTTATTTTTTGTAAAACTTTCTCAAACATTGTATTAAGGAGGTCTTTATGAATCTCTCTGAGAAAAGCCTGATATGGCCTGAACATCTGCGTCCTGGCGATAAAGTGGCTCTTGTCGCTCCATCTTCTCCTGTATCAGCCGGGGAGCTGGAAACCGCAGTGAAATCTCTGGAATTTCTTGATCTTGAACCCATCGTAATGCCCGGCTGCAGATCACACCGCGGATATCTGTCCGGTTCCGATATCCGGCGGGCCGAAGATCTGAACAATGCTTTCGCCTCCGACGATATCAGAGGTATCTTCTGTCTGCGGGGCGGTTACGGCTCAATGCGCATACTGCCTCTGCTGGATTATGCGATGATAGGAAAAAACCCGAAAATCCTCGTCGGCTACAGTGACATCACCGCACTTCATACAGCCATAAACAAGCTATGCGGTTTCGTAACCTTTCACGGACCTATGCCAGGTGCCGGATACATCCAGCTTGATGATTTTTCACTTGACTCGCTGAAGCATGTCCTTTTATATGCAAAGTGCACTTATCCTATCATAAACCCTCCCCATCATCACATGAAAGTTCTGTACCCCGGCTATGCCGAAGGCCGGCTTACCGGTGGCAATCTTTCGCTTCTTGCCGGAACCTTGGGTTCACCTTATGAAACGGACACCCGCGGCAGACTTCTGTTTATCGAGGAAGTAAACGAAGATCCTTACAGACTTGACAGAGCTCTGACCTCCCTGGCTCTTGCCGGAAAATTCAGAGACTGCAGCGGAATTATTCTCGGAACCTTCACCGGCTGCTCAGACCGTGACCGGATATCAGTTTCTGAAGATGCAGGAAATCCTGAGGCTTCACCTGAAGTCATGGATATAATCAGGGAAATAGTGCTGCCCTGGAAAAAACCTGTGCTGTTCAACCTGCAGGCAGGGCATATATACCCTCAGATCACCCTTCCGATGGGAGCTGACACAGCGCTTGATCTGAACATTCCTGACTCAGTCAACATATCTGTTTTATAAACTGAAGCATTGTGGTATACTAAACATAGTTCAAATCCATTTCACAGACTTACTATCACAGAGAAAGGAATTATAATGAGTACACATATAAACGCCGCCGGTAAAGGCGATATAGCAGAAACAGTCCTGATGCCGGGTGATCCTCTAAGAGCTAAATTCATTGCTGAGAATTACCTCGAAAGCCCTAAATGCTATAATGAGATACGCGGAATGCTGGGATACACAGGAACCTACAAGGGTGTGCCTGTTTCAGTTCAGGGATCCGGCATGGGTATGCCGTCAATGGGTATCTACTCATGGGAGCTCATCACAGAATACGGAGTCCGGAACATAATAAGAATCGGCACTGCAGGTTCTTTTCACGAGGATATCAAGGTCAGGGATATCGTTGTCGGAATGGCTGCGTCAACTGATTCCAATTACATCCACGCTTTTGACGTTCCGGGGAATTACGCTCCATGTGCAAGCTACGAGCTTATAACCAAGCTGGGGGAAGCTTCAAAGGAGAACAATATTCCTTTTAAGGCAGGAAATATCGTATCTTGTGACGTTTTCTACGAGCTCAAGGAGGACTGGTGGAAAAAATGGGCGTCAATGGGCATCATGGCAGTGGAAATGGAAGCTGCCGCTCTTTACATGAATGCAGCTTACAACAGAGTGAACGCCATGGCGATAATGACCATCAGCGACCACTTTGTTACCGGAGAAAAGGCTACCGCCGAAGAAAGACAGAATTCGTTTACAGATATGATGAAGCTGGCACTGGAAACAGCTATCAGATAACACAGGAGTCGCAATATGAAAATACTTGAATCTGCAGAAAACTACCTTGAAACGATCCTGATCCTCAGAGAACAGAAAGGAAGCGTCAGGGCAATCGATATAGCCCATCATCTGGGGTTTTCAAAACCAAGCGTAAGCGTGGCACTTAAGCAGCTGGAGAACAATGGTTTTATCGCCAGAGATGACAGCGGCAATATAACTCTTACCGGTGACGGTATGGAAATCGCATCTTCAATTTATGAACGTCATGCTCTTCTCAGCAAACTGTTCATGATGCTGGGAGTATCAGAAGAGACCGCTATGGCCGATGCATGTAAAATCGAACACGATATAAGTGCCGAGACATTTGAATGCATCAAGAAGCATTACGAAGAAAACAGAAATAAGCTTGACGACTGATATCATCAGTACGCCATGCCGCATTATGTGAATCAGGCCCGGTCGCAAAGACCGGGCTATGAATTATCTGCCGGCCGAAACAGCTTTCTCACACCCTGATATCATCCTTGAATTTCTCAAAGGTTTTGTCTCCTATCCCGGAGACGTTTTTTATATCCTCTATTGACGAAAATCTCCCGTTCTCCGTTCTGTAGTCTATTATTTTCTGTGCCGTAACAGGGCCTATCCCCGTCAGAGTCTGCAGTTCATCTGAGCCTGCAGTATTGATATTCACCTTGCCGCCCGAATATGATGAGCTCTGCCCGCCTGCCTCCGAGCCGCCTGATGTCAGAGCTGCACTTCCCGCCGAAGACGACATATCATCTTCATCGATTATGGCAGGGATATATATTTTCTCTCCATCCTCAACAAATGCGGCTCGGTTGATATCGGTAAGATCCGCTTTATCTGTAAGTCCCCCGGCTGCTTTAATGGCATCATCAACACGACTTCCCTCCGGCAGCTCCGCCAGCATGGGATTCTTCACTTCTCCTCCGATATCCACATATATTGCAGCTGTCTCCGGTTCGCTGACAGAGGTCTCTGTTTCGACAGTATCACCTGAAGCGGATCCTGTATCATCATCTCTGACAGCAAAAACAAAAAAAGCAGCAACAATCGCCAGTGCAACCGCTGCCACCTTTATTATCATTTCTCTGTTATCTCTGTAAAAAGCTTCAATATTGAATTTTTCTTCAAACATCTCCATCAGTTTTTTCATCGCAAATACCTCCCTTTTATAGAATATATTACTATAATTGGTAGTATTTGTCAATATTTATTGACGGTCGATTTTATCAAATATTATCTTCTTTCGCATCACCGCTATTTCACTTCTGTCAATATCCATCTGAAGGCATTCAAGCAGAGTATCAATGACCAGCTCGGGACTGAGATTCGATACACTTCCTGAATCCAGAACTGCCGTTACGAACAGAGCCTCCTCTTCTGGTGTGAATTCTATACTTCTGATCATAGGTTTGATATCCACCTCTACCGGCTCTTTCTTTTTTTTCTGCTTCTTCAGGGTTATGATGGAATCCTGTCCCATATATTTATCTTTAATATCCTGCCCTGTCATACCCACAGGCTCTGTAACAGGTATCGCGATGATATACTCCGCCGCTGCAGCTGCAGCAGCCAGAGTTTTCCTGATGCCTTTGAGATGTCTGCAGTCGATTATCTCAATACCCTCCGGCATATGTGATGCTATAGTCTTCTGGAGTTCTGCAGGATCATGTTCTTCGACAGTCTCAAATTCCATCATCTCTCTGAGCCCCCAGTATCCCAGGGAAAGAGGCTGGGCGAACCCCATCTTCGGATGTGGATTGAACCCTTGTGAATATACAAGCCGGATGCCTGCCTTCTTGAAAGTACGCCTGAACATCCTCATCAGATCAAGATGTGAAATATAGCATATAGTCCCCATTTTGGAAAAGGTGATCACATATCTATTCATTCGGCACCTCCTCTGCGTATTCTGCGCCTTTGAAACACTCCGTATATCTGTTGATACCGCATCCTGCGCATCCCTGACGGCAGTCAGGCGTGACCTTGCCGGCAGCCGCTTTGTCATTTTCACGCTTCAGGAACTCATCACTGATCAGCGGATCAATAATGCTCCACGGCAGTATCTCCTCATAGCTTCTTTCTCTGTTGCAGTAAAACTCCATGTCTGTACCAGTCTCTTCAAAAGCCTTCTGCCAGAGTCCCGCATCAAAATGCTCTGTCCATCCATCGAACCTGCATCCCAGTTCATGCGCCTTGAGCAGCAGCTGCCCGATTCTTCTGTCACCTCTGGCAAATACTGCCTCCAGGCTGCTGGTTTCAGTTTCATGATAATTAAATGTCACACCTTTGATATGAAGCTTCTTTGTCAGATAGTTATGCTTCTCTATAAACATCTCCTTCGTATCCTGAGCTGCCCACTGAAAAGGAGTATGCGCTTTCGGCACAAAGTTCGACACACTCACGGTCACTCTGAAACGTCCGCCTTTCCTGCCACGCATTCTGAAATTGATATCCATTATCCTGCGGGCGATTTCTCCTATACCGTCCAGGTCTTCAAAAGTCTCCCCCGGAAGTCCTGCCATGAAGTACAGCTTGATATGCTCCCAGCCCAGCTCTATGGCCTGCTCCACAGCACTGTAGATATCCTCTTCTGTAATATTCTTGTTGATGATATCTCTCAGCCTCTGACTGCCCGCTTCCGGAGCAAAGGTGAGACCTGATTTCCTGTATTTCTGTATCTCCTGAAGCACGTTGAAAGAGAACGTATCCAATCTGAGGGACGGGAGTGACAATGCAACGTTTTTCTCTCTGCACATGTCCATCAGCTCCGTAGCCAGCTCCTCAAACCGGGAATAATCGCTGGTTGAAAGAGACAATAGAGAAAGCTCGTCATGTCCTGTGCTTTCAAGCTGCTTCACAGCCAGTTTTTCAATGTTCTCCTTGCTTCGTTCCCTGACAGGTCTGTAGATCATGCCGGCCTGACAGAATCTGCAGCCTCTGGTGCAGCCTCTGAAGGTCTCCACTACCGATCTGTCATGCACTGTGTCAATAAACGGTACAATGTTGTCAACCGGAAACTCCGCAGCTTCTATATCGCCTATGACAGCTCTCCTGACTCTGTCAGGGGCACCTTCATAAACTTTTGTGATTTCCTTTAATGTACCATCATTATTGTACTGCGGCTCGTAAAACGTCGGCACATATACACCGTCCATTTTGCATACAGTTTCCAGAAACTCCTGTTTCGACGATGATGACTTCCTGGCCATACATACTGCTTCCAGCAGTTCCTCGCCGTCACCGATCAGAAATGCATCTATAAAATCCGCCAGCGGCTCCGGATTATACGCACATGGCCCTCCTGCAATTATCACAGGGAAGCTGTCATCTCTGTCTCTGCTCTTTAATGGTATTCCTCCAAGCTCCAGCATGTTGAGAACATTAGTGAAACAAAGCTCATACTGCAGGGTGAAGCCCAGTATGTCCAGTTCTCTGACAGGAGTGAAGGTTTCAAGAGTAAACAGTTCTCTGCCCCGGGACCGCATTATCTCCTCCATATCCGGTGCCGGCGCGAATACTCTCTCACAGTATATTTCATCATTTTTGTTGAGAATATTATACAGAATCTGCAGCCCCAGATATGACATTCCGATTTCATAAGTATCCGGGAATGCGAAACCGATACGAACCTCCACTTCATCGGGGTTTTTAATCACACTGTTTACTTCACCGCCTATATATCTGGCAGGCTTTTCAACCTTTTTTAAAATTTTATCCAGTTCTTTATCAATTACCATTATTTTCCTCTCATCAGTTCGTCAATCGACATGCCTATTTTATTTTCTATCTGATCCATAAACCTGAGGGTGTCCTTTTTCTTTTCTAGTATAAACGGTATTTTTTCTTCATGCCCGTTTCTCACCGCTTTGTCTATGATGTACTGTATCCTTTTGTCTATTCCCACATATTCATCCTCTCTGACGAGTCTGTCACCGAGACATACCATATCCGTCTCATCTGCATTCTCTATCTGAGAAAACGGCGAGTAGGTCATGTGCACCCTTATGATTTCACTTTCTTCACTGAATCCGAGATCTTCAAGATAGTCTGCCGCAACGTCCCAGTGCCTGTCCTCTACTCTGGCGATATCATGAAGCATACCTGCCGCCATTATCAGATCAAGATCCATATCAAATCCGTTATTGTTCAGTGCTGCAGCTATCGTATATGCTGTCTGTGCCACCGCACCGCAGTGACGTCTGACATGTTCCGGAGTACCGTATTCGTCAAGCATCCGCTGACATTTTTCTCTGGTTGGGTGTTTCATATTTCCTGATTCCTTCCCTGCGGCTGTCTCCCGCAAAATACAGGAATCATTATACCATACTATCAGTCAAATTCCTTAAAGGAAAAATAAAATTCCTTATCTTCTTTTTTCTCATACATTCCTATTATCTGCCCCTTCTTTACTCTCTCCGGCACCTTCACATACACTGACTCCAGATTGCCATACAGACTTTCGCCCATGCTTCCGTGAGTTATCCTGATGTATTTTCCTATTTCTTCATTCTCACCGGCTGATGTGACTTCTCCACCTGCTGCAGCGTATACAGCAGCTCTGCCGTTTTCATATTCTTCATCTATAGGATCGCCTAATGTCATTCTCCCGGTCATAACAGCAATAGTTCCCGACACCTTCCCAGGCAGCGCAGATGCGAATACGGCACCCTTATGGGCCGCATCCTTAACATCCTCTAACGTATACGATGTATGCATATAATCAAGTACCGTCTGTGCGCCTCTCTCCAGCACAGGCGTGCCTGAATTCTCAGATATAAAAAGCGCCAGCGCTATTATAATGCAGAAACATGTCTGTTCCAGGATCTTTCGTTTCATTCGTTCACCTCCGCTACTATTTATATTATTGCGGAGGCAAAAAAAGACCGGTACATTCCGATTGTACCGGACCTTCCTGTTTCATCTGTATTAATCAGACAATGTCATATCGCTACATATCAAAATAATCTTCGTCAACGTATTCCAGTTCATAATCCTGTATCCTGATGATATCGCCGTCTTCAATGCCCATTTCTCTGAGCTGATCCAGAGCACCGCTCTTCTCAATATATTTATACAGATATCGCATCGAGCCCATATCAGTGAAGTTTGTGGAATTAAAAATCTTGTACAGCTGCTTGCCTGACAGTATATAATCTGTTCCGTCAAAGTCAACGTATACTGTTCTGTAATCCGGATCATGCTCATCAGCTTCAAAATCAAACATCTCGTACTCTTCCTCTTCCGGAGGATTGATGAGGAGCTGCTGAAGCTGATCAGCTGCTTCAGCCAGTATTTCTCTGACTCCGATATTAATCGGCGCAGACATAGGATATACTTTATATCCTTTATCCTCCACATACTCCCTGAATCTGATATACTGAGGATCATCCTCACTTATAAGATCTATTTTATTTGCCGCAACTATCTGCGGTTTCTTCATAAGCTTAGGGCTGTACTGCTGCAGTTCACTGTTTATCTTGTCAAAATCCTCTATAGGATCACGGCCTTCGCTTCCTGCCACATCAACAACATGGATGAGCACTTTTGTTCGCTCGATATGCTTCAGGAACTTATGACCGAGGCCTGCTCCCTCGTGGGCACCTTCAATGATCCCTGCAATATCCGCCATCACAAAGCTTGTGTCAAAAATCTGCACCACACCCAGATTCGGTTCAATAGTAGTGAAATGGTAGTTGGCGATTTTGGGTTTGGCGCTTGTTGCAACAGAAAGAAGTGTTGATTTGCCTACATTAGGAAAACCCACAAGACCCACATCAGCTATAAGCTTCATTTCCAGTATAACGTTTCTCTCCTTGGCGAAACCGCCCGCTTCTGCAAAGTTCGGAGCCTGTCTCGTAGAGGTGGTGTATTTCACGTTACCTTTACCGCCTCTGCCGCCCTTGGCTGCTACGAAAGACTGTCCGTGTTCTGTCAGATCCTGCATAACCAGCCCTGACTCTTCATCAATGACTACAGTGCCGACCGGTACTTTGATGATCAGATCCTGACCGTTTTTGCCATAGCGCTTTTTTTTCATGCCATCCTGACCGTTTTCTGCCTCATATTTTCTCTTGTATCTGAAATCCATCAGGGTACGGAGATTCTCATCCGCCTGGAAAATCACATCTCCGCCTTTACCGCCATCACCGCCGTCAGGACCACCTTCGGGAACAAAGGGTTCTCTTCTGAAAGATACCGCACCGTTTCCTCCCTTGCCTGATTTTATAAATATTCTGGCTCTGTCTACAAACATGAGTCCTCCTCGTCTTATATGATATAACTCCATATCAGTATTATTCCATTATTAAAAGAATAATACTGATCCTTCATATAATATTAAAGCCCCTAATCAAATTAGGGGCTCAAATAACGAATTAAGCTTCTCTAGGATATACACTTACTTGCTTTCTTGTCTTGTCATATCTTTCGAACTTAACAGCTCCGTCAATCTTAGCAAATAAAGTATCGTCTCCACCGATGCCTACATTGTTACCAGGGTGGAACTTTGTTCCTCTCTGTCTAACCAGAATGCTTCCGGCACTTACAAACTGACCGTTTCCTGTCTTAACACCTAAACGTTTCGACTCACTGTCACGACCGTTCTTGGAGCTTCCTACACCTTTCTTACTTGCCATGTCCAGACACCTCCTCGCTATATCAATCTGAATTGAATTTCGTGTTTAACTTCTTATTTTAATGCAGCTTCGATAGTCTC
>JBJESR010000221.1:0-1942 GCA_051882895.1 Lentihominibacter sp.
GGTTCATCGCCGCAGGAGGTGAACACGGCATTGCTCATTATTATCATATCTGCTGAATTCATGTGTCTCTCCTTTTTAAATCAAAAGACTTCTTCGGGTCACCGTTAATGCATCACGAATCCTACTATCAGATATGCAATGCATCCGAGTACAAACGGTACTGCAATCAATGGAAGCGAGGTCTTCGCATAATCCATATTCTTAAGACCTGTCGCAGCACATGTTACTGTAACCGCATCACTGTAGAAGCATGCATGACTTCCGAAGGAAGTGGCTGCTGCTACCGCACCGATTGCCAGGAACGGATTAACGTTCAGAGCGAGTGCAAGAGGTATAATAATCGGGAATGAAATTGCTGCAACTCCCCAGAAGCTTCCTGTACAGAATGCCAGTGCTCCTACTACAATAAATGTAATGAACGGGAATAATGCAGGACTCATGATAGGCTGTACACTTTCGATAACATATGGAGTAAGTCCCAGTGCATCATTGAAATCCTGAAGTACGAATGCTACGAGAACCAGCATTGTAACGTACAGCATATCTTTAAATCCATTAACTATAGCGTCACAGAATTCTCCAAGCTTCAGCTTGCGCTGTATCATGAGCATGACTCCAGCCACAACTGTTGCCACGATAACTGATAATGTGATATCACCTGTATAAATACAGATAACAATAAGTACGATCATAGGAATGATAAAGTTTATCGCACTTGCTTTCTTACCTGTCTCAAGCTCTTCAACTCCATCACCTTCATAATGATATTCAGGGAATACCTTTCCTGTATTAAGTGCTCTTTCTTCAGCCTTTTTCATAGGTCCGAAAAGAGGAATAACACCGAAAATAAAGAGAGGAATAACGATTACTGCGATCCAGGAATAAAGCATATACGGAATGGAATGTACGTATGCAGAAAATCCGTCCATGCCTTCTACAGCGCCAACATCATCTATCTGGCTGATATAAAGAACTCCCCATGTGGAGAAGGGTACCAGTACACACACTGCTGCACCTGTCGAATTTACGATAAAGGCAAGCTTCTCTCTTGAAATCTTCCATTTATCTGACAGGCCTTTCATGGCTACCCCTACACCTAGAGCATTCAGATAATCCTCAACAAAGATGACTATTCCGAGTATCCAGGCAAATATCTGCGTTTTTTTCCTTCCATTCGCGATCTTAGCGCCTATATCCGCGAAGCCCATCGCCGAGCCTGATTCATCAAGAATCCTGATAAAGGCTCCAAACATACCGAACATGATGATATAGGCTGCCGAATCACCTATTTCAGTGAGGGTATAATCAAACCAGGTGCTCCACCATGCTCCTTTCGCTAAAATAACTGCTGCAACGAATGTTCCGAGAATAAGTGATTCAAGTGCCCTTTTAGTAATAATCGCTGATACAATTACAACCAGTACAGGGAGTAAACTGATAAGTCCGTAACTATCCATACTTTTCTCTCCTTTCAAAATATAGTGCAGGTCTGCTTTTTCTTTGCTACCTGCTGACTTTAAACGCAATTTTGATGCCAACTTTTAAAACCGCATTTTTCAACATTCTGAAAATTAAGAAAAAATACGATGTAAGCATACACTTACATCGTATTTTTTGATATGTCTGAAAACTCGATTTTTCAAGCCTTCCAGCGTATACGTTATTGGAGGCTTACACTGTAAGAAAATAGTTACACTTTTAATATATGCAATCATTATGCAGGCATGCACGAATCAATATTTATCAGAATTTTTCTATTTTTGTGATAAAAATTACCTTGCATATACTACATTTCCATCCATTACTGTCAGTGCAACCTGAGCATCCTTGATTTCCTCCACGTCTACCGCGAACAGGTTCCTGTCAAGTACTATCACATCTGCCAGCTTTCCTGCCTCAAGGGTTCCGATCTCATCCTCCCTGCCGTATACTATCGCCGAAC
>JBJESR010000222.1:0-1941 GCA_051882895.1 Lentihominibacter sp.
GACATCGCTGAGCTTGGTGCCCGGTTTTGCCATCAGATTATGGTTGATGCGCAGGCGAAGACTTTTGGCAATGTGGAAGTTGTAGTTCTGCATCAGGTCGTATACTGTGCCGACAGAACCGTAGGAACTGTTTTCGATAGGGAGAATACCATACTGGCAGAGTCCTTTTTCCACGGCATTGAATACACCTTCGAAGCTGTTGAAAAACATGATGCTGGGCACTTCAAAGAGCTTCTCGCATGCTGCCTGAGAGTTGGATCCTGCGACACCCTGGCAGGCAACTACAGCTTTTTTAGGGAAAAGTGTAGGTGTCTCGGCGAGGGCTTTGTCTATTCTATCTGCCAGATCTGAGCGCCTTGCCAGATAATTGTTCTGGCAGGATCTGCTGGCATCAAAAATAGTATTGAAGAGAAGCCTTGCATACCCGTCATACGGTTCGCCGATCTGTTCGGATACCTTGTGAAGGATCTCCTTCTCGCGCCTGTCGCTGAGAACTGCGATATTATGCTCCTGTTTATACTTGGCTACTTCAAGGGATTTTTCCATACGGGCCCTGAACAGGTCGGTAAGCTGTGTATCGATCTGGTCTATATCGTTTCTGAGTTTATCAAGTGTTGCTTCAGTCATTGTTTACCTCCATCATACAATCAAGAATTCCAATGGCAAGAGCCGCTTCAACGATAGGAACTGCCCTTGGCACAACGCAAGGGTCGTGTCTGCCCTTGACAATAAGTTTAGTGTTTTCTCCTGTTTCAAGATCCACCGAATCCTGTTCCCTGCTTATGGACGGGGTGGGCTTGAAAGCCAGTCTTACTATCAGCGGCATACCGGTTGTTATTCCTCCCAGAATGCCTCCGTGGTTGTTGGTGCGTGTTTTCACCTGACCGCTGTCAAAATAAAAAGGATCGTTGTTTTCTGAGCCTCGAAGCTCTGATGCACCGAATCCTGAGCCGAACTCCACGCCTTTGACTGCAGGTATCCCGAAAAGGATCGGAGCAAGTACGCTTTCCAGTCCGTCATACATGGCTCCGCCTATGCCGCCCGGCAGGTTTACAACGCAGGCTTCCACAGTGCCGCCTACAGAGTCCAGTTCCTCACCGGCTCTGATGATGCAGGCCTCCATTTTCTCTCTGGCCTCGTCTGACATAACAGCAAGGTTTCCTGTCCTGAGCTTCCTGAGAGCAGGAATGTCAGGGTTTACGGGATCGATAGGGGTGTCCTGGATATTGCCTATAGAAGATATGTGTGCACCGATTTCGATTCCCTGCTGCTGCAGAAACTGCAGGGCGATGCCGCCTGCTATACACAAGGGCGCAGTCATTCTGGCAGAAAAAGGTCCGCCGCCTGCCATGTTCAGGTCATCGCCGTAGCGAAGTCTGGCTGTGTAATCCGCATGTCCGGGGCGGGGTACTGTTCTCAGCGATCTGTAATCAGATGAGCGTGTGTCGGTATTACGTATTTCCAGGGAAATATCAGGTGCGGTGACTTTCATGATCCGTGAGTCTGCAGATTCAGCGGGTGCTGAAGGGGCTGCCGGTGACAGACCGCTGACGGGTACAGGGATGTCCGGTTCTTTACGCTTTGTTCCGAAGGGGTTGTTTCCGGGGGCACGTCTTCTGAGGAAAGCTTCCAGCTGGTTCATATCTATTCTTGTACCAACGGGGATTCCGCTGATGTCCGTGCCGATAGCCGGCTCATGAGAGCCGCCCCATATAGACACTCTGATGTTTTTGCCAAAAGTTGATTTCATGTTGTTCAGATCTCCTTTACATTACCGCCCAGTGCAGCGAAATCGTCAAAAAATCCCGGATATGATTTCCTGACTGCTTCAGCGCCATGGATGATGACAGGGGTTTCGCATCCGCATGATGCGACTGCAGCCGCCATTGCTATGCGGTGGTCGTTATGACTGGATACTTCACCGCCATCAAGGACCTGTCT
>JBJESR010000223.1:0-1941 GCA_051882895.1 Lentihominibacter sp.
GTGCATTCCTGGCTCCGTTCCTGTACAGCCTGTACTGGAAGGGTGTTACCAAGGCGGCATGCTGGTGCAGCTATATCTGGGGAGCAGGTCTGATGATTCTGAATCTGCTGTTCAGAGAATCTTTCCCTATGCTGCTTCAGTCACCGATAAACTGCGGTGCATTTGCAATGCTGGCAGGCTTTATCATTGTTCCTGTTGTAAGCTGGATAACCAGAAAGCCGGATCACGAGCTCGTTGACGGATGCTTCGCATGCTATGACAAGACAGTACGTGTTCCTGCTAAATTCGCACTCAGCGAAGAGGATAAAATAGATTAATAACGATAGTAATATGTTAAACATCAGCGAGACAGTTTCCACTGTCTCGTTGTTTTTTGTTATAACGGATTTCACACAAGATTAACATCTGGCTGCGACAGGATTTAATATTTGCATTTTATAATTACATCGTACACTAATTCAGAACCATTTAAGAATCTTTTGGGAACAAGAGATGATTACAATTTCAGGAGGAAAAAATGGTAGAAGTAAAAAAGCATAGAAGCAGTGCAGCCAGACGTTTAGCCCTGGCAACAGCAATTTTTGTGATGACATCTGCATATTCAGGTGCATTCGCGGCAACAGAACACTGGAATGATGCGTCCACATCAGCCGATTCTTCATGGGAACAGTGGAAGACAGACTGGGAAAACATCAAGGATGATTATGAGAATGTTTCCCTTACTCCGGGAGTCAATGCATCTGAACTGAATTTCGCATGGTATTCCCACAGAACAGAGGTGCCTAAGGTAAGAGTTTCGAAGACCAGGAACGGACTGAAGAGCGCTAAAGCATTCGAGGGGACTCAGGAAGAAACTACAGTTGCTTATTCAGCAGCGCTGCAGGAAGAAAACAAAGATGGAACCGCTTATAAATCAAATAAAGTAACGGTTACAGGTTTAAAAGAAAATACCACTTATTACTATCAGGTATATCAGAATGGGAAATGGCAGACTGCAGAGAAGTACAGATCAGGAGATACAGATGAATACTCTGTGATATATGTTGCAGACCCTCAGATCGGAGCAAGCAAAGGTCAGACTTCATCAGAAGGTGAAGCAATGGCTGATGCAAAAGACGGTACATCAACGCTGGCAGCCAGAAATGATTCTTATAACTGGGATGTGATTCTTCAGGATGCAGCAGAGCAGCACAGCGACCTCAGCTTCATGATTTCAGCGGGAGACCAGGTTAACTATTCAAACTACGAATATGAATATGCAGGCTTCCTCAATCCATCAGTACTGGCATCACTGCCGGTGGCAACAACTATCGGAAACCATGACTCGGGAACCAGAAACTATACATGGCATTTCAACAATCCTAACAGTATAGATGTGGCACAGGACAGCGAAGGTGCACTTACTGCAGGCCATACGAATGCAGGGTCAGATTATTACTTCACATACGGCGATGTGCTTTACATAGTGATCGATACAAACAACTATAACTGCGCAACACATGAGAACGTAATCAGGAAAGCGGTTGAAGAAAATCAGGATGCAAAATGGAGAATAGTTACTTTCCATCAGGATATTTACGGTTCAGGTAAGGATCATTCAGATTCAGACGGTATGGTGCTGAGAACGCAGCTGACACCTATCATGGATAAATACGATATTGATGTGGTACTTCAGGGCCATGATCACACTTATTCCAGAACATATCAGCTGACAAGCGACGGTAAGGATCATCAGGTTATCACAGACACAAAGAGCGAAGAATTCCAGACAGAAAATCTCTGCTACAATCTGGCAAGCACAGAAGCAGATGGCGACACAGTTATAAATCCTGAAGGAACTGTATACTTCGAACAGAACTCAGCAACAGGTTCAAAATTCTATGAACTTATTGCCAACCAGCAGGACTATATCGCAGAAAGAAGCCAGACATGGACACCGAC
>JBJESR010000224.1:0-6584 GCA_051882895.1 Lentihominibacter sp.
GGTGTTGAAAATATGTGAATATCTGCAGAAAAAGTTAAACATTTTCATCATAATATGATAAAATCGTATAGATATAATAGAATTTACAGAGGGATATTAAATTATGAGCAAAGCATTGATAGCAATAGATAAAAGCGGATCATACCGGGTATATATCACCATAACCACAGATATGGTTCAGGAGGCGGTGAATATACATGATACTGCACCTGTGGCATCGGCAGGGCTTGGCCGTGTGCTGACAGCAGCGGGTCTGATGGGCATAATGCTCAAGGAGCCGGAGGATAAACTGACAGTGAATTTCAAGGGAGACGGGCCGGCAGGACAGATACTGGCGACTGCCTATGGTGACGGACGTGTCAAAGGGTATATTGCCAACCCTTATGTTGATCTGCCCCTCAAAGAGAACGGCAAGCTTGATGTGGGAGGTTCTCTGGGAATCGGCGATCTGACGGTCATCAAGGATCTGGGGCTCAAGGAGCCGTATGTAGGAACTATCGCTCTAGTCAGCGGAGAAATCGCAGATGATCTGACAGCGTACTTTTTCATTTCTGAACAGCAGAACTCTTCAGTCGCACTTGGTGTGAAGGTGGAACGTGACCTTTCCATCGGAGCTGCCGGGGGCATGATTATTCAGATGCTGCCGGATGCAGAAGAAGGGGCTGTGGATGCACTTGAGAGTATGATAGCTGATATGGAACCGATGACGACGATTATCAGCAGAGTATGCGAACAGTCTGCAGGAAAAAGCGAAGCCGGTATGGTGCAGGCGCTGCTTGATGAGATATTCAGAGACCTGCCTGATGAATACAGACCTAAGACTCTTGAATACAGAGATATCAGATGGAACTGCGACTGCAGCAGACAGAGGCTTGAGCAGGTGCTCATGACAATAGGAAAGAAGGATCTGAAGCAGATCATCGAGGAAGATGGTCAGGCTGAACTGCAGTGCCATTTCTGTCTTAAAAAATATAATTTCAGCAGAGATGAGCTGACGGCAATCCTTGAAAATATGTGATTGGAGATATGAGAGATGAAAGAAATAATGGTAAAGATAAAGGGGCACCAGGTAAGTCAGGACGCCGGAGAGGATTCAATGGAGTTCATTACGGAAGCGAAGCTCTATGAGAGAGGCGGAGCCTTGTACCTCATTTATGAAGAAAGCGAGGTATCGGGAATCCCGGGCTGCAGGACGCGGCTTAAGCTCAAAGGCGACCAGGTTCAGATGAAAAGGCTTGGAACGGGAGCAGGAATCGGTAATGAAATACGGTTCGAGAAGGGCAAAAGGTACAAAGGCTTCTATGACACTCCGTTTGGTGCGATTGAGATGGAAGTGCTTACAAATCAGCTTGAGAATACGCTTTCCGCCGAGGGAGAGGGGCAGCTGGATATCGATTACAGCATAAGCCTCAAGGGTCTGGTGGAAGGCAGAAACAGGCTGAATATAACCCTTATGTAGGGAGGAGGGAAAGAGAAATGATGAGCAGAAAAACTATAATCATAGTATCAGTAGCCATCATAGTGGCGATGGTAGTGACCACGGTAACATGCGCCATAGCATATATATAAAAAGAAATAAGCAGTAATGGAGGGAAAAATGTCACAAACAGGTTTCAGTGCAGAAAAGTATATTGAAGAACAGTCAAAATATATTCTGGAAAGAATAAATCACGGCGGAGGAGAGCGGCTTTATCTTGAATTCGGAGGCAAGCTGGTTCAGGATAAACATGCTATGAGAGTGCTCCCCGGATTTGATGAAAATGCTAAAATAAAGCTTCTGCAGAAGATGAAGGATCAGGCGGAAATAATAATATGCATTTATTCCGGAGATATCATGACCAGCAAGACAAGGCAGGATTTCGGGATAACGTACGATCTGGAAGTGCTGAGACTTATAGATGTTTTCAGGAAATACGATCTTATGATCAACAGTGTGGTAGTCACAAGATATGAAGATAATTCACCGGCGGTGGACAAGTTCATCAACAGGCTTGAAAGACGGGGAATAAAGACATACAGACACAGATTCACCAAAGGATATCCGACAGATGTGGATACTATCGTAAGTGAAGAAGGCTATGGGGCCAATCCGTATATCGAAGTCACCAGACCTCTGGCTGTTGTCACAGGACCGGGAGGAGGCAGCGGCAAGCTGGCAACATGTCTGTCGCAGCTTTATCATGAGAACAAAAGAGGCAGGAAGGTGAGATACGCCAAATTTGAAACCTTCCCTGTATGGAATATGCCCCTGAAGCATCCTGTGAACATTGCATATGAAGCGGCAACTGCAGATCTGAAGGATGTCAATATGATCGACTCGTTCCACCTCGAAGCCTATGGTGAGAAAGCCGTCAACTACAACAGAGATCTGGAGGTTTTCCCTGTTGTCAAGAGAATAATCGAGAAAATTACAGGTGAGGAGGCAGAATACAAATCACCTACTGATATGGGAGTTAACAGAGTTGGCTTCGCAATCACGGATGATGACGTGGTCAGAGAAGCTTCGTGTCAGGAGATAATAAGACGTTACATGATAGCTGAATGTGATTTCAAGAAGGGTAAAATCAGACATGAAACCCTCGAAAGGATAAAGCTGTTTATGGATGATCTGTCTCTGACAGTTGAAGACAGGAAGGTTGTCCTGCCCGCCAGAGAATACGCAGAGAAGAAAAAGAACTGTGATGAAAGATATGCCAATGTTGTTGTCATGGCTATAGAGATGGATGACGGCACGATAATCACAGGAAGAAGTTCCAGAAGAATGGTAGCGGCTGCAGCGGCAGTTCTCAATGCAATCAAATATCTCTGTGGAATGGCAGACGAGCTTCACCTGATACAGCCGAGCATTCTCAAAAGCATTCAGGAACTCAAGACTGATGTGCTCGGATCGGAGAAGACAAGCCTTAACTGTGAGGAAATCCTGACAGCACTGACGATTTCAGCAGCAACAAATCCGTCAGCAGAGGCAGTGCTTGCCAAGCTGCCGTCTCTGAGAGGGTGCAGAGCTCACTGTACAGCAATACTCAGCGACAAGGACGAAACCACTCTCAAAGCTCTGGGCATTGATGTCACCAGTGATCCTGAGTACATTACAAATAATTTATACTACAGCTAAAAGGAACTTTCGCACTAACCTCGCATTTCTCGTTAGTGCGATTTTTTCGGTGATTTAACAATATACACATAACAGGAGATAATCAGGAGATAACAATGTACGGAAAATATTTTGTGCTTTTTGCAATTCTTTTCACAGGATGGTTCCTGCGAAAAATCAATTTCATAGATGATAAAATGAATCGAAGCATGAACAAACTCATCGTGTATTTCGCTTATCCATGTATGATAGTGCATAATATAGGGAGCCTTGATATGAGCAGCAGGATACTTGCTCAGTTCCTGACGACATTTGTTATAAGTCTGGTGTGCTTTTACATATATGGGGCCATAACATACGGTTATTCAAAGCTCCGCAGATTTCCGGCCGATGAAGCCAATGTTCTGGAATTTGCCATGGCATCGCCCAACAATGGCTTCATGGGTTTTCCTGTAGCGGTACTTTTTTTCGGACAGACAGGGCTGCTGATGATGCTGGCTCACAATGCTGCCATGAATTTTTTCATATTCACATATGGCACGAAACTGATGAGAAGAAACTTTGAGGGCAGGAGAAAGGCAACGCCAAAAGGTGTTTTAAAGGCTGCGATAAAGCTGCTTATGAACCCTAACATTCTGGCCCTCATCATTGGCTTTATTATCAGTCTGTGCGGCGGAATCATACCTGATGCCGTGGATGAATATCTCCTCTATCTTGGCAATATATCAACTCCTATGGCGATGATTTTTATCGGATCGACTCTGACAAGGTGCCGGTTCAAAGATATAATCAGGAGCAGGGTAACTATAGAGGCAAGCCTCATGAAGCTCATCTGGCTGCCGGCTGTGACACTGGGTCTTGTGTATTTCCTGCCGGTAGATCCGATCATCAAATGTATTGTTGTGCTGGGCATCTGCTTCCCTACTGCTGCCACTGTTTCCATGCTGGCAGAGCAGGAAGGACAGAAGGAAGAAGCGGCAAGCAAGGTGCTGTTCCTCAGTACAGTGGTTTCCATCGTAACGATACCGGGAGCCATCAATCTCCTGATGAGCATTTTCATGTAAAGTGCACATGTCCGCGGAGGTCTGAAGTGAGGCTCAGGTCTGCATCATATATTTGGAATAGAATATCTCTTCACGTTCCAGCAGTGTGTCTATTCTTTCCATAATGACGCCTTTTGAGGAAGCTGTCAGGTTCTCGTATTCCGACAGAAGGGCACAAAGCTTCCGTTGATCCTCGTTAAGATATATGCGATATAGGGATCCCTGGGACAGATCATGAAATACCAGTGTATCAAGGCTGATATTGTATATCCTCGACAGTGCATCAAGCGTCTGCAGATCCGGTGCCCGGGTGCACTTTTCATAATCCATGTAGGCGGTACGTGAAATAAAAAGCCTTTCGGCAAGCTCCTCCTGGCTGAAGCCGTTGGTCAGACGCAGAAGTTTCATGTTTCTGCCTAGCGTATCTAAATCAAGTTTCATATCGTTCTCCATTTTATCTGCATTATCTGTCAGACCTTTCAGGTAAATGATTAAAATCGAACTCGAATACGTGGAGCTCGGATATCCTGCTCTGTATCTGCTGCTTTGCTCCATGGGACAGCCTCAGATATTTTTCCATGAATTTAAAGGTTTCGGAGGTGTCCGAGCTTATCCGAAGCAGAGCCATCATATACCTGGAGATGTCAAATGCAGTGAAAAGCTCCAGACTTATCCCATAAAAGTCTGAGATAGCGCATGCAGATTCAAGTGTCGGGATTCTTTTGCCTGCTTCCATATAACGGTAACTTGTTCTGGAGATGTTAAGTCTGTCGGCGACAGCATCCTGTGACATTCCGTGCATGTGCCGCAGAAGCTGCATATTTCTGCCTATGAAGTCGTGAGGTCTGTATCCTTCATTTCCGGCACTGTAAGATTCCATTCGCATTGCCATCTGTTTCTCCTTCCCCCGTACGGTTGAACAGAACTGTAATTTCGTATATATTTAGAGTCGTATTTTGTCGAAAAAGTTTCAGATTTGTTGAAAGTTTTTTATAAAAGTATCAAAAAAGGATAAAATTCCATTTAAAGTTCATACTAAACACGCTGTGAGTAGGAAAATGAAGAATGGAAACCAACTAAACTATAAGTGGTATATTAAATAACTTGCAGTGTAAGGAATGAATTTGATATGGAAATCAAGGAACTGGATAAAAAAGGAATGGGGCTTAGAATAAGAGCAAGACGTGAAGGCCTCAGCATGACAAGAGAGGAGCTTGCCATGCAGCTTTCTGTATCATCGAAGTTCATTGCTGATATAGAGTATGGCGAAAAGGGTATATCCTTGAAGAACCTGAACAAACTTAGACAGATACTGGGAGTAAGTGCAGATTATCTTATGGCGGGTGAGGAGATTTATTCGTCCGGCGATGAAAAGCGCAGGATGCTGAGCGAGAACATCATGGGTTCTCTGAGCGTATGTTCTGTACAGCAGCTTGGCTGTATGGAGCAGATTGCAAGACTTTATGTGGAAGGTATCGTCAACAAGGAGTAAAAAGAGTATCGTGGATAAGGATAGCCTGCTTGAACTATTAAGCCTGAAAAGTAATTATATCAGCAAGCTTCTCAGAGTAATGGGCGTCAAAGAAGATGATATAGAGGATCTGCGAAATGATGTTCTGGAGAATGCTGTCAGGAGAATAACTACATTGAGAGATGTAAACAGCATTGAAGCCTGGCTTCGTACGCTGACAATGCGCAGAGCTTCAAAATATTTCGGCAAACGCAGAGAAAACAGAGAATTATCGAATATAATAAAAAAGGAATCCGGCGAAGAAATGGATGTATATGATCTGGTTGCTGATGAGAAAACGACAGAGCACCTGTTTCAGGAGGCGGAGCGGCGCAAGGTCGCCACGGTGCTGCTCGACACACTGTCAGACACAGAGAAACGTATTATCCAGATGCGATTCTGGGGAGAATATAAATTTTCGGAAATCGCACTGATTCTCCGGATAAATGTGAACACTGTCAAAACAATTTACAGGAGAAGTCTGCAGAAGCTGGAGAAGAATTACTATAATCTGTTTGGGGAGGAGGATATTCATGGCTGAAGAAAAAAGCAGAGAATATGAAAACGGATCTGCTGCTGACTTAAATAAGGACGAGAAGTCTCTTAAGGAGATAATATGTGATATTACAGAGCAGGAATTATCCGGCTCTTCTGATGATATTGTCACGGTTGAGCAGCTGAAGTCCATGGAAAAAGAATGCTCCTCACGTTTGAAACGCCGCAGGCTTATTGGTGCTGCAGCGGTTTTTTTTGTGGCGATTGCCGGCGCTCTGATTGTATCGGTCAATTATCCGGCTGATGTTGAAGCGGATAAAAATGCCCCTGAGGAGATAGTATCTGAAGATGGAGTTGTTATCGAGGATGGCGGCTGGGGGAGCAGCAGCGAAGATACACTTGTCATAACGGACTGGGATGAAGTGAAGCTGCTGAAAGCTGA
>JBJESR010000224.1:6684-8841 GCA_051882895.1 Lentihominibacter sp.
GTTTTATAATATGTACCAGTGCTGTTTTTATCAATAAAACATATTTTTGCTCGATATACGGTTCCTTTTACTAATGTGAATGTTCTGGAAGCAGAAATGGTATTTG
This sequence comes from Lentihominibacter sp., assembly GCA_051882895.1. Classification (GTDB taxonomy): domain Bacteria; phylum Bacillota; class Clostridia; order Peptostreptococcales; family Anaerovoracaceae; genus Lentihominibacter. The sequence continues at coordinate 6,791 of JBJESR010000224.1, forward strand.
CGCTAGATACTGTTTTTTTGTATATTTTTACAGGCACATTCGTTGCCGTTCTCCAGGATCCATTGTATTTTTCTTGAAGAGTTATAGTGCAGGATGCACTGGTAGCTTTCCTGTCGAAACTGGCAGAAGCAGAAATATTTCCGCTGGTACTGCTATATCGTGTTGCACCAATATAACTTGAAAGTACTGACATCGGAGCGATTCCTGCATCCCCACCTGCAAGATCCTCACCTGCGTCGGCAGTTACTGTGCCTGAGCCGGATTCATCATCTATAATTATTGACGGATCCGAAGCTGCAGCGGCCGTGATCATAGCTTCCTCTGCAAGTATTTCCTCCGTTACAGGAAGCCAGATATCGCTGTCCTCTGATACTGTGGCAGTGCCCTCGGTGTTCCACGGCTGGATGTCCGATGCGAATGCAGCTGCAGGGAGTGTCAGGGCAACAGTTAAAACAGCTGCGATGCATAATAAAGATTTTTTCATTTGTTTCTCCTTTCTTTGAAACATGTGATAAACTATGTTCGGGAATTTTAGAAAAAACTTCAGAATATAACAATGAAATCGGAGGCTTTAAGCCGAAATGTGCGAAATACGGTCAGATTACGTCCATAAACACCTGAAAAAGGCCAAAATGTTCACTTTACGGTCATCAGATAAATTCGGTTATGTTTATCAAAACTATTGAAATAAATCGGCAGACCGGATAGAATTAGACAAATAAAAATGATCAAGAGGGTATAAAATGGACATCAGAATAGACATATCAAATATGAGGCTGGAGCCTGAGCTTATTAAAGAACGCAGGCCGGAGACAGGCAGGGTGCTTGACGAGCTGTGGTCAGGCACGGGAATGAACGGATGGGTGCAGGCTCCTCTGCACCAGAATAAGGAAGAACTGGACTACATACTGAACGTTGCTGATATACTCAAGCAGGAAACAGAAATGGTGGTTGTGATAGGCAGAGAAAATGCTGTGCTTCCTGCGAAAGCGGCGGTTTCTGCATTGCCTGACACGCTGGACGGCGTCGATATAAAATTTGCGGGACAGAATTTCTGTACATCGGCGCTGACGAAGCTGATGAAAGAAATGAGCCGCAGGGATACGGTGCTGTGTGTGGTTTCAAAGACCGGCGAAGAACCGGAGGTGCAGGCGGCTTTCAGCGTTCTCAAAGCTCTTATGGTGAAGAAATACGGCAGCAGAGAGCACGCATCACGAAGAACCGTCGTGATAACTGAGCCGGGAAGTGTTCTGCATGAGGAAGCACAGAAGGAAGGATATCTGGAATTTTCATATCCTGCAGACGTAAGCGAACTTTATGGTGCACTGACACCTGCAGGGCTGCTGCCCATGGCGGCGGCAGGCATTGATATCAGAGAATTCATCAGCGGTGCATCTGCCATGGCGACATCTCCTCAGTGGGACAGAGACGGAGCGGATTATGCAATCGCCAGAGTGCTCATCAGACAGAACATCAGCATTGAACGAATCAGCACCTTTGACAGCAGGTTCGAAGAAACCTGCAGATGGATGAAGCAGCTTTACAGGACGGATGGAGCAGACGGCATGATGACGATTGCGGGAGGATACTATGAAGAACCCGGACCTGTCAGTGTGTTTGAAACCATAATATCTGCAGATGACTGCGTCAGTGATATTATCATCCCGGATGGGGTGCTTGCCGGCAGACGGCTGGAGGATTTCAACCGTGAGAAATTCATGGATACGATGCAGACCTTCACAGAAAGCGGACGCTGTGCGGCACATCTGAGCCTTCCTGAAGCGGATCCTTTCCATTACGGGCAGCTGGTATATTTCCTGCAGACAGCCAGCCGGATAGCTTCAGCGCTTTAATGTACAGAAAGATGAAATTTCCCTTTTAAAATGCACTGAACTGGTGTATAATGTGTAAAATAGGGCAGATAGTTGTCCCTGACATATTAGTTATCAAAACAATCGTGAAGATTGATAAGGAGGAGATTATTATGAAAACAATCGGCGTTCTGGGAACAGGCACTATGGGTGCTGGAATCATCCAGGTAGCAGCACAGA
>JBJESR010000225.1:0-1933 GCA_051882895.1 Lentihominibacter sp.
CTTTAAAGTAGGAAAAAGCACAGTAAGTGCATGGGTTAAAAAGAAAAAAGAAACAACATACACCAGTGCGGAATTAAAGAGCACATCGGCTTCACCGTTATAAGGGAAAATATTCTTATCCTCACCCGCTCTGACCTTAGGCCACTGGGAAATCGTCTGAGCTGCAGAGTTTCCTCTGTATTTATAATCGCGCACTATCCTCCTAAGAATTCTGGCATCTGTAGTAGGCACTCTGTTGTGCACATCTATGTTCAGCTGTGTGAAAGGGCTTATATATATCCTGAATTTCTGCCTGTCATCGATGTATTCTGTAAGCTTACCGTTAAGGGCATGTATCCCCTCTATGACTATCGGCTGCGACGCTCTGATGGATGTTATCCTGCCGCCGAATTTCTTGGTGCCCGATATGAAGTCAAACTCCGGCAGATCCACAGTTCTGCCGTCAAGAAGATCATTCATATTATCATTGAACAGACCTATATCCAGCGCTTCAATATCTTCATAATTCGGCTTGCCGTCCGCTCCCTTCGGTGTCTCGCTTCTGTTGAGGAAATAATCGTCCATCCCGATATAGAGCGGATCCAGACCATTGACTCTCAGCTGTACACACAGTCTTCTGGCAAAAGTGGTCTTCCCGGAAGATGACGGTCCTGCTATCAGCACTATACGCTTCTTTCCTCTGGTGATCATGTCAGCGATTTCAGCGATTTTTTTCTCATGAAGCGCTTCCGACAGCAGAATAAGATCTTTGGCACCTCCTCCGCGGATTTTTCTGTTCAGATCCTCAAGGTAGGATACGCCCAGGAGCTGCTGCCATTTTTTAGCTTCTCCGAAGGCAGTGTAAAGCTTGGCTTCGTCCACGAAAGGCGGGATCTCATCAGGCTTTGAGTAGTATGGAAACCTCAGCAGCACGCCGCGCCTGTACTTTTTCAGTTCAAAATACTCAATATACCCTGCTGACGGTGCCATAAGCCCGTAGAAAAAATTACGATACCCTTCAATATCATAAAACTTGGCTTCGTCAACATAATCGGCACGCACAAGCAATCCGGATTTCTCCGGATAATTGTATTTTTCCCAGATGTCAACCGCTTCCTGTCTGCTGTAGGATTCTCTGACAATCGGCACATCATCATCCACCAGCTGACGCATCCTGGCTTCAATCTGCCCGACCTGCTCTTCGGTAACCGGATCGCTGGTTTTTATCTCCGTGTACAATCCCTTGTTCAGCGAATTCTCTATCTCCACGCTGTAAATGCCGAGAACGTCCTTTACCGCTTTGAGATATATCAGAGATAATGTACGCTGATATACCAGATTGGCACTGTGAGTCCTCATGTCCAGCAGTTCCACAGCTGAATCCTTATCGATGAGGAAATCAAGCTCCTCATCGCGCCCGTTAACTCTGCCGATAAGTATCCTGTAGGGGAGTTCATCCTGATACTCCCGCACAATCGATTCAAGTCTGACGGGCTCTTCTCTGATTATTTCATCAAAAGACTCTCCAGGGCCTTTCTTTAACAGAATTTTCATGACAATACCTCTTTTTCCGCAATATATCAGTAATATATGTATACGTTTCAATTTATTAGTATACCATAAAACAGCTGTATCCGATACGTTTTTCACGACTTATTACCGTATAAATCCGGTTATGCACAGACGGAAACAAAAAAGGCTCATCGCATCAGAACTATATCTGCGGTACCTGATGCGACAGCCTTCTCATCATATGCTGTTCGTATGTATACTGTCCGTATGGCGTCACCGCCTAAGAAACTGCGTACCTCGTGACTCAGGATGCACCGTCACTGCAGCGGCTGCTGTGCTTCTTCCCCGGAAGAACACATCCCGCAGCTGCAGCTGCCGGGTTCACAGGCTGCATGGCGTTTCATATCTGTGACGAGATCTATTATCGTCTGCATTTCCTTCT
>JBJESR010000226.1:0-8780 GCA_051882895.1 Lentihominibacter sp.
TTTATCCTATTACGCCGTCATCGACAATGGCAGAGGTTGTTGATGAATGGGCAGCATATGGCAGAAAGAATATTTTCGGCCAGACTGTAAAAATTGCAGAAATGCAGTCTGAAGCTGGAGCTGCCGGTGCAGTACATGGTTCACTGGCTGCCGGTGCGCTTTCAACAACATATACAGCATCACAGGGACTGCTGCTGATGATCCCTAATATGTATAAGATAGCAGGAGAACTGCTTCCAGGCGTTTTCCATGTAGCAGCCAGAAGCGTTTCAACACATGCGCTTTGCATTTTCGGAGATCATTCCGATGTTATGGCATGCAGACAGACAGGCTTCGCGATGCTGGTGTCAGGATCAGTTCAGGAAGTAATGGATCTTGGAGGAATCGCACATCTGTCGGCTATCAAAGGAAGAATTCCGTTCCTGCATTTCTTTGACGGATTCAGAACATCACACGAGATTCAGAAGATCGAAGTATTCAGCTACGAAGACTTCAAGAAGCTGGTTGACTGGGAAGCTGTACAGGAATTCAGAGACAGAGCTCTGAACCCGGAACATCCGGTAATCAGAGGTACAGCTCAGAACCCTGATATTTTCTTCCAGGGAAGAGAAGCCTCAAATAAATTTTACGATGCTATTCCTGAAATCGTAGTTGAATATATGGATAAAGTGAGCGAGATGACAGGCAGAAGCTACAAGCCGTTTGACTATGTAGGTGCGCCTGATGCAGAGAATATTATCGTTGCTATGGGTTCCGTATGTGAAACTATAGAAGAAACAATGAACAAAATGGTAGCAGAGGGTCACAGAGTAGGTCTTATCAAAGTAAGACTTTACAGACCGTTCGTTAAAGAATATTTTATGAACGTTCTTCCAAGAACAGTTGAGAGAATTGCAGTTCTTGACAGAACAAAGGAACCGGGATGTCTCGGCGAACCGCTTTACCAGGATGTTAAGACAATGCTCTATGGAGAGAAAAATGCTCCTGAAGTTTACGGAGGACGTTATGGTATCGGTTCCAAGGATACAACTCCTGGTATGGTTCACGCGATTTATGATAACCTTTATCATAAGAGACCGAAGAACAATTTCACAGTAGGTATCGAAGACGATGTAACAGGTCATTCACTGCCTTACACAGAAGGTATTGCCAGAGAACCTGAAGGCACTATCAAATGTAAGTTCTGGGGTCTTGGTTCCGATGGTACAGTAGGTGCCAACAAGACTGCCATCAAGATCATCGGTGACAAGACTGACCTTTATGCTCAGGGATATTTCGCATATGACTCCAAGAAATCCGGAGGTCTGACAGTATCACACCTGAGATTCGGTGAACATCCGATTCAGTCAACTTATCTCATCAACCAGGCTGACTTCGTAGCATGCCACAATCAGGCATATGTCAGACAGTACGACATGCTCAAGGATCTTAAGAAGGGCGGTACATTCCTGATGAACTGCCTGTGGAGTGATGATGAGATAGGTGAGCATCTGCCGGCTAAAATGAAGAGAACACTGGCAAAGAAGAACATCAACTTCTATGTTATCGATGCATGGAAAATCGCTGAACAGATCGGTCTGGGCAGCAGAATCAACATGATCATGCAGGCTGCTTTCTTCAAGCTTACAGATGTAATTCCAATTGATGATGCAGTTAAATACCTGAAGGAAGGTATAGAGAAAACATATAAGAAAAAGGGTCAGAATATAGTGGACATGAACTGTGCAGCTGTTGACCAGGGTATTGAAGCAATCAGAAAGATTGAAATACCAGAAGAATGGGCAGATGCAGAAGATCCGAAGGAAAAATACGAAGAGCTTCCTGAATTCATCGAGGAAATACTCATGCCGATGAACAGACAGGAAGGTGAGGACCTGCCGGTAAGCGCATTTGACGGGATTGAAGACGGAACATTCCCTTCAGGTACAGCGGCATACGAGAAACGTGGTACAGCTGTATATCTGCCTGAATGGCAGGCTGACAAATGCATACAGTGCAACCAGTGTTCATTTGTATGTCCTCACGCAGCAATCAGACCTATGCTGCTGGATGAAGCAGAAAAAGCTAAAGCTCCTGATCACTTTGAGACAATCAAAGCGACAGGAAAGGGCATGGAAGGCCTGCAGTACAGAATGCAGCTTTCGGCTCTTGACTGCTTAGGCTGCGGCAACTGTGCTGATATTTGTCCTGCTAAGGAAAAGGCACTTGTTATGAAGCCTTATGCTCAGGTGGTAAAAGAAGCCGAGAACTGGGAATACGGCATCAAGCTTCCTAGAAAAGATGAGAGAGTGGATACTGCTACTGTCAAAGGAAGTCAGTTTGCCAAGCCTTATATCGAGTTCTCCGGTGCATGTGCAGGCTGTGGAGAAACTCCTTACATCAAACTGGCAACTCAGCTGTTCGGAGACAGAATGCTTATTGCCAATGCTACAGGATGTTCATCCATCTGGGGAGCATCAGCACCGACAATGCCTTACTGCAAGGATGAAAACGGCAGAGGTCCTGCATGGGCAAACTCACTGTTTGAAGATAATGCAGAGTATGGATACGGTATGCTGCTTGCGGCAAAACAGATGAGAGAAAAGATCGAGCACAACATGAGAGCGCTTCTGGAGCTTGATATTGATGAGAAGCTCAAAGAAGCAATGGAAGAGTGGCTTGAATACAAGGATGACGGTAAAGAATCAAGAGCTAAGAGCGACAAGGTCGTTGAAGCAATACAGAATATGAATACAACAGACGAAGTTGTCAATATGCTCTGTGACAGAATAATCGAGTTAAAGGATTATCTGGTTAAGAAATCAGTATGGGCTCTCGGCGGCGACGGATGGGCTTATGATATCGGATACGGCGGACTCGACCATGTTCTGGCTTCAGGTGAGAATATCAATATTCTGGTATTTGATACAGAAGTTTACTCCAATACAGGCGGCCAGGCATCAAAGGCTACGCCTGCAGCAGCCATCGCCAAGTTCGCTGCATCAGGTAAGAGAATCAAGAAGAAGGATCTCGGACTGATGGCAATGTCATACGGATATGTATATGTTGCACAGGTAGGTATGGGTGCAGATAAGAATCAGCTGATGAAGGCAATGATCGAAGCTGAAGCTTATGACGGACCATCCCTCATCATCGCGTATGCACCATGCATCAACCACGGACTCAAGAAGGGCATGGGTAAATCACAGGAGAATATCAAGGATGCGGTTGAAGCAGGATACTGGCACCTTTACAGATACAATCCTGACCTCAAGAAGAAGGGCAAGAATCCGTTCACTCTGGATTCCAAGGAACCTACTGCAAGCTTCAGAGACTTTATCATGGCACAGATCAGATACTCATCACTGGCCAAGGAATTCCCTGAAATCGCAGATAAGCTTTTCGCAATGACAGAGGAAGATGCAAAGGATAAGTACAATACTTATAAAGAACTGGCAGCAAGAGATACAGCGCTTCTGTAGAAATCCGGAGCGGATGCTGTAAGACAGAATAAATGAATACAAAGGAACAGAAACCTTCGGAAAAGGGGATTCTGTTCCTTTTTCAGTTATTTTAAGGTGTTTTGCTCGACATTAACTGCAGGTTTTGTTATCATTATTCACAAGGAGACAGACAGATGAAATACATGAAAGTGACAGGAACAGATATATACTATAATCTGGCTCTCGAAGAATATATGTTTAATAAAAGCAGTGAAGAAAGCGTGCTGCTTTTATGGAAAAATGACACCAGCATAGTTCTCGGCAAATATCAGAATGTGTATGAAGAAATAAATATTAAAGAAGTCTCGCGGCAGAATATCAGTGTTGCCAGGCGCAATACCGGAGGAGGAACTGTCTTTCACGACAGAGGCAATCTCAACTATTCCTTTATCACCAACTGCAGTTCTGGAACGTTTTCGGATTATGATGAATTTATTTTCCCGGTTATAAAAGCTCTGAACGGTCTGGGGGTACCTGCACAGAAAAGAAATAACAGCGATATCGCCATCGGCAACCGCAAAATATCGGGAAGTGCCCAGGCTGTAAAATCCCACAGGATACTGCACCATGGAACCCTGCTGTTTGATGCTGATATGGAAGGCCTGCATCTTTTACTGAAGCCTTCAGATGGCTTGTTCACATCAAAGGCAGTGAAATCTGTAAGAAGCGATGTTACTAATATCAGCGATCACCTCAGGGATAAAATGACCATAGATGAATTTGAAGAGTACCTCCTTGAGAGTATAATATCGGAAAATGACGGTCAGATTATACCTGATGAAGATGAACTCAAGGTGATTGAAGAGCTTGCTGAGAAAAAATATCGTACATGGGAATGGAATTACGGGAAATCGCCGAAATTTGTTTTTGAAAAACGCGGTACAGCAGCCGGGAAACAGTATGATGTGAGGCTTGCTGTAGAAAAGGGGATAATAACCGACTGCAGCATTGAATCCGTAAACGGCAGCCATCCGGGAGGGATCGAAGAACTGCTGAGGGAAAAGCTGGTGAATCAGCGGTATAAATATGATGAGATAAAAGCAGTGATTCAGTCTGCTTCAGGTCAGGATGAATACGGGGAATTTACGGATATATTGTTTTAAAGGAGAAGATAATGAAAAAGAAAAATACTATAGTAATGCCGAAGCTGAGTCCGTCTATGAAAGATGCGGTTCTCGTTGCATGGAACAAGGAAATAAACGAAGAAGTCAGAAAGGGCGATGTGCTGTTTGAAGTGGAAACCGATAAAGTTGTGTGCGAAATAGAAGCAACCGCTGACGGCGTACTGGAACAGAAGTTTTTTGATGAAGGCGACCACATCAGAGTCGGGGAAACTGTTGCAGAACTGATTGATTAAAGGGAACGAAGTGATATCATGGCAAAAATAAAAGTAAGATACAATCAGGATTCCATAGATCAGATTGCAGAGCTGATGCAGCAGTATCAGCTCAACACTGTATGCAGAGAGGCTAACTGCCCCAATATCGGAGAATGCTACAGACGCAGGACAGCCACATTTATGATACTGGGCAATCAGTGCAGCAGAAACTGCAGATTCTGCAATGTTACAAACGGCATACCGCAGCTTGTGGATGAAAATGAACCTGAACGGCTTGCAGATGCGGCGAAGCAGATGGGGCTCAGGCATGTCGTGATTACCAGTGTGACCAGAGATGATCTGGAGGATGGAGGAGCAGGTCATTTTGCAGAGACTATCAGAGCTGTCAGGAAAAAAGTTGAGGGAGTGACTGTTGAGGTGCTTATACCTGATTTTAAAGGAAACAGAGATGCTCTGGACAAGGTTATTGCTGCAGAGCCTGAAATAATCAACCATAATCTTGAGACGGTAAAATCCCTTTATGACAGAGTGAGACCGGAGGCGGATTATGAGAGATCTCTTTCTCTGCTGAGATATGTCAAAGATAAGGCACCTGAAATTCTGACCAAAACAGGAATCATGGTAGGACTTGGTGAAACAGAGGAGGAAGTATACGGACTCATGGGTGATGCTGTCAGAGCCGGCTGTGATATTCTGACAGTAGGGCAGTATCTGCAGCCGTCACCGGAGCATTACGAGCTCAAAGAATACATATCGGATGAACAATTCAGAATCTATGAAGAAAAAGGGTATGAGAAGGGTTTCAGATATGTGGCCAGCGGTGCGCTGGTAAGAAGCTCATATCATGCAGAGGAGGCTCTTAAACTATGAAAGACAGGATAGTATATGTAGAGAACAATTTTCTTGATCCATATCAGTCCTTTGGGCTGGAATATTACCTTACTACCGAGAAAACCTTTGATGACAGCACCGTACTGCTTTTCTGGAGGACAGAGCCGACATTGATGGTGGGCAGATATCAGAATACATATTCAGAAATAAATACAGAGTATGCAGAGCAGAAGGGTATAAACATTGTAAGGCGTATGTCAGGCGGCGGCACGATCTATACAGATCTGGGCGGATGGCAGTACAGCTTTATCACCAGAACTGATAAAAACGAGATATCCTTTGCTGAATATATAAGTCCCGTCATCGATGCTCTGCAGACCGTCGGTGTGAGGGCAGAATTCAATGGGAGAAATGATCTGGTGATAAACGGGAAAAAGTTTTCCGGAACTGCTCAGTACATGCATAACGGTTATACTGTACATCATGGTTCGCTCCTGTATGATACGGATCTGGAGGAGCTTGTAAAAAGCACGACAGTAGATGAATTCAAGATAGTATCCAAGGGTATAAAGTCTGTCAGAGACAGGGTGACAAATATATCAGAGCATATGGAAGCTCCTGTCAGGGCTGAGGAATTCCGGGAACTGATAGTGAAGCATCTGATAGGTGCTGATGGAATCAGATATAATCTGACCAGGTATGATCTGGAGCGAATTGATTATTATGCCAGGGAGAAATTCGACAACTGGGAAAGCAAGTTCGGGAAGAATCCTCCATTTAATGTGGTGAAAACAGGTCACTTTGAAGGCGGCAATATCGAGATGAAGCTGGATGTGGCAAAAGGCAGAATAGTCAATGCTGATATTTACGGTGACTTTTTCGGAAACATCGATAAATCCGTGCTCGAGAAAGCTCTTAAGGGATGTGAATACGACAGTGATTCTGTGAGAAAAAGACTGAAGGATAATGATTTTGACAGCTGTATCTACAGAATCACTGCAGAAGATATTGCAGGTATGTTCTAGAAAAAATATTGTAGTTATTGGATCCGCATTTGGAGTTTACTGAATGCGGATTATTTATTTGTCAACATCCGTAAAACAAATCATCAAAAGATACATTCAGTACCTCTTTAATTTTCAGAATTTCGTCAGGATATATGTGCCTTTGCCCAACTTCCATTTTAGCCAGTGCACTTCTAGTGATATCGCAACCGGACAATTGAAGCTTTGCAGACAGTTGTTCCTGAGTTATATGCTGTTGTTCACGCAACGTGCGAAGATTGTTTCCAAAAAATTTTTTATAGTTATTATCCATATGTCCTCATGTGCTTTGCACTGAAATAAGAGCAGATTTTATTGACGTTATTTTACTATTGTGTTAATATTGGGTTGCACTTATATAGGTGCAAAACTCAATTTCTGGAGAGGAGAAGAATAATGAAAAAGGAATTTAGGATCAGGTATGTGTATATTGCAGGAATCATAGTTACTTTACTATTTGCAATAGCAGTACCGTCGTATGCATCTGCTTCATTGTCAAAGCCAAGCAATGTTACTGCAGTACTGACAAGCAAATCGGAAGCTAAGGTTTCATGGAAAAAAGTAAGTAACGCACAGAAATACTCAGTTTATTATTCCACAACGGGAAGTAATTATAAGCTGTTGAAGACGACTACACTCAGATATGTCAAACATAGCGGTCTGTATGCAGGAAAAACATATTATTATAAAGTGAGAGCCATAAAAGGTACTAAAAAAAGTGCTTATTCAACTGTAAAGAAAGTCAGAACGTTGTCCAAAGCGTCGCCTGGATTGACGGCATCTGCTTCAAGCAATAAAGTAACGTTAAAATGGGATTCAGTTAAAAACGCATCAGGGTATTATGTATACAGAAAAGGTACAAATGGTTACATCCGCATTACAGCTACAACTTCAAGGTTGTATAAGGATAATTCCAGAGATATAGGTACAACGTATACATATAAGGTGGTTCCATATATAAAAAATAATGGGAAAGTGTTCTTAGGAACAGCTTCTATAAAATCAGTGACAACTGGCAATTCAGGCTATCTGATGGATTTGGTTAAACCGTACAAATATCCATATAATTATCATGACTATAGCAAAACTGTATTTAATATGGGAGGGGTCGGCTATTCGCATGGTTTTTCATGTATGGGTTATTGTACTGATTATGATGATTATGGCAATGCTATTGGAAATGAAGTATATTTTAATTTGAGAGGAAAATATAAAACAGTTTCCTTTATATCAGGAATGTGTGACGAAAGTCAGGATGATAATAATGCAAAAGTATATATTTACAAAGATGGCGATTTGATTTTGCATTATGAGATAAAATACAATCAATTACCTAAAAAATATTCGGTTAATGTAACTGACTGCATGCAGTTTAAAATTGTAGTAGATTCTGGAAGGTCTACAGCTATGTATGATTCAGATTATGGTTTTGCTGATATAGTAGTAACTAAATAATAATGAATAAGTGAGGAGAAGAAAATGGTAAGTAATGAAAAATTTATGACTATAGCCAAACAGTTTATTATATTTGCTGTAGTTTGCATAGTTTGTTTATCTGTTGCTACAATTCCGTCGTATGCTACATCAAAAACCCAGAATCAGGCGATTGATTGGGCAAAATCAAAAGTAGGAAAGTCGCTTGATTATGATAAAGCTTATGGGGCACAATGTGTGGATTTGATAAAGTATTATTATAAGTATTTGGGTGTTTCTCCGGTGAAAGGAAATGGTTGTGATTATGTAGATAACAAATTACCGAAAGGTTGGCATAGATATAAAAATGCGACACCTAAAAAAGGTGATATTCTGGTATATTCCGGACCAAATAAAAATGGACATGTTGCAATATTTGAGTCAACGAATATAACTTATCATCAGAATTATCCTAAAGGAGAATGTGTAAGACGATATACAAATAAAAACTATAAGAAGTATGGAAATTATTGGGGTGTTATAAGACCTAACTTTAAAAATACTTCTTCAAAAGTCACTTCAGCACCTAAAAATCTTAAAGCAACAAAAGGTAAGTATGGAGATACGGTTACTTTTACCTGGAGCAAAGTTACAAATGCAACAAATTACTGG
>JBJESR010000227.1:0-8760 GCA_051882895.1 Lentihominibacter sp.
AGATTACCAGCGGTAATCCCATTACTCCGCCTGCACAGATTGCTATGGTGGATATCGCACCGAAGGACTGATCCAGGAAAGTGTACCCGGCCCCTTCAGAAGCAGGCTTCTGGCCGAAGATGATCCCCAGAATAACAAGCACGATAATCGGCATAATCAAAGCGAAAATCAGCATGTCCATCCCCCGGACACTCATTTTCAGTTCATTTTTCAGTAATACTCTAAATGCTTTCATTTCCATCCTCCTCATCTGTATACCAGAGATACGCATCCTCAAAATTCTGCTTCCCGCTTCCTGCCCTGGCTTCCTCAACAGTTCCGTGAAAAACCGGATGCCCTTTTTTCAGAATCAGTATTTCATCACAGAGAGCTTCGACTTCATCCATGAAGTGAGAAGTAAGCAGAATAGATAACCCCTGATTTTTCAGCCTCTCAAGAATATTCCAGACGTCTCTTCTTGCTCTGGCATCCAGTCCTGTCGTAAGCTCATCCAGAAATACAATCTCCGGAGCCGGTATCAGAGCGAGAACAATAAACAGCCGCTGCCGCTCTCCGCCTGACAGATCCTTGACATATGTGCCGGCTTTGTCTGCGATTCCGAATTCCTTCAGCAGTGCTTCATAGTCAGCAGGGGTTTTGTAAACCGAAGCCGTCATTTCGCAGAGCTCTTTCACCTTGACCAGCTCCTGATATTTCGATTCCTGAAACTGAACTCCTGCCCGTTCAAATATTTTTGTCCGATCTTTTACAGGGTCCATACCCAGTATGCTGACTTCTCCGGTATCCATTTTCTTTGTACCCAATATGCACTCGATGGTAGTGCTTTTTCCTGCACCGTTTGCTCCCAGCAGTCCGAAAACCGTGCCTTTTTTTACATGAAAACTCAGGTCTTTTACTGCAAAGTGAACTCCGTACTTTTTCGTAAGATTCTTAACGTCAATCGCGTTCATTTCATACCTCCTTTGTTTTACTGTGAAGAATAATAACATCGGACAGAAGTCTGGTGTTATAGTGGAGGGTTTGTATTATTTATTTCTTTTTTCTTCCGGCAGATGCATTAGAAAACTATTGATTTTTTCATATAAATATGGCATCCTTTTATTCGGAACGAACGATTTAAATAAAGGGGCGATCTGGTGGCGAATTATACAGAAGAACAATGGCATGCCAAAAAGGTTGAGCTGATGGAAAAATGCTATAACGGTTTTGCTGAACTGGGATTTCATGGCACCGGTATTCGAGGGGTGGCCAAGTATTGCGGATATAACACATCTATGATTTATACATATTTCAAGGACCTGGATGACCTGATCATCCAGTCCACCGAATACTGTATGAGTAAGGTAGAAGATGACTTTATGGCGAAAGCCCCCACAGATGTAGAGGACTTGTGGCGGTTTATAGACGAGATACCATACTGGACAGCAGAAAAACATGGAAAGAAGTACAGGCTGATGTACCAGGTGTATACACATCCGAAATATAGAGAATACGGTCAGAAGTTTTTTGAAGGAGTTGATCAGCGTTATACCGAATATGCGAAAAACCTGGAGGGAAAGCTGGGGATTCCATATCAGAAGCTGACACCACTGATTTTCATTCTGATCCGTGCATGTGTACATTACGCATTGTTTGAGGACGAGTTTTATCTGAAATCACAGATAGAAGTGCTGAAAGAAACTCTCGAACTCTTTATTATCAAGTATAACCCGAAATTAAAGGAGGAAACCATATGAGTGGAGTTATTATGTATATTCTGTTAATTTTGCTGGCAGTTGCTGTTCTGGCTGCCATTGCGTTTATCGGATTGTATTTTAAACGAATCCGGACTATCAGCAGTATTAAGCAGATTACAGATTACAAGGATGGATACAATCTCTATAGTATGGACATCAAATACGATTACAGTCTTGACGACATAATCGATTACGGCATTACCGACGATGAGACGATGTTTGATGCAATTCTTAAAGAGTCCCTTCCGCTGATTCCTGTGAAAATCAAGGCGCCTTATTACGGCTGCACGGCGTTTAATCTGACCGATACGGACGGAAATGTTCGCATGGGACGAAATTACGATTTCAGTAAAGATACATCAGCCATGACTGTCTGCTGCGCCCCGAAGGACGGCTATAAATCTGTTGCTTTCGCTGCCATAGACAACATTTCGGCAAACGTACCGGATGAGAGTATAGCCAAAAAGCTTGCGACTCTGACCACACCATTCATATGCCTTGACGGCATAAACGAAAAGGGAGTGTCCATTGCCGTTCTGATACTGGACAGTGAGTCGGCGCACCAGAATACCGGCAAGCCTGTCATTTCGACCACCCTTGCAATCCGTCTTGTGCTTGACAGAGCAGCGACAACAGAAGAAGCGGTTGAGCTTCTGCGCAGCTATGACATGTTCGCATGCAGCGGCAGAGATTACCATTTTTATATCAACGATGCATCGGGTGATGGCAGAGTTGTGGAATATGATATTGACAGCGAGAACAGAGAACTTATTGATACGCCGTCCGAGGCGGTCACAAATTTCTTTATCCGCTATAAGGACGAAGTGCTTCCGAATCAGAAAAACGGCATTTACGGTCATGGAAAGGAACGTTATGACGCTGTGCTGGAGATATTGGAGGCAGAAAAAGGCAATTACACCAACGATACCGTGTGGAAGGCCATGAAAGCAGCGTCCCAGGACCCTGACCCGGATGACATCACAAGCAACACCCAGTGGTCGGTATCGTATAACAATACTGATCTTACAGCGGAGATTGCCATCAGGCGCAACTGGGAAGACGTAACGCGCTTCGGGATTAACAATTAGGCGGTGTTCTCGTAATGCACCACCTGAAATCCCAGCCCGAAGTGCTGAAAGACAGTTCTGGAATCTTATATAATAAAGCGGAGGTGCATATGCGAAATAAAGTTATAAGAAAAGTGATTTCAATACTTCTTGTTATCGTGATATTGTATTCGTCAGCAGGATGCGGCGGTTCCGGCGATTCGATAACAGGGACATGGTATCTTGCTGAGATAGATACTGGAAATAGTATCTATAATATGGGAGAACTGGCAGATATATTAGGTGCCGCTGAGGATGCCGAGATATCTGTAAGGCTTGATGTGAAGAGCGGGGAATTTACACTGTCAGAAAAAGAAAGTGATGATAAAAACAGTGAGACAGCGGTTCTTGCGGCTGGTACATATGAAGAAAACGATGGAGAATACGTTTTCGTGATAAAAGGCCAGGAAAATATGGAAGAAAATAATGTGACGGGGATGCTGGAAAACGGACGCCTCATTCTGGAAAACAAGAACGATAGTGGAGATATCAGGATGATTCTTGAAAAGTAGCGATTGTATAATAGAAATTCAGAGTTTGAAAGAGGAGAAAAACGTGATAAGATTTTCTAAGAGGATTATAGCAGTATTTACAATAATGATGATGTTTCTGACCTGTACAGCATATCCGACACGTGCCTTTGCAGCTGCAACATACGATACACAGGGAGCAAGTGAAGATTTCAAATCCTTTACGAGACATGACGACAACCAGGAGACAACGTATTACGACATATATGAGGGGCAGACGAAGGACAGACCTGTTGTGGACGACCTGGATGTTCTGATGGAGCAGACTTTGTACAACTGTAAGGTAATAGGGACGGATTATACACCCGCCCAATACTGGGCAGCCTTTGCAAACGGTGTGTTCGCAGCCAATCCGGAATCGTATTATTCATTCAATAACAGACCTTATAAAGACAGATTCATGAATGATGTGAACGGTGGCAGAGGTTACGGAAATCTGTACAAAGCTTTATCTTCCGTTGAAGGCAGCTCTCAGTCTACCGGTAAAAATAAAAAAACGTGTGATATATACACTATTATTTCGGGGAAACGTACGGCCAAAAATCTTAATGAAGTACAGGAAGCAGCATATAGTCTGCTTGTAGATGTAAAGCCGGGAAAAATCAAGACAAGCGACTTTAGAAAGCATAGTTCGCTTAAAGCTATGGCAGAGGATGATGAGTCGGATGGAACTGTAGTGTATAATCTGATGGCCACAAGGGATCGTCATGGCGGTACATATAGATACATATATAACTGTCTGGGAATCGCCTACAGTGATTTTTCAATAACACCTGTCAGTGCAGAATATAATGAGGATGAACAGAACAACACTGGTATGACGCCGGCATTGAGAGGGTATGGGAATATTGACAATGCTCTGTCAGCGGTCCGAAGCGGCACTAAAATTGAAGGTTTTACTGCACAGGAGAATAACAAAAGAACTGTAAGCTCATTAATAAACGAGAGCACGCAGCCGGCATCGCAACAGATAACAACTACAAAATCTCGGGAGGAGACGTTATCTTCGACAATTTCCCATAAAAAACAGGTTACGTTTTCATCAACACAGAGTACTAAAGTATCAATCGGTGCTGCCAATGATGATTTTTTCCATGCGGAAGCAGGTTTTTCCTTTACAGAAGGTGCGCTTTGGGAAGACGGAGTGAGCGATACGAATAGTACAAAAAAGTCGGAATCTTCTCAGAGCACTCAAAGTATACAGATTCCTGGACATACAGGGGTGGCTCAGAGCTGTGTTAATACGGATTATGTATATTCGACGGTATATGACTGCCCGGTGGCAATATCGTATACAGTAACCATATTTTCGTATGATGGATGCTACTATGATGATGATGCGGCAACGACTTATTTCACATCAAAAGGATATTCACAGTCTGCATTTATGACACAGTTTAAAAATGCGAATGAGAATCTCAGAGAGAGGGTGAGCAGGGATGCCGGTTACGATGAATCCAACGGCATCACCAGGGGAATCAAGGTAAAGCATGGATACGGAAGATCCAGTTATGATTGGGATAATCCATGGATAAAACATCTTGATTATAGTAAAATCTCTGATGCAATGAAAAAAATAGAGATAAAACCGGATTATAAGGCAACGATACAAGGCCTGACAGAAAACAGGGCAATGTCTATAGCAGGAGGCACGCTTAAGCGTACTGGTGAAGGGACACAGGGAACTATAGGAAAAATCTTTCCTCTTTATACGCTGCAAACGGTTAAACTGAACAATGCGAATGACAGCAGCCAGTCTGTTGCTCCGGGAAAAAAGCTGAATCTGAGTACGCTGGAAATGAACGGTGTTGATGAAAAAGACGGAGCTTTCTATGGGTTCAGAAGTGATAAAGGAAGCTGGGTACTGGCAGACGAAGATGGGAATAAGATAGATACTTCCGATGTGGTAACACTGAAAGAGGATCCGAATGGCGATTTCATAGTAAGTGGGTTGAAAGAGGGTACTGCTTATGTGAAGTACGTTGTCAATAATGAAGCATATCAGCTTTATTCGGAAAATCCTGATATAATATCTTATGTTAAGTCTTCTGATGTTAAGCGGACGCCGCTAATAACAATTGATGTGGAAGCGGCTGCGGATTCGGATGCAGATTCAGATCAGGAACAACCGGTGGAGAACGGCGGGAACACTGAAATAAGTGAAACAGAAAAAAGTGAATTCTTAGAGGCGCTGGAGTGTGCACCAGGAGAGTGTTCAATAGCACAGGCGACGCTACTTGTAAAGAACAGCCTGGGAGCAGATCTGGATCTTTCAGAAAAGATGTATGTAAGCGCACTGCTTCAGGTGACAGAAGATGAAATAGGCAGTAATTCAGTACAGACGAAATATGAAACCGATGCCGTGGTATGGGCTACGAAGGAAGGCATTTATGATAATGTTGACCGTGAGATAATAGGTTTATATAGCGGTATTACAGAACTTGAATTCGCCGAGATAGCGTATAATGCAGCAAAGAAATACGGCTGTGATGTGAATTGCGAGGATGTTTCGGGAGAATATGCCGGATTTGAGAATCTGGATGATTATGAGAAAGCGGCTATGAACTGGGCAATCAGCAGGGGTATACTTACCGAAGATGAGACGGAATCCAAGGTGATAAAGACGGATAGGATAGTCAGTGATAAAGAAGCCGTGGCATTCTTTGATAATAATCCGTACAGCAGTTAAGATATATTTATTATGAGAGGGGAACATTATGAATAAAGCAATTAAGACAGCAGTGCTCATTCTGGTAGTGGTTGTTGCCGCCGCCGTTGCGTTTTTAACTTTGTATAGTACCAGAATTCAGACCATCGGCAGCATGGAGCGCCTTACGGATTATGAGGATGGATACAATCTCTACAGCATGGATATCAAATACGATTATAGTATTGACGACATAATCGATTACGGAATTAC
Organism: Lentihominibacter sp.; assembly: GCA_051882895.1. GTDB lineage: Bacteria > Bacillota > Clostridia > Peptostreptococcales > Anaerovoracaceae > Lentihominibacter. The sequence goes on from JBJESR010000227.1 coordinate 6,293, forward strand.
GGATGATCAGACGATGTTTGACGCAATAATTAAAGAGGCACTGCCTCTTCTGCCTGTGAAGGCCGATGTGCCGAATTTCGGATGTACGGCATTTACACTGACCGATACGGATGGAGATGTTCACATGGGACGAAACTACGACTTCATGAACGACACCTCTGCCATGCTGGTGTACTGTTCGCCGAAGGATGGTTATAAATCGGTAGCTCTTGCTGCACTTGACAACGTTTCGGCAAATGCGGCGGATGAGAGTATCGCAAAAAAACTGGCGAGCCTGAGTGCGCCGTTTATATGCCTTGATGGAATGAACGAAAAAGGTGTGTCCATTGCCGTGCTGACTCTGGATAGTGAACCTGTGAGACAGAACACCGGAAAGCCCGTTATTGGGACTACGATTGCCATACGTCTCGTGCTTGACCGGGCAGCAACTACAGAAGAAGCGGTGGAGCTTCTGCGCGGCTATGACATGCACGCTGCCTGTGGCAGAGACTATCATTTTTACATCACCGATGCATCGGGTGACGGCAGAGTGGTGGAGTATTATGACTGTGACAGCGAAACAAGGGAGCTGGTGGCAACATCGACCCGGGCAGCCACAAATTTCTTTATCCGCTATAAGGACGAAGTGCTCCCGAATCAGAAAAACGGTATCTACGGTCACGGAAAGGAACGTTATGAGACCGTACTGAAAGTGCTGGAGGATGAAAAAGGTAATTACACCGACGATACCGTGTGGAATGCGATAAAACTGGCGGCACAGGAGCCTAACCCCGATGAGATCACAAGCAATACCCAGTGGTCTGTATCGTACAATAATACCGATCTTACAGGCGAGATTGTTATCCACCGCAACTGGGAAGACGTAACGAGTTTCACGTTGGAAAACAAGTAATGTAGAGATATTTGACAAAACACTTGACTTTGTCACATTTTTGATGTGTTATTATAAGTGAAAATGAATTATGATATAATCTTCTTAAAGATTAAAATTTCAGGTGGTGCAGGATATGCGTCCGGCTATTGATGAAGCAGTTGAGTTTTCAGGAATGAACAAGACCACATTTATTAATGGGGATATAATGGAGAAAATAAACAAAGGGGGAAATGTGGATGGAAGACACTGAGAAGATACTTGAAGCTATAGAGGATCTTAAAAGCGAGGTTAAATCAATCCAGTTAACATTGGAGAATGAAACGAATCGCAATATTCGCCTGATTGCAGAGATTAATTGATATTAAAGTACTGGGGAAAAATAATATATACAGAGATTGTTTCAAAGTCATGGAAGCAGAGCGTAACATCAGAAAGATGTTAACGCCCTGCTTTTTTGATTATGAGGCGTTCCTCAAAGCACCTGGACCGAGAACTATAAAACAGACACAATCTTCTGTAAAACACGCCTATTTGTCAAGCAGGTTTTTCAGTATGATATTGGTGAAGATTGAGGAATCTGGATGAAATCTGGAGAAGACAGAAACGGAAAGCTGTATTATTCAAAATAACGGTTGCAGGATATCCGTGGATAGGTTGTGTTATCGTTTACGGATATTCCCCGCTGGATGTATCAGTTTTTTCGAAAGGAGCGATAGAATATGGTGGAAAAAAGGTTAAGACTGCTTGGAATATTGGGTATTATCAGTTTGCTGTCCTATACTGCAATGGTGGTATTTTCTCCGCTGGCGTATCCGGGCTATGATTGGCTGAGCATGGCTGTCAGCGATTTGTCAGCAGAGGGTGCGCCCTCCGAAACGCTTGCAAATCAGCTCAATGCATTGTTCGGACCATGCGGATTAGTATCCATTATGGCAGTTTGTTTAGGAGTATCCGGTTGTAAATCTAAAATGATGAAGTCGGGAATTTATTTTTTTGCTGCAATGGAATGGATATGTAATGTGGGATACAATCTTTTTCCTTGGGTAAGTGATGCACCGGTATCAAATCTGCAGAGTATCATGCATATTGTTGTTACGGTATTTGTTGTAATATTTTCACTGGTGTCTTTGGTGCTGATAGCAGTCGGAGCGAAAAAAGAACGGATAAAGTCACTTGGTATATGGGCAATTGTCTGTCTTGCAGCTATGATAATCGGGCCGATCGGTACATCTGTGCTGCCGAAAACTGTATTCGGCCTGTTTGAAAGATTCAGTACATTTTCAGCAGTTGTATTCAACGCAGTTTTAGGAATTTATCTCATGAAAGGGCGGCTTACCGTGGTTAGAAGTGAGAAACAATTCGGGAAAGTTGATGTGATAAATGATAATTCTCTTGACTAATCTCAAAAACGAGATTAATATAAATGTGCAACCAATCTCAAATGTAAGAATAGTTGGATGATAGTGTTTAAACAGGAGGTAATGATCATGAAACAATACATCAGGTCAACATTAATAAATGCATTACGAACATATCTTATGATTATACCGTTTGCAGTCATTGGTGGTATTACTGTTGGAATGTACACCTTTGA
>JBJESR010000228.1:0-1925 GCA_051882895.1 Lentihominibacter sp.
AATGAAATAGAGATACCTCGGAAAGAAATAATCTCAAAGGTAAGAAGAACCGAGTGTTTATTGTACAATTAAAATACCAAAAGTTGCAGAAGGAAATCCAAAAAGTTGCATGAGGAATTTCCCAATTATTGCAGATGCGTTTGGTATTTCTCTAAGACCACAGTAAATACTGTAGTTTTAGAGAAATATCAAAACATCCATTGCAGGCATACCGAAGCTTGTGTATCCTTGAAATGTCGTTGCGGACAACATTTTAAGGAGGAAAGGAGTATGCTTACAATGGACAAGGTACATTCTATCAGACAGCTCTATTATGAGCAAGGGAAAAACATACCTACCATTATCGCAGAAACCGGTTATGATCGAAAAACCATCTGTAAATATATCGATATGACCGATTTTAATATCCCGGAGCCTAAAGTAAAGGATCCGGAGAACATCTGTCCTAAACTGGACAATTACAAACTGCTGATTGACGAATGGCTCGCAGGAGACAGAAAAGCTCCCCGCAAACAGCGTCATACAGCAAAAAGGGTCTTTCAAAGACTACGCAATGAAGTCGAGGGCTTCGACTGCTCTTACAGACTTGTTGCACAGTATGTGGCCTACAGAAAGTCACAGCTGCACCTTGATAACAGAAAAGGATATTTACCGCTTATCCATCATCCCGGCGAAGGACAGGCAGACTTTGGTGCTGCACAGTTCTATGAAAACAGCAGATGCCATGATGGCAAATATCTTGTGCTTTCTTTTCCATACAGTAACGGCGGATATACGCAGCTGATGTACGGTGAAAACGCAGAGTGCTTCATGGAAAATATGATTGCCATCTTTGAGCATATCGGTGGTGTTCCTACTGAAATCTGGTTCGACAACACTTCAACCATTGTCACCAAGATACTGAAAAACGGTGGTCGGGAACTGACGGACAAGTTCCTGCGGTTCAGTGAACACTATGGATTCAGCTGCCGGTTTATGAATCCGGAATCCGGCTGGGAAAAAGGAAATGTTGAAAACAAGGTTGGCTATTCGAGAAGGAACTTCCTTGTTCCTGTCCCGCATTTCACCAGTCTGTATGATTTCAATCAGAACCTTCTTGCCGAGGCTGATGCGGACATGAATCGTGAACACTATCACTATGATCAGACGATTCTCGACCGATATGATGCTGACCGTAAAGCAATGCTTCCGTTACCGGATACCGCCTTTGATACAGCAAGGTATGAGATTGTTGTCACCGATAAATGGGGACGCTTCACTCTGGAATCCGGGAAACACGAATATTCTGTTTCACCGGATCACTCAGAAACCACAGTGATGCTGAAAATCACAGCAACTCAGGTAATGGTGATGGATATGAAACAGCATCTGATTGTTACACACAGACGGCTCTACGGAGACCGGAAGCAGTCCAGCATGGAATGGGTGCCATATCTTACCGCTATTTCCAGAAAACCTCGTTCCCTGTTCAACAGCGGACTGTTTGACATGATGCCGGAAAATATGCAGCATTACATGAAGCTTTGTAGCAGTTCAGACCGTGGAACCGTTCTGAAAGTACTGGCAGAGCTGACGAATCGCACTGGTTTTGACAGTGCCCTTCAGACAGTTGACCAGGCATTGCTCTATCAGGTAAAGGATCCTGACAGTCTGAAAAATCTGTATCGCCGACTTTATGCTGACGTTCCCGAGCTGCCGCCACTTCCACAGCAGAACGGGGTACCCAAAATCGTACAGATGCCGGTGGATCTGTCCTCTTATGACAAACTCCTTCGGAAAGGAGGTGCCGTAAATGGATGATTACAAAGATGCCATAGCAGCCTGCTGTAAACAGCTGAGACTTTCTGTAAATCTTGCAGAAAACGCAATGATCCAGACCGGTGAGAGCCACCAGGAATACCTGTATAATCTTCTGATGGATGAAA
>JBJESR010000229.1:0-1924 GCA_051882895.1 Lentihominibacter sp.
ATGGCTGAACAGCAGCTGGCTGGAAAATAACTGAGTTAATGCAGTAAACGCATGAAACTAAATGAAAAGGGAGATATTTGCTTAGATGTGAATATCTCTTTTTCAATGGGGGTAGATATATTGAAGCTTTAGTGATAGAATTTATGAAGAAAATCACAGGAGGAGAAATATGCGCGTAATTGCAGGAGAATATAAAGGCAGAAGGCTGGAGAGCCCGGCAGATTACTCGGTAAGACCTACGACAGACAAGGTGAAGGAGGCTATGTTCAGCATACTGGCGGACAGGCTCTGGTCAAGCAGAGTGCTTGATCTGTTTTCGGGAACAGGAAACCTGGGCATAGAAGCCCTCAGCAGAGGAGCCGAGCTGTGCGTTTTCTGCGATAATTCCAGAGACAGCATACGGATGATAAAAAATAATATAGCCCACTGCAGAGCCGAGGGGGCTGTGGTCAGAGCCGGTGACTACAAGAAAATCCTGATGAACCTTAATGACAAATTCGATATTATCATTCTTGATCCGCCCTACGATAAGGGATACATGGATTCATGCTTTGAACTGATCAGGGAAAACGGACTTCTGGCAGAAGACGGTGTGATAGTTGCCGAGCACAGGAAGCAGGAGGATCTTCCGGATGAGTTTCACGGCTTCAGCAAGGTGAAAGAAAGAAAATACGGTATTGTCAAGTTGTCAATATATTGTTGAATGAAATCGCCCGGCATGTTATAATTACAATGATTAGCAGGAGGAACGGCACATGAGGACCAAGGCTCTTTATACGGGCTCATTTGACCCGCTTACCAACGGGCATTTAAATATAATAGAGAGGGCTGCGAAGCTGTATGACGAGCTTACAATAGGAATAATCGTGAATCCTTCGAAGCGATCGATGTTTTCTCTTGAGGAACGGGTGGATATGATACGTGAAACCGTCCGGGAGCTCGATAACGTCAAAGTCGATTGCTTTTCGGGATTGCTTGCTGACTATGTCAATGAGAACGGATTCAATGTTGTCGTCAGAGGACTGCGGGCAGCCATGGATTTTGAATATGAGATCCAGATGGCTCATATGAATGCCAGACTTTTTAATGAAACGGTAGAGACCGTTTTTCTTATGACGGATCCCAAGTATTCATTTATCAGTTCGAGTATGATGAAGGAAGTACACTCTCTGGGAGGTTCCATTGAGGGACTGGTTCCGGACGAGATTCTGAAAAGAATGAACAGGTCAGCTGGCAATAAGTAGGAGGATATTATGAGGGTTTTAGAACTTTTGGAAGAAATTGAAGAAATAGTTGATACAGCTGCGGGATTCCCGCTTACAGGAAAAATCATGGTGGATTCACAGGAGCTTCTCGAGATCGTTCGTGAAATCAGAGCGGAACTGCCGGATGAGATACAGCAGGCTCAGTGGATCAAGAATGAGAGAGAGAGAATCATCGCAGAAGCTAAAACGCAGTATGAAGCAGTGATTGATGATGCTCAGAAGCAGGCAGATGCCCTCGTAGAAAACAATGATATCACTGTCAAGGCGAAGCTGAGGGCAGATGAGCTCATGAGAGTGACAGAGAACACTGCCAAACAGCTCAAGATCGGCACATACGATTATCTTGACGGCATACTCTACAGCTTCCAGGGCAAGATGGAACATCTGAGCTCGATATATTTCGGTGAAATGTTCGCCAGCATAGAGAAGGCATTTGACGATATCAATTCGGCACTTGCAGCCAACAGAGATGAGCTCAAGGACATGGCATACAGAACACAGGTCAATGCCGATGATATGCCTGAGCCGCAGCCTGCAGCAGAAAACGAGGAAGAATAATACATCAGGAATACATAATATGTATATCAATGTGGTTATCATATATCCATGGTCTTGTGAATATTTATAGACCATGGATATTTTTGATTTGAGAAAAAAGA
>JBJESR010000230.1:0-8727 GCA_051882895.1 Lentihominibacter sp.
AATATCTCCAGATCAGTGACCAATATAATGGGAGAAGATCCGCAGACTCTGGTAAGCATGAAAGAAAACGCTGAATTCTATAATAAATATCATAATACTGCTGATGGCAGGATAAAAGTGGATATGAGTCTCCACGGGGAATACACATCAGATGCTGAAACTGCACGGGCTCTGGCTGATTGTGCCAGGGCTGCTGGAGATGTTGTAATGCATGTGCATCTGTCCGAAACCAGACTTGAACATGAAGAATGTAAACAGAGACATGGGTTGACGCCGGCAGCATATATGGAGAGGATGGGGCTGTTTGATGTCCCTGCACTGGCAGCTCACTGTGTGTATGCAGAAGAAGAAGATCTTGATATTTTCAAGGCAAAGGGTGTTACTGTAGCTACTAACCCTGTAAGCAACATGAAGCTTGCAAGCGGTGTCTGCAATGCTTCAAAGGTGATCGGCAAAGGTATCAATCTGGCGATAGGAACAGACAGTGTTGCCAGCAATAACAGCCTGAATTTTATTGAAGAAATGAAAACTCTGGCAATCGGCAGCAAAGTGTATTATGAAGATCCGACACTGATCACACCTAAGGATGCTCTTCGTGCTGCAACTTCAGGCGGCGCTGCTGCACAGGGAAGAACAGACAGCGGAACCCTGAAGGAGGGAAATAAGGCTGATCTTATTGTCCTTGATATTTCCGCACCGAATATGCATCCTGTTCACAGTCTCATCAATAATATAGTGTATTCTGGTTCAGGAGGAGATGTCATAATGACCATGGTCGATGGCAAAGTGCTGTACGAAAACGGCGTATATTCTCTGATAGATATAGAAAAGACTGTTTATGAAGTTGAGAAGGCAACACAAAGAATACTTGAAAGGCTTTAGTTATGGCAAAAAAATCACTGGTTAAAGGAGCGGCAGTACTTGCTGTCGCAGGTATAGTAGTTAAAGTTCTGGGAGCATTTTTCAGAATACCCCTTGGGAATATGATAGGTGCAGAGGGCATGGCAAATTATTCCCCGGCATATTCACTGTATGCATTTCTGCTTGTATTTGCAACAGCGGGTCTTCCTGTAGCCATATCAAAAATGGTTTCAGAGAGATGTGCCACAGGACAGTTCAGAGAAGCCGAGAGAGTATTTAAAATTTCAAGGACCCTGATGATAATTATTGGAATAATCGGTTTCTGTCTGCTGTTTTTCTTCTCTGACGCAATAGCTGAACTTGTTAAGGTTCCGGGCTCGGCTCTTTCCATGAAAGCGACAGCTCCGGCACTGCTGCTTGTACCGATCATGTCTTCTTATAGAGGATATTTCCAGGGAATGCAGGAAATGGTTCCTACAGCAGTCTCTCAGGTAGTGGAGCAGATATTCAGAGTATTTCTGGGTCTGGCCGCTGCGTGGATACTGTACAACAGTGCTACTGATATAATGGGCTTCTCAAATGACGAAAGAGGTGCAGCAGGTGGATGTTTCGGAGCGTCTGCAGGTGCCGTAGGCGGTCTCATAACCATGCTGATTATATATATGATTGCAAGAAAGGAAATCAAAAGAAGAATACGCAACGACAGAAGCAGAGAATGGGAACTGGCAGGTTCGATTCTCAAAAAAATCGCCATTATTGCTATTCCGATCACCATCGGTGCAACGATAATGCCGCTGGTGAATCTGATAGATGCAGCGATAGTGAATATCAGACTGCTTGATGCAGGCTTTGATGAATCTGCGGCAGAGACGATGTATGGTCAGCTTACAGGTTTTGCGGAGCCTCTGATAGCATTCCCGCAGGTAATAATGACATCAATAGTTCTCAGTCTCGTGCCTATGGTTTCCGCGGCTCACAGACTTAAGAACTATCAGGAGAGAAACAATACGATTTCCCTGGGTATGCGAATGGCGATGATAATAGCTTTCCCATGTGCAGCAGGTATGTTTTCGCTGGCAGGTCCTATACTGCTGCTGCTCTATCCTACCCAGAGAGCAAGTGCACTCAATACAGCACCTGCATTGCAGACATTATGTATTGGATTTATTTTTCTGGCGGTTATTACAACTATGACAGGAGCACTGCAGGGCATCGGCAAACAGGTTGTTCCTGTTATCAATCTCTTTCTGGGGGTAATAGTGAAATTCGGTGTAACCTGGGTTCTGACGGCCATACCGGCAATTAATATAATAGGAGCCGCATCGGGAACTGCGGTTGCTTATGTGATTGCTGCTACTCTGGATTTTGCTGCACTGAAGAAATTCACAGGATTTGAACTCAAACCGGGTATGACTATATTCAAACCTCTAGCTGCATCACTGGTCATGGGTGTGATTGTGGCGTTCGTATATAAGGGGCTGTTCGCTCTTCTGGGAAGCAACAGTATTTCGGTGCTGCTGTCAGTGGTTGTAGGCGTATGCATATATGGTGTAATGATTCTGAAGATAAAAGCCATAGGCAGGGATGAACTTATGGAGGTGCCTGCGGGAAGAAAGATAGCCTCCATATGTGATAAACTCAGATTATGGTAGGAGATACAAAAAACCCTTGGAATTACTCAAATTCACTTGACAAAACCATTGAAAAATGGGAAAATTAAAGGCACGAGGACAGAGGTTAGACGTATGATAATGTTTGATCCCGCTATTTTAAATATTTGTTGTTAATTTAAGGAGGATTTATTGATGAATAAAGCTGAATTAGTAGCTGCAGTAGCAGAGAAAACTGGTTTCACTAAGAAAGATGCTGAATTAGCTGTTAACGCTTTCGTTTCAAGTGTAGAGAATGCACTGGTAGAAGGTGAAAAAGTTCAGTTGATAGGATTCGGAACTTTCGAAGTTCGCCAGAGAAAAGCCAGACAGGGAAGAAACCCTAGAAAGCCTGGTGAGATCATTAAGATCGATGCTTCAAAAGCTCCTGTATTTAAGGCTGGTAAAGCTCTTAAGGATGCAGTTAATAAATAAGATTTGATTCAAAGGGTAACTGCGGTTACCCTTTTTATAATTGTGCACCCGGCGGGCGCACGTTCTGATGGGATACTGCGGAGGTGAGAACAAATGCGAATAGATAAATTCCTGAAGAATTCCAGAATAATCAAGCGCCGTACAGTTGCCAAGGAAGCATGCGAGCAGGGAAGAATATCCGTGAATGATAAAATTGCCAAGCCCGGTACGGAAGTGAAGCCCGGAGATGAAATATACATTCAGTTCGGAAACGGAAGCCTGAGGGTGGAAGTGCTGGAACTGAGAGAGACCTGCAGGAAAGAAGATGCAGCATCAATGTATAAGGTTATAGAATAAACAGAACCTCTTTTGTCAAAGATATCTGTATAGATTTGACAGGAGGTTTTTTTATGCTTTTAGGAATACCCAGAGGGCATTTTTATTATGATTATTATCTGTTTACAGAACAATTGTTTCGTGATTCCGGAATTGAAATAGTGTACGGATGCGAAAACAATGAGGATACACTGAAAAGGGGTGAAGAACTTACTGTTGATGAAGCATGTGTGCCGGTTAAACTTATGGCGGGTCAGCTCGATTATCTTGAAGACAAATGTGACAGAATACTGCTGCCAAGAGTAATGAAGGATTGTAAAGGGCGCTGGCTATGCCCGAAACTTCTGGGACTGCCTGAACTTATGGCGGGCAGATCAGAATCTATGAAATACCTTATTACAGATCCGCTGAAATTCAATGATAAAAAAGAACTGTCAAAACGACTGTGGAAGGTATGCAGTAAAGCTGGTATGAAACGTGCAGCCTTTGCAGAAGCATTTGAAGATGCATACTGCAGTATTACAGATGTCGCCGACGGCAGGCGTCACGGGTACGCTGAAGCAGGATGGGAATTTGTACCTGAGCCTCCGGGAAGAGGAGAGATTATTCTGCCTAATATTAAAAAAATATTTCTGGCAGGTCACTGTTACACTGTATACGACAGGTTTATAAACATGGATATAATCAGGAAGCTGGATGAATTCGGCATTGATGCACTTACAGAGAGAAATGTTCTCAGAAGCGATGCCGAACGATGTGTGAGGAATGCAGGACTGGTGAAGCAGCCTTACTGGGAGGCATTTGTGAGGCTGTATGGTTCAGCATTGTATCTGAGGGACAAGGTCGACGGAATTATCTATATTTCGTCCTTCTCATGCGGTCTTGATGCTTTTATCATTGAGATGATAAAGACTCATATCACAGATGTTCCTTTAATGGTTCTTAAACTGGATGAACATCGAGGCAGAGCCGGCTTTGAGACGAGACTGGAGGCATTTTCTGATCTGCTTCAAAGGAGTGCATCATGATAGTGACATTCCCGAGATTCGGATATACAGCAGAAATAATGGCACTGTTCTTTGAAGAAACAGGCATACAATGTGTCAGACCGCCGCTAAACAACAAAGATATACTGAAAGCAGGCTCGGATATATCTCCTGAAGAAATGTGCCTGCCATTTAAATACATGGCAGGAAATCTTGCGGAAGCGTATAAGGCAGGAGCAGATACTGTAGTGATGATGGCAACCTGCGGACCATGCAGACTGGGGGAATATGGAGAACTGCTAAAGACGGTTCTGCAAAAAGCCGGATACAGCTATAAATGGATAATGCTTGATTCTCCAGCAGTTACCGGAATAAAGGAATTCATAAACCGGCTGGATATGATAACCGGTTCTGACAGAGTGAAAACTGTAATGTCGGCGATTAAAGCTGTGAGACTGATACGTCGGATTGAATCGGCAGAAAACAGACTGAAAAGGATTAACGGATACACAGAAATCAGGGGAGTATGCGCTGATCTGCTGCAGGAACTGAGAACAGAGATAGCTGACATCAGCTCTTTTGATGAGGGGTTTAAGTATATTAAAGATCTGGAAAGAAAAATATCTGAGATTACAATAGACAGCAATGCAGACCCTGTCAGACTGCTGATAGCAGGAGAAATATATACATCTATCGAAAATGATTCCAATGGAAAGCTTGAAGATAAGCTTATGAGAATGGGATGCAGTGTAGAAAGGCACATGACGGTATCATGGTGGATGAAAAACACGCTGAAACGGCTGTTTATGCCATGTCATGCGGCACGTGCCGACCGGAAACCGTATTTTGCATATGATATAGGAGGATATGCGAAAGAGACAGCAGGAAAAATATCATCCTGCATAAATGCTGATGGTGTAATAAAGATAATGCCGGCAGGCTGCATGCCGGAAATAGTTACAAAAGCATACTGTGAAAAACTTCAGGAAGAAAGAGAAATCAGGATACTGCATCTGATATATGATGAGATGAGCGGAGAAGCCGGGTATGAAACAAGGCTGGAAGCATTCACAGATATGCTTGAAAGGAGGAAGCATGTACTGGATGGGGATAGACATCGGTTCAATAAGCACCGATCTGGTTATGTTAAATGATAAAAATGAAATAGAAAGAGAACTTTATCTCAAGACCGGAAGCACCCCGGTAAAAGCGGTAAGTGACGGTCTGAGAATCCTGGGGGAAGCATATTCTTCAGATGAAATAAGGGGAGTTGGAATAACAGGAAGCGGCAGGAACCTGGGAGCTGCAGTCGCAGGTGCTGATGTTGTTAAAAATGAAATAACCGCTCATGCAAGAGCAGTGGCTGAACTTGACCCTGAAATAAGGACCGTGATAGAGATAGGCGGACAGGATTCCAAGATAATACTTCTGGAAAACGGAATGGTTTCAGATTTTGCCATGAATACGGTATGTGCGGCGGGAACAGGCTCGTTTCTTGACCGTCAGGCGGGACGTATGGGAATTACGATTGAAGAACTGTCGGATATGGCCTGCAGAGCAGACGGGTATGTACCTGTAGCCGGACGCTGTGCTGTTTTCGCAGAATCCGATATTATACACAAACAGCAGGCAGGAGCCGGTGAAGATGAACTGATGGCAGGACTATGCAGGGCACTGGCTGCGACATATATGTCGAATGTGGCAAAAGGGAAGAAGATTATTCCTAAAGTCTGCTTTCAGGGAGGTGTTGCGGCTAATCGTGGAATGCGCAGAGCCTTTGAGGAAATTCTGGGATATGAGGTAATCGTACCTGAGCATCATAAGGTTATGGGAGCTGTAGGAGCGGCTCTGCTGGCAAAAGAGAAAGAAGGCTTTACAACAAATTTCAAAGGGTTTGAAACCGGCTCTCTTGACCTTGAACTTGAAACAAAAGAATGCTCCGGCTGCAGCAATTTGTGTCAGATAATAAATGTAAAAAGCAGCGGTCAGGTTTACGGTTGTTTTGGTGACTCCTGCGGCCGGTTTTCATCATGAAACAGTCCCGGTATTATAAGAAATAGTATAATACCGGGACTGAACTGAGTAAAAATCAGAAGTACACGTTAAAATATATTTTTTGGAGAAGGAAGCTGATTCTCGTGAAGAAAATTAAGACAATATTTGAGGGATGCTATTTCTCCTGCAGAATTTGAAGCGTCCCTGCACTTTACATAATAGTAGACCTTTGAAACCATACTGTCCACTTCGTTAATGGAATTGGTATCTGTGAAATATGCCGAAACTGATTTGTACTTATCCCAGTCCTGTGCAATGAACTTCATTTCTTTTTCTGCTGTCTGCCAGTTTTCTGTTTCTATCGCCGGCAGTATTCTGGAATCGATAAGATCCTTGTAATTGCCGATTGCTGACATTGAATAACGGTCATATATCCCCCATGGAACCATAAGACACAGGAGACAGACTATTGATATTATCAGATCTCTCATTTTGTAATCTCCCTTGCTGTGCTTTTATCTTTGTTATGAATATAGACGTGAAGTCTGGAACTGCCGTCACAGAAAGCCAGAAAAACATTTCTGCTATCTGAAATATTCAGTTTTGACAGCTCAGCTGTAAGCTGCTTTTCGGTCCAGCCGGACTGATATATATTTTTACTGTAGATGATCCCGTCTGAAATAAAAACAACGGGCATTATCTCCGGCTGCTTGCTGATTGACATATCTTCAGCTGTCAGCGGTTTCTTATCTGCTTTCGGAATGATGGAAAGTTCACCGTTGGATTCCATTACTGCATATTCAACTTCTGATACTGCAGACATATTACCGATTCGAAGCTGTTCCATAAGATCATTAATTGTTATACGCAGCTTGTTGAGTTCTTTATAATTGATATCACCTTTATTTATCAGAACGCTGGGCTTACCGTTAAAAAAGTTTTTTAATTTTTCACTTTTGATTGAAATAAAGGATATGAATACCTGCAGGAAAAGAAGTGCAAATATCGCAGTGACGCCTGTGATCATTGATACGTCCGGCGATTCTATCGGGATAGATGCAAGTTCGGCAATCATAAAAAGAACTATGAGCTGAAAAGGAGACATTTTGGAAAGCTCTCCTTTACCCATAATTCTTATTACAAAAAGTACGATAAAATATAAAATAACCGTTCGAATAAGTATTATAGTCAAATTTTTCACCTCCGGATAAATTTATATTATTGTTTGCAATTTTACGGTCTGATATACTTTACTGGTGAGAGGTGAAAAATGGAAAGCAGAGAATCATACATTAAATTTGCCGCATTATACAATTTTACATATATGTCAATAGGAGCGCTTCTGCCGATGATAGGACAGTATCTTAAGACCATAGGTTTTGCAGGGGCGGAGATAGGCACGGTGACAGCTTCAGGAACAGCTGTTGCAATATTCGCATCGGCTTTCTGGGGTAAAGTGTACAGCAGAAGCAGGAAAAAACACAGAATACTGACATTGCTGTGTGTTATGGCGGCATCTGTATGCCTGCTGTTGTCAGGCATAAAACTTTACGCTGTGTTTCTGCCTGTATTTGCATTAATGTATTTTTTTCAGGCACCGATAATGTCTCTGTCAGATGCTTTTACAGTAGAGAGGATGCAGAGATTCGGCACGCTCAGAGCCTGGGGTGCGGCAGGGTTTGCCGCAGGTACGTTCCTTGCCGGTGTGATCTCGGGAATAACAAGACTTTCGGTCATATTCGTATTTTATATAGTCAGCTACATGGCAGCAGCAGTAATAATAATGTCATTAAAAACCGATGTCAGAACAGAAGAAATAAAAGAAAATGAAGAAAACAGCGTATCATCCGGGTATATAGGAATACTGAAGGACAGGAAAATAAGACAGCTGATTCTGTGTGCGTTTTTCATGGGAGGCACGAATGTGGCTAACAACACATATTTCAGCTTCCTGTATATTGAAGGAGGAGGGACGATTGCCGGAGTCGGAGCGGTGATGCTGCTTATGGTAGGCAGTGAAGTCCCGTTTATGGCATGGTGCGAACGACTGGCTGCCAGATTCACTATGCAGAAGATCATACTGGCTGCAATGGTGATTTCTTCTGTCAGATTTTTACTCTATGGTATAGGGCTTCCATGGTGGATGCTTATCGTACTTGCGTTTTCCCAAGGAGCAGTCAATGGAATTCTGCTTGTGGAATTTGTCAGGTATGTTTCACATATCGCTCCTGAGGGAAGCAAAAGCATAGCAATATCGGCCTATTATGTGATAGGGAGCAATCTCAGCACTATTGTGTGTCAGCTTGTGGGCGGCATAATACTTGATCACGCAGGAGCCGCAGCGGTTTACGCTTTTTTTGGACTCTATAACCTGACAGGCGTTATTCTGTATATTAAGTTCAGGTTATATAGAAGTGAAATTAATTCCAATAAACTTCAAAAAACCCATTGACAGAGGGGAGTAAATTTGATAATATAATGAAGCT
>JBJESR010000231.1:0-8648 GCA_051882895.1 Lentihominibacter sp.
CTCTTAGGTACTGCCATGTTTTACACCTCCTTTTGCGCCTTTTTGTGTATAATCCGTTCATTGGACAGAAGTCCATATGAATAATTTGCAACTTCTAAATTATACAGTCTGTTCGTGATATTGTCAATAAATATTTTACAGTTTATTTACTATCTCATAAGTGTCTCTGGCAATCATAAGTTCCTCGTTTGTAGGGATGAGGAGAACCTTTACCTTGGAGTCATCTCTTGAGATGATCATTTCCTTGCCTCTTACCTTGTTCTTAACCAGGTCGAGCTTGATTCCCAGGTTACCCATATCGTTGCAGATGATGTCTCTCATGCCTATATCGTTTTCGCCTACGCCGGCAGTGAAGATAATAGCATCTACACCGTTCATCTCAGCAATGTATGCTCCGATGTATGATTTTACCTTGTGGGCGAAAACCTTGAGTGCCAGCAGAGCTCTTTCGTTGCCGTCCTCTGCAGCTGCTTCCAGATCTCTGAAGTCGCTGGATACGCCTGAAATACCCAGTACGCCTGACTTCTTGTTCAGAATCTCATTGGCAACACCCTGATCAAGGCCTTCCTTCTCTCTGATATATGTAACGATGGCAGGGTCGATGTCTCCGCTTCTTGTTCCCATTACCAGACCTTCAAGAGGTGTGAATCCCATTGATGTATCGAGACACTTGCCTCTCTTGATAGCTGATACTGATGCTCCGTTACCAAGGTGACATGTGATCAGCTTCAGATCTTCGATGTTCACGTTCAGCATATCAGCAGCTCTCTCTGCTACATATTTATGGCTTGTTCCGTGGAAACCGTATCTTCTGATACCGTATTTCTGATAATACTCATAAGGGATAGCGTATATATATGATTCAGGAGGCATTGTCTGATGGAAAGCTGTGTCGAATACAGCAACCATCGGAGTATCCGGCATAAGTTCCTGACATGCTCTGATACCGAGAAGGTTAGGCGGATTGTGAAGCGGTGCCAGTTCAACGCACTCTTCAAGAGCTGCCATTACTGATTCATCAATAAGAACTGAGTGAGCATATTTCTCACCTGCGTGAACAACTCTGTGTCCGACTGCTCCGATTTCGCTCATATCTTTAACAACACCGTGTTCTTCATCCTGAACAGCATCAAGAACATGACCGATAGCATCCTTGTGGTCTTCCATAGGAACTATGTTCTTGAACTTCTCCATACCGATCTTCTCATGTGTGATTGCAGAGCCTTCCATTCCTATTCTTTCAACCAAGCCCTTACACTCAAGCACTTCATTTGTCATATCCAGAACCTGATACTTCAGTGAAGAACTGCCGCAGTTAATTACTAAAACTTTCATTTACATTCCTCCGTATTTGAATATAGTTTAAACAACTATAATATTATAAACCTTTATTCACCTCATTTCAAGGATTTTAGACATTTTTATCCATTTATAAGCAGGCTGCCGGTGTGACAGTTCTGTCACGGATAACCGGGCGGGCGCCCACCTTGCCCACCTTGATGCCCACCTGTGCGCCCGCCTGACGTCTATGTGCACATCAGTCCCGCACCATATTTCCGACCCGGTTTTTCTGTTGAAATTCCAAGGTTTCTGAATTTGTAAATTATTTTTATTGCAACTTTTTCTTATTTTGGCATCACCTTTGCGAAGTTATATTGGCGAAAAGCAAATCACAAGCTTCAACAGCAATCATATTATTTATCAGAAAAGGAGAAAGCTATGAAAGAGTATATGCCTTACGGCGAAGAACAGCCGTTCATCAAAGCAGGACCTTTTAAGATCCGATTCCCGTTTATTCATTATCGTTTTGAAATCGCAGATTACATTCAGGGCTTACTGATGTGTGCAGTATGTCTGGGAGCAATACCTCTTCTTCAGGAAAATCTGGGTATGCCCTTTGAAGTTGCTCTGGCAATAGTCATCCTCAATGGATTCTTCTACTGCTGGCATACATTACTGGGAGATCCGGTAGTTCCGGGATGGATAACTCCGGCAATCCCGCTTCTTATCGCATATTGCCTGACATTCCCTGAAGGGCAGGCAAGAATGCAGGCTCTGGTGGCATTCGAAATTACCCTCGGTATTTTCTCAATCATACTTGGTCTGACAGGAATCGCCGGTAAAATCATAAATCTTGTTCCTCCTGCTATTAAATCAGGAGTTATCCTCGGAGCCGGGATTTCAGCAGTATACATGATATTCAGCGATGCATCGAAATTCCAGGCAATGCCTTATACAACAACGATATGCCTCATAGTTGCATTTTATCTGCTGTTCTCAAACGGCTTCAAGAGACTCAGCACGAAGAACAAGGTGTTCCAGACAATCGCAAACCTGGGAATACTCCCTGCGGTACTTATTGCAGTTATCATCGCTCCGCTGGTTGGCGAATCAGCATGGCCGCAGATCGAATGGGGATTCTCAAATCCTGATTTCGGTACCCTCTGGACTGACTGGGTACCGTGGGGTACACTGGGCTGGCCTACCCTCACAATGTTTGTCAAGTCAATACCTACAGTAATTGCTATTTACATCGTACTGTTCGGAGACGTAGTTCAGAGCAAGGCTCTCGTACATGACGCCGACGTTACAAGACCTGATGAGAAGGTTGACTACAATCCTAATCGTGCTCACCTTATCTTCGGTATCAGAAACACCATCATGGGTGTTATCGGTCCTGACCTGACAATGTGCGGACCTCTGTGGGCGGCAATGCAGGTAGTTGTATGCGAGCGTTACAAGAAAGGCAAGAAGGGCATGGGTTCAATCTTCGGCGGAGCAGCATGCTTCCGTTTCGGAACCTTCACAGGCTACTGGCTTATGCCTATAGTCACACTGGTTCAGCCTATCCTCTCAGTGGCACTTTCACTGACAATGATTGTTCAGGGCTTCGTAAGTGTACGTATCGGTGTTCAGCAGGCTAAGAGCTTCAAGGATCTCGGTATTGCAGGCGTTATCGCAGGTGTACTGGTAGTAAACGGTTCTGCATGGGGTCTGGCAGTAGGTATACTGGCTTGCCTCCTCTGCTACGGCAAGGACTTCTTCAAAGGGGACACAACCTTCGGTCACCTCTGGTCACCTGAAGTTGAGGCTATGATCAATGAAGAGACAGTTCTTGACGACGAACCTGCAAAGGACATCGCAGACACACATCCTGAAGAACATAAACCGGCAGCATAAAAACAGAAAATCACTAAATGACATAACCCTTCTCTTACTAAATAACTTATTATAACTGAACGAAACCGCATCGGAAGCTCTGATGCGGTTTCGTATTATAATCAGTCTGTTATTCCGTATTTCTGTATTTTTCTGTGCAGTGATCTCCTGCTTATTCCCAGCGCCAGAGCCGACTTGGTCTTGTTCCCGTTATTCTCCCTGAGCACCTTGATTATAACTTCTTTTTCTTTGTCATCTATCGCCTCATTAAGAAGCTCCTTCGTGCCCTTTGCACCGTCTTCTTCCGGTACGTTTTCTCCTCTGTAGGATAATATCTCCGCCGGCAGGCTGTCTTCACCTATAACATCATCAGGAGTGATGACCACACAACGCTCGATAATGTTCTCCAGCTCCCTGATATTGCCCGGCCAGTAATAGTTCCTGAGTCTCTCCATGGCAGCTTCACTTACCTTCTTGGGTCTGCTGCTTCCCGAAATCTCTGCTGCAGAATGCAGGAAATATTCAACCAGATCGTCTATATCCTCTTTTCTTTCTCTCAGCGGCACAAGCCTGATAGGAACAACGTTAAGCCTGTAATACAGGTCTTCGCGGAATTCGCCTTTTTGCACGGCTTCCTTAAGATCTTTATTGGTTGCGGCTATGACCCTGACATCGGCTTTTATGGTCCTCACACCTCCCAGGCGTTCAAAGGTTTTCTCCTGAAGCACCCTCAGAAGCTTCACCTGAATAGATGGTGAAATATCTCCTATTTCATCGAGAAAGATCGTGCCTCCGTCAGCGAATTCGAATCTGCCGGGTTTTGTTGTGGCGGCTCCCGTGAAAGCACCCTTCTCATACCCGAAGAGTTCACTTTCCAGAAGATTGTCCGGGATAGCACCGCAGTTTACCTTTATTATCGGGTTGTCCTTTCTCCTGCTCCAGTTATGTATCGCCGTGGAAATGACTTCTTTGCCTGTTCCTGTTTCCCCCAGCACCAGCACGGTTGCATCCGACTGGGCCACTCTCCTGGCCAGAGTAATCACCTCCTGCATCGCAGGGCTCTTGCTGCTGACCCTGATCTGCTCCAGCTCGCTGCCTTTGAATGCCGATTCACTCTCTGCTTCTCTTGAAGCTACGATTTTTTTCACTGCATTGACTATCTCACTTATGTCAAAAGGCTTGGTCACATAATCCTGCGCACCGCTTTTGATGGCATCTATTGCAGTTTCCATCGTAGCGAAGGCCGTTATCAGTATGAACCCCACATCCGGCTGCTGTGCCTTCACTTCGTGAAGAAACTCGATGCCGTCCATTCCCGGCATTTTAATGTCGCTGATAATAACATCTATGTTGTTGTTCTGAAAAACCTGCAGCCCGTCCAGACCGTCAGCTGCCGTGAATATTTCATAGCCTTCTTTCCTGAGAACCTTGCTCAGAAGCTGCCTGACATGCTGTTCATCATCAACTATGAGTATTTTCTTTGTCTGTATCATTATTCCACCTC
The DNA here is from genome assembly GCA_051882895.1 of Lentihominibacter sp. GTDB lineage: Bacteria > Bacillota > Clostridia > Peptostreptococcales > Anaerovoracaceae > Lentihominibacter. Next base: position 4,664 of record JBJESR010000231.1, read on the forward strand.
TTCATCAGCCTGCGGGAGAGCCTGAAGCATTATCCTGAATTCTGTCATCTCTCCTTCAATACTTTCCACTTCAATGATTCCTTTGTGCATTTCTATAATTCTGGACGCAATAGGCAGTCCCATACCTGTTCCCGAATCTTTTGTCGTGAAGAAAGGATCAAATATTTTGTCGGATATATCCGAAGGTATACCGCTGCCGTTATCCCTCACAGTGGCGCACACCATGTTTCTTTTTTTATCATAATGGGTCTTCATAGTGATACGTCCGCCGTCAGGCATTGCCTGAATCGCATTGAGTGCCAGATTAAGGAACACTCCTTCAAACATTTCTCTGTCCGCCATAACCTGCGGGATCCTCTCAAAATCCTTCCTGATCGTTATATTCTCGGGTTTCTCCTTGCTGATAAGCACTGTGACATAGTCCATGATTTCATCCAGACTTACCCTTTCCATTTCAGGGAGCTTAGGTCTGGCAAAGGTCAGGAAACGATTGAGCATAGTGGTCAGCCGATCGGTTTCATGCAGAATTATGTCCACCTCATCAAAACTGAGGTTGTTCTCCTTGAGCATAAAATCAAGATACTGTGCATTTCCCCTGATACTTGTCAGCGGATTCTTAATCTCATGAGCCATGCTGGCGGCTATCTCTCCGAGAGCCTCCATAGTCTTGACTCTGTTGGCGCTTTCCTCAAAGCTTCGTATATCATCTATCTTGCGAAAAACGCATATGGCCCCGATAACTTCGTTTCTGAGGCCGAACTGTATGTTTATACTGTATTCGACAGGGATTCTGTCTCCTGCCAGATTTCTGATTTCTGTAATAGTCTTGAGCTGCAGCGATCCCCTGCTGAGACAACGCTTAAGTTCGTTTATCAGATTTTTGATCTGAGGCGGTGTGGGGTTATCCGTATTTATACCTACAAGCTCTCCGGATGAGAGACCTGTCAGATCTTCTGCCGTACTGTTGAACGTGGTGATCTCGCCGATATTGTTGATACTGATTATTCCTGTCGGCAGAGCATTATATGTCTCATCCACATATGCCATAACTTCCTGCATAGAAACAGCTTCAGCAGACTTGTCCAGCACCTGCTGCATTGTATTCTTGAGCTTGTTCAGCATCAGATTGAAGGACTGTGCTATATCTGCCAGCTCATTATCTTCACTTACGGTTATTTCTCTGCTTATGTCGCCCTCGGCTATACGCTCGGCATCCAGCGCCAGCTTTTCGATAGGCTTCTGTATCCTGAAGGAAATCCACTTGCCGAGGGGCCAGAGGATAAAGAATATAATAATAATGGCTATTATTATTATGGTTTTGATATTATTCAGTGTGCCCATGTAATCCGACGTAGCTTCCTCTGTGCAGAAATACCAGCCATCACTGCCTGCCACCTCGGCAAATGCAGCCACATAATACCTGTCGTTCTTGTACACCTCCTGGATGGAAACAGATTCCGTAAGATTCAGATCATACGGCTTTTCCTCATCATGATAACCGATGGTTTCTCCGTTTTCGTTTATCATGAAGTTATTCCCCATAAGGTCATCTGACACCACTCTGTAAAAAAGCTTTTCGTCCGGCTGTCTGCCGGTTCTGTCCAGCTCTCCTGAAAGCATGTACGAAACTGATGCTGCTTTATCCTGCATATCGCTGTGCTTCAGGTCATCAGCGGCGTAATCCATTGCAAACACCGTCAGATATCCGATTATCAGAATAAGGCTGATTGCAAGCGCCAGCAGGAAAAACATGGTCTTTGTCTGAATAGATTTGAACATTTGATTACTCCGGTCATTATATCGTTAACGGGACGGTATATTATACCACATTTATTCTATATATGGCTTTTTAACTTTATCGGAAAATCTGTAGATATCTTTACCGCAGATCAGATTGTACATGTCAGATGCCAGCAGATCATATCTGAGAGTATCATATACACCTTCGCATATATCAGTCTCTTTATTGATATTGGTAATTACCGGTATCCCCGAAATACCCTGCTTCTTCATCATTCTGATCAGCTCACGGCCCTTCGCGCCTGCCGCCAGCACCCTGCCGTACAGCAGCTCCTGCGGATCACGCTCTCTTAACCCCAGCAGAATGTAAACCATCAGTCTCCTCACCGCCGCTTCAGTATAACGTCTCGATACGACAGATGAAACAAGCTCCTGCAGGCTCCCTGCTCTGATGATTTCTTTTTTCAGTTTGTTCTCGAGTCCTTCACCCATGCAGTATATCGTGGAAAGCGAACTTGTGCTGCTCTTTATTATCTCGGCTCTTATCAGCTGGAAAGCTCTTTCCTCACAGTCAGAGCGGTTTACAGCAGCTTCGGACATTGCTCTGAAAACATTATCAGGAACATACTCTGATGCCTCATCCGGATTCCCTGATTCTGCAAGCGCCCTCACAGCCGTGGCACCTGCAATACCTGCGCCCTGATTCCTGTCAAAGTAACCGGAACCATAGCGTTCTACAGTTACAGGCTTGATGGCATATTCCTTTTCGATAATTCTGTTCATATATTCGATAGCCAGTATATTATTCGGCGAAAGCATCATAGATGCCGCTTCTTCTCCCAGCACCTCTCCCGCTGCAGCCTGAAAGCTTCTGGCATATGAACTGCCCTGCTTCATGAAAAACTGACGTTTGCAGTCAATTTCCCGGTGTCTTTCCCTGAGCCTGGTAACGAGACTTCCAAGCCTGTCCAGACTGCCGCTCTCGCTGCCGAAGGAAATATGAGTGGCTCCAAGACCTGCCAGTATGTCCACAGCTCCCGCCGCGAACTTCTCTGCTCTGCTGCAGGCGAACACAAAAGGCAGCTCAAAGACAATGTCGATTCCGTTTTCGACAGCAAGCCTGCTTCGCTCCCACTTATCCATGATGGCTGCCTCACCGCGCTGTGTGAAATCTCCGCTCATCACGGCTATGACATAATCTGCACCGGTAAGCTCCCTGGATTTCTCCAGATGATATCTGTGTCCGTTGTGAAACGGATTGTATTCCGCTGTTATACCTAATATTTTCATGAAAGTATCATACCATAAAGGAAGAGATAATTAAAGCAGTCATAGCCGAAAACATGCAATGTGTAAACTTGCTCAGACACAGATATCCTGCGGATATGCCTGTGCCTGAAAGCATGCTCATGGACTGCCCCATAACGGAAAGTCCGCCCCACGACAGTATAGCCGAACAGAGAATGCATTTGATCTGCCGGGACGCTGCGGCGCATTCTGCTACTGCCCCGCACCCCACAGTCATTTCCATGAAGCCCTTGAGCAGAGCCCTCAGTTCTCCGCTGTGCACCAGAGAAAACCCTCCGCACATATGAAAAAGGTCTGTGATAAACATGAACAGGACTATATAAGCCAGCACTATGCCAAGGGATTTGAAAGCTGACAGTATAGCTTCGGTAAAAGCCTCCTGCATGCTTCTGGCCGGCAGCACAGGACATGCCGATGTTTCGCTGTCATCTCTGCCGAAAATGCGTGTATACACAAATCCGTTGAGCAGAGCTCCTTCATAATGCGAAACAGCTATTATTCCTCCCAGAAGTCCTGAACCCAGCATCCCTGCGCCTACAGCACCCACCATGAAAGCAGGACCTGATGTGCTGCAGAAGCTCATCAGCCGCTTTGCTTCATTCAGGGATATTTCTCCTCCTCGTCTGAGATCTCCTACAATTTTGGCACCCATAGGATACCCTGACAGCACACTCATGGCAAAAGGGAAAACTCCCGACTTCAGGAATCTTATCACGCCGATATTGTGAAGAAAGTTCGCACATATGAAAAACGGCAGCAGAGCAGGCAGAACATTGCTCAGCCACAGCGATATTCCCTTTCTCGCAGAATACAGTGCAATCGTAGGAAAAACCACCATAAGGATACAGCATATGACCGTTATCAGACCGGCTGCTATTATTCTCTTTTTTCTCAAATCAAAAATATCCATGGTCTATAAATATTCACAAGACCATGG
>JBJESR010000232.1:0-1883 GCA_051882895.1 Lentihominibacter sp.
TATCATATCCGCATTTTTTTGCCGCTTTTGCGAGAGGGTCATGGGAATATACAGAGAACGCAGTGCGCTCTTTATCCCCTTTTGGCATGTTGTTTTCTGTTTTGTAAAAATCTGTTCCTATTACAAAATATGAAGCTTCCCCTATTTCATCTGCCAGATAGTGTCCCATGTATTTGTTGTCTTCATCGTATACTCCAGACTGATCCACGTGCCCGTTATGCCCTGAGATAAAAATACGACTGTTTCCGCGAGCTTTTTCCTGCTTAAGAATCCACATGACATTTTCTGACATAAGCTTATCTCTGAGAGCTAAACCTGCCTGAGTATCATCCATTGTTTCGCTGAGGTCAATGTTCTGGAGCAGAATGTCGGCAAAATGAGCTGCCTGTACTGTAGCCGAATTCTTATTATCGGGGAGCTCGCCTTTTACTTTATTTATAATATCTGCTTTCTGCTGGCTGGTATATTTATTATCTGAATCCCCTTTATTCCATATTTTTTCCAGCTCTGCAGTGTCCGCACCCAATGTCTCTGCAGCTTCAATAAAATAGTCATATGTAACATCATAACTCTGCATATCGAAACCATAGAAGATGAGTTCTTCACCTTTTGCGGCTTTTTCATTATACTCACGCATCCAGCTAAGCAGCTGTGCCATTTCATCAGTATTATAAATCTGAAACCCCAATCCGGCAGCAGCTTGTTCAGCTGTTCCTTCGCCGCCATGTATATACCTGTTAGCAGACTCACAGCTACCGCAGTCAGCTTCCAGAGCAAAAGACCTGACACCGTATTTTTCGACCATAATCTTAAATACATCCAGCTTTAACTGCTGGAATTCTGAATTTCCATGAGTTGCCTCCCCAAGTGCTATAATTCTTGCATCTTCAGGAACAGTGATTTCTGAAACCTGCCTTGCATATCTGGAAAACTCTTCTGTATCAGCACACTTTCCTGTAGTAAAGCCTCCAAAACATAAGTAAATCCCGGCTGTTATAACAAGTAACGCCAATATTGCTAATATAACATTACGAACGATACTGTGCTTTTTCCTTGATTTTGTCATAATAATCCCCTTTCTAGTGTCATGATTTTATGCGTTTTTTTCATTTATGTTACATCCATTCACCTGATACACCTTAAAAAACTGCCGCACGTGCTTTTCCACCATATCCATAATTTCATCTTCACGCACCGGTTCCCTATCACACAGGTTTATCCATACGGTAATAGGCAGACACAATTGAGCCGCCATAAGCTCCGGATCCACTCCTGTAATCACACCGTTACGGATCAGCTGTTCAACCATTTCTGTAAAATAATCGAGAACGTCGGAATAATTCTGCTTTGTCTGCAGCTTCGCCAGCTCCGGGTTCTGGAACTGCTCTATTACAAGCATTTTCCTCGCTTTGCTGATATAGGGATCATGTATGATATAAGTCAGCTGATTCTGAATTATCTTTACAGCAGCATCTGCTGTCAGAGGAATGTTCTCAATACCATTCTCACGGTTTTTCTTCGAGAAAACAGAATGCTTCTCATACTGCTCCAGCACCTCATCAATCAGTGCTTCAAGGATGGCTCGCTTATTCTCAAAATGACTGTAAAGCGATGCTTTACGAATACCTACTGCATCAGTGATCTGAGTAATAGAGGTAGCCTCAAATCCCTGCACCGAAAACAGGCTCAGAGATGCATCCAGAATTTCCTGTTTTGTATTTCCTCGCTCCATAACTGCTTCTCCTTTACTGAAATATATGTTTGCAGCATCATTATAGCTTACTACCGTTCGGTAGTCAATGAATCGATATCGCTTTGTATCTTTAGACTGATCTATCATTGAAAAATTATTTCCTTCTATATAAGCTTCTACAGCCTGAGGC
>JBJESR010000233.1:0-8431 GCA_051882895.1 Lentihominibacter sp.
CTCCTTCTCAGATCACAATTTATCATCACTTGGGTTTTCTGAAAGTGCACGGCATTCCTGTCACACATTTGCCGCACACTTCCGAGCCGATGTTTTCTGTTCCGTCAGTATATGAGCTTCCAAAGCTGTCATATACTGCTGCATTTTTAAGGCACTGCTCATAGCACAGGTGCCGGTCATACCTGTCTTTCATCAATGCACCCGACGGGCACCCGGACACACATGCTCCGCAGCTTCCGTTCCTTTTATAAAGGCACGCTTCTTCCGTCTGAGGTTCATCCGGTTGAACATCCAGGTTTGTAACCACAGTATTGCACCTTCCTGCACATCCTTTTTCTGTGATAAGCATGTTATTCAGACCGAAGGTTCCAAGCCCTGCAGCATACGCAAAATGCCTGAAGGACCAGTGACTTATTACCTCATCTCTATAAAACACACCGGCTTGAGGAGCTGTGGCGGCATCAAAGCCCAGCAGTCTGACTGTATCTATTATATGCTGATTCAGCCTTCCGAACATGGCATTAGTAAGCTCATACCCCTCTGCCCATTCCGGTGATGACAGGCCTGCTGTGTTATTCGTATCAGGCATCCATCTGCTGAAAGGTATGAAATACGCTATCACTATGCTTGCATCCGGCATCACATCCCGGGGCATCTGATGCTGCGGATGTACTGTATTCTTCAGGTCCATTATATAGGGATGCTCAGCATCCGCAAATCCGACTACCGGTTCTCCCCAAAGTTCATGTAAAGAGCACGTATCGCTTTCTCTTTTAACATATTCTATTATATCCTGTGTTATCATACTTTTGATATCCATCTGCAAATTTTCCTTTATTACATCCCGCAAAGCTTTTCCATCTTCTCGTGTACATACGCTGTGCTGCCCTCGTCCATCATAATTACAATGATATCACCCGCCTGCAGTCTGGTCCTTCCCTTTGGTATCAGTTCATCAGTTCCCCGCTGCACCGATACCAGCAGGCAGTTGTCCGGCCATTCCACTTCGCTGATCCTGCGTCCATCCGGCTGTGAGCCATGGCCTATTACGAAGTTTGCCAGAATTTTTTCTCTTATATTGTTCTGATGTTCATCGCTGCTCTGTACACCGTCGTTTTCTCCATTTTCAGCCTGTTTTGACAGAAGCCTGTCCAGCAGACTTTCATATATCGGTCTCGATTTCATCAGAGATGCCACGATATATGCGATGATAGATACAATCGAAAGAGAAAGCATATGATTGAGATTGCCTGTCATTTCAAAAATCAGCACTATGCCTGTCAGCGGTGCTCTTACTATTGCCGAAAAATATCCCGCCATTGCCAGCAGCACGAAATTATTTATATACATTGGATTAAGACCGAAATACTCGACCCCTGATGTGGCGAATACACCTCCGATAAAGCCGCCCAGCACCAGCAGAGGGAAAAATATGCCTCCCGGCGCTCCTGACCCGAAGCTTACGGCAGAAAAAACAAATCTCCCCGCCAGAATGAACAGTACAGCTCCCAGAGCAACATCAGTATTAGTCAGAAATTCGATCAGGCTGTGACCGCTGCCAAGAAGCTCCGGCGCTGTGAAGCCAAGCACTCCGGCGCACATAAACGGTATCATTATTCTGCCTGTTGTCCCGAGATGTCTGAACCTGTTGTAAAGTTCCTGCGCCTTAAGGGTAAACCAGTTATAAAATGCTCCCAGCACTCCGAGCAGCGCTCCAAGCAATACAACCATCCAGTAATAGCTTATTGGAAGCTCGTGAATGATTTCAAACTGGAATACTGACGCTTCACCCAGAACCAAAGTGCACAGGCAGTCCGCCGCAAGTGATGCTGTGGTCACCGAAAGCAGTACTGCTGCAGAAAAATTCTTATGTATTTCCTCCATGGAAAAAAGCACGCCGGCAAGAGGTGCATGAAAGGCTGCCGCAAGCCCTGCACTGGCACCGCAAGTCAGCAGAAACTTTTCTTCTGTTTTTCCTCTGTCAAGCCATTCTGATATTCCTTTACCTGCCATCGCACCTATCTGTATCGACGGGCCTTCTCTCCCCAGCGCGAGTCCGCCGAGCATACACAGGAACCCGCCTGCAAACTTGGCCGGTATTATTCTGTACCATTTCTGGCTGATCCTGCCTATCATTTCCCCCTTGAGCTGAGGTATACCGCTTCCCGAAATCATAGACTCGTATTTCACAAGTCCGGATACTGCCACAGCCATCAAAGCCAGTATCACAAACCATCCTGCAATGTATAACGGGCTCTGGTGAGCAAACTCAAGTATTATCTGAAGCCACCTTCCTGCATACTCCAGAGCTATTCTGTAAATCAGAACGACAATGCCTGCCACGATTCCAACCAGAACGCCTTCTCCAATCAGTATCACCGGAAACCTGTCCGCACGTTTAAGCGTGCCAGGTATATCTTTCTTCAATGTCATCCTCCATCAGTTTCACCCGGTTTTATCTGACTGCCGGGCAATCGTATAATCGTATTATCATGTATTTTATGTACTGTAATAAGTATATCTCATTTCAGAGCCGGTTTCACTATTAAATATTATATCCTTCTCTTCTTGACCCCGATACTTCAGCCCATCTATAATATACCTTGAATATATACAAAGTGAGGATTTTCACATGATTTATGACTGCATCATTATCGGCGCAGGAGCTTCAGGGCTTATGTGCGCTGCTGCTATGAAACACCCTTTAAAGGGGCTTATTCTGGAAAAAACTGAACATGCAGGCACTAAGCTGCTTATGAGCGGCAGCGGTCAGTGCAACATAACTCATGCCGGATCCATAAAGGATTTCATTAAATGCTACGGTAAAAACGGCGGCATGATCAGAAGCTGTCTGTATAAATATAATAATAACGTTCTTATTGAATTTCTGGAAAGTAACGGCATAAATACCATCACCCGTGATGACGGCAAAGTGTTTCCCGTTTCAATGGATGCCCACGATATTCTCAATCTGCTTATGAAAAAAACTGCATCAAACGGATTCACGATCCGATACAGTTCTCCGGTTACCGGTATCACCCGTTCGGATTCCACATGGTGCATCAGCACCTGCAGCAGTTCATATATGGCAAGAAGCATTATCATCGCCAGCGGCGGCTGCTCATATCCGTCAACCGGCTCAGACGGTTCGTTATTCAAGGTTCTTTCCCACGACCTTGGCATCAGAATAACCGGGCTGAAACCAGCTTTATCCTCAGTTCAGGTTGAGGAGTATCCATACAGCGAGCTTTCGGGCATTTCTTTTGAAAATGCTCTTGTTTCCATATGGCATAACGGCAGCAGAACAATCCAGAATGATGGCCCGGTTTTATTCACTCATAATGATCTGTCCGGTCCCGGAATACTTAATATCTCAAAATATGCATCAGAAGGTGATACACTCAAAATCAATTACCTCCATCCGCTGAATTATGAACAGGTCCTCTCAATGCTGAAAAAAGCCTGTAACGGATCAGGGGCAGACCTTTCAAATATTCTGGCATCCGAATTTAAAATCCCGAAGCGGTTCTGTCAGAGCATTGTATCCCGTCACGGCAATGCCTTAAAAAACCTCGCCGGTCAGCTGACAGGCGAGGCATTCAGAATTTCATCTGTATCAGGATTTAAAAAAGCCATGGCTACAAACGGCGGCATTGACATTTCTCAGCTCAACACTTCGTCCATGAGTTTCAGAGAACTGCCTGATATTTATGCTATCGGGGAGGCTGTGGATATCGATGGCATTACAGGAGGATATAATCTGCAGTTTGCTTTTTCTTCTGCCTGTGCCGCTTCATCAGCAGTAGCATCAGCGAATCGTCTGTAAATTCCAAGCAGCTCCTCATCCAGCATTGATACTGCTGCACTCTTTAGCTTCTGGGGCACTCCGTAAAAGCCTTCTGCGATACTTCCCGCTATCGCTGCCAGAGTATCACTGTCTCCTCCCAGGGAAACAGCTGTGCGGATTACATCTTCAAAATCTGACCCTTCAAGAAAAGCTGCTACAGCTTCAGGGACAGTTTCCTGGCATGATTCCACATGATGATATGAAGGCCTTATTTCATCGCATTTTCTGCTGAGATCATATCCGTACACTTCTTCTATGTATGCTTTTATCTCCTCTTTGGTATTGCCGGATCTTGCCATGAATACAGCAGCAGCTGTCGCCTGAGCTCCTTTTATCCCTTCAGGATGATTATGTGTGACTTCGGCACTCAGTGCCGCATACATTTCCACATCCTCCAGCGTATTATAAAGCCATGCTGCCGATGATACCCTCATTGCCGAACCATTGCCGAAGCTGTTATACGGCTTCGGATCATCAGACAGCAACCATCCCGAAAACCTGCCGCCATATCCAGCATCAGGATACATGGCTCCCAGCCTCTGCATGGATCTGACAATCTCCTTCTTTGATTTCTCCGGGTCCCCATACCCGTTCATCAGACCCTCGGCAACAGCCAATGTCATTACTGTATCATCTGTAAATTCCGATCTTTCACTGAACAGCGGGAAATCTTTTGTCTTGATATTGTTAAAATCAAATTCATAAGGACTTCCTATAATATCTCCTAAAACTGCGCCTATCATTTCCTTCTTCCTCTCATCCTGAAATCTTCCTCGATTTTTTCTTTCCACTCTGCTCCTACAGGGACCTCCTGCGTACATCTCATTGCACACAATGCATCTCCTACAACATCATAGGTCAGTCCCAGCCCCTCACTGTCACATTCATATGTGACCGATCTGTCAGCAGATACCCCGAATTTATCCGCCTCTGCAACTGCATCCATATTTGCTCCCAGAAACATAAACTCCCATCCGTATCTTTTTTTCTGATGCTTTATCATACGTTTGACATCCTTATAAGAATATTCCACGCTGGAATTCTCCATACCGTCTGTAATTATCACAAATATCACCTTCTCCGCTCTCATGTCCGCAGACATATGTTTCTGAGCGTTGATTGTCTTCTGTATCGTGCTTCCTACCGCATCAAGCAGTGCCGTGCATCCCATTGTAAAGTAATCCTTCTCTGTAATAGGCGCCACATGTTCTATCGGAAACCTGTCATGCAGCAGATCATATCTGCTGTCAAAAAGCACTGTTGTCACTACAGCTTCCCCCGGCTCTGCCTTCTGTTTCTTAAGCATTGAATTAAACCCGCCGATAGTATCACTCTCCAGACCGCTCATCGATCCGCTTCTGTCCAGTATAAATACCAGTTCTGTCATTCCCTTTTTCATTATGATTACCTCCTTGATTCAGCTTGTAATCATAATATACAGGATTATTCACTGCATATGGTCGCTTTGCAGGCGACATTTCACTGACCCAGCAGAGGCTGATTATATGCAAAAAGCACTTCATTTATCTTAAAAACATCGTATATCCTATTTATTATGAAATATGTGATGATCACATCAAACTTTGAACTGTTGGAAAGGGCATAGCCTGCTTTCATCAGCAGCTCGTCAGTCTCATCTTTTGACAGCTCCAGTGCCAGTGCAAACGCCAGTATAGTTTTCTTTGTCGGTGTGTAGCCCGGGTTGTTCTTTATTTTTGAAAAGAGCTTGCGATCTATATTAGCCTTCTTGTATGCCTGTGCATCTGTCATTCCGCGTTCATCAATGAGTCTCAGCAGCATATCAGCAAAAGACTCACCTGCCCTGTTAAGCATTTCATCCAGACTCAGAGCTTCATCCTGCCACGGCTGAAGCGTATCACATTTGTACCTGACTGCACTGTCATTTACCATAGGAAAGCTGCGCTCTTCCTGCTGCAGTATGCTATTTTCAGAAGGTATCACATCAGGTACATCACCGTTCATATCCTCAGAACAGTCTGCTGTTCTGCCGAATCTGCCCATACATGTTGCACAGTACTCTTCATAATGCTCGTCGATGTAATTATCGTCAACATACTCTCTGACTGAATCAAACAATCTGCTGCTGACTGCCATAGCATCTCTGTCATACAGAACCAGATACACCGTCATGTCCGGACTGTCATCTGAAAGCAGATAATCATTGATTGCTGATACGGCCACACGCATTGCTTCTTTTTTCGGATATCCGTAGCTTCCGGATGAAAGGAGTGGGAATGCCACAGAATCCAGACCGTGAGCTGCCGCCAGCTTCATTGACTCTGTGTATGCACTCCTGAGAAACTGTTCTTCTCCGGAATTTCCGCCTTCCCATACCGGTCCGACGGCGTGAATTATGTACCTTGCAGGAAGCCTGAACCCGTCGGTCATCACAGCTTCGCCAACCTGACAATGTCCCTTTTTACGGCATGCTCTTGTCAGTCTGTATTCACCGGCAGCAAGAAAAATCGCCCTGCTGGTCCCTGCACCCTGCAGCAATCTGGTGTTGGCCGGATTAACTACGGCATCCACGTTCATCTTTGTTATATCGTTTCTTACAAGCAAAAAAGGCATGTCTTTTCCTCCTGTTATACTTCCGGTTTATGCAAAACTCACTCTATCTGTCTGAACTTTGAACACAGATAACGCTCCTTGCCCCTGCTTGCTCTGCCATATTCAATAGCTTCGTGCGGACAGTGAGCAATGCATGCCATGCAATGTGTACACTTTCCGTTCCATACCGGCCTGCCGTTACTGAGAGATATATTGCCCAGCGGACATTTTCTGACACAAAGCCCGCACCCGTCACAGCAATTCTCCGCATAAAACCTTCTGTCCTTCACTATAAGCGGATAATATATCTTGTTCACAGGTCCGCTGCATATAATTCCTGCAATACCTGTACGGGTACCAGCAAACGCTTCCCGCCCCTGTATCACTTCTGCAATATCAGACAATCTCTGCTCAGCTTTTCCGATTATCCGCTCAGCTTCATCATCTCCCGGTGCATTAAACATAGCAATATAGTTTTCCGGCATCACTACTTCGGCATATCCTCTGTAATTCAGACCTTTATGTTCACAGAGCTTACGCAGATATTTCCCTGCATTTCCCGTACTGCTGCCGCAGGTCAGGATAAAATATATGTCGCGGGTCCCTCTGAAATCAGTTTTCATAATCCAGTCCTCCAGAATTCTCGGCAGCTGCCAGCAGTATGTCGGTGCAACGACCACCCAGGGACTGTCTGATTTCACCTCAGAGTAATCTGCAGTTTTTATTTTCTCAGACAAATCGGCAATTTCATCCTTTAACACACGATTCACATAGTGAGCCGCATAGGCACTGTTTCCTGTTCCCGAAAAAAACAGAATCATCTTCTACTCCTTTCTTCAAGCCATCTGTATGCACAGTGAGCCAGACCTGCTGCTCCAATGGGACACACGCCTTCGTTAAAGCGCACTTTCGGATTATGAGCCGGGTAGTCACCCCTCTCATCGTCAAATCCTGCTGACAGATACATAAATGCTGCCGGAACCTCTGATGCTATGATTGCAAAATCCTCTGATGCATTTGCCTTCATGCCTGGATATGGTGCAATCCCCGGCACACTCATTTCCATCATAAACCCGGCCAGCTGTTCCGTAAGCTCACGGTCGCATATAAGCGGCGGAACCTCCGAAAGCGGTGTTATTACAGCCTCACCGCCATGAAGCCTTGCAATGCCTTCAGCTGTCTCTCTGATTCTTCTCACCAGCAGTTTTCGCTCTTCCGGATCATCAGTTCTCAGGGTTCCCTCCATCTCCGCTGTATCCGGAATAATATTGGCGGCATTTCCCGCCTGAATTCTGCCGACAGTAAGAACACATGTCTTCTCCGGATCCGATTCACGTGCAATCAGTCCTTCAAGGGCAGTATATACCCTGACTGCAATCTGTATCGGATCCACAGTCAGATTCGGGTATGCTCCATGCCCTCCTTTACCTTTAATACTTATTCTGAAGCCATCGACAGAGGACATCATCACCCCGTCGCTGTTATACATGAATAAACCTTCAGGCATCCTTCCCGGCGCCACATGGAATGCCAGTGCAGCATCCACATGGGGATTTTCCAGAATGCCGCTCTCTATCATATCTCTGCTGCCTTCAAAAGTCTCTTCCGCCGGCTGAAACATTAACTTCACCGTTCCTCCAAGCTCATTTTCACATTCTGCCAGCATTTCAGCCGCAGTCAGCAGCATGGCCGCGTGAAAGTCGTGTCCGCAGGTGTGGGCCTGCTGACCGGTTTTACAGGCAAATATTTCCCCGCTTTCCTCAGGCATCGGCAGAGCATCCATATCGGCACGCAAAAGCAGAACGCTGTCTGTACGGTTTCCTAATACTGCTTTAACCCCATGCCCGCACAGTTCAGGCCTCAGCCCGTACTCTGTCAGTTTTTTCATCACATAGCTCTGAGCCTTCGGCATATCCAGCCCCACCTCGGCGTTTTCATGAAAAAACCTGCGATGTGCTATTGTTTCTTCATTGAGCTCAAGTGCTCTTTTATAAAAATCTCTCATCATTCCCT
>JBJESR010000234.1:0-1855 GCA_051882895.1 Lentihominibacter sp.
CCAGGTCAGCACCTACGTCAGCAGCTTTTCTATAGATTCCGCCGCCTACTCTTCCGAAGAGTGCCATTGATGAAGCTCCGAGTCCGAATCCTGTAACACATTCCATAACTGTTGCAAGATCAAGAACACATACGATAACACCAAGTCCCAGAAGGCCGAGTCCTGTTACTGCAAGACCCATTACCGCACCTGATCTGAATGCAACCTTGAGTGCCTTGTTCATTCCTGAATCCTTGGCAGCACATGCTGTTCTGACGTTGCCGAGTGTAGCAACCTTCATTCCGAAGAAACCTGCCAGTACTGATAACAGGGCACCGCAGACATAGAGAATACCTGTAACCCAGCTGATGAAGAATCCGATCAGCAGGAACAGTACGATGATTACGATAGCCATAATCTTGTACTCTCTCGAAAGGAAAGCCATCGCACCTTCTCTGATGTATCCGGCGATTTCTTTCATTCTGTCAGTACCTTCGTCGGCTTTGCTGATCCATGATGCCAGACCGACAGCTACTGCCAGACCAATGATTGCCGCAATCACGGCAACGAGCGCTAAAACGTTCATTTTAATGATACCTCCCCTCATGCCTTTACGTTTTAAGAGGCGTCAGTGACACCTCTTAAAATAACGCATAACGCACGAATATTTAAAAAAAATTTAAAACGATTTTAATTATCACAAGACCGCAGCCGCTTTATTCAAGTGCAACGAGAACGAGTGATATTACAATAAACAGTACTGCTGCAACTGTAGCAATCTTACTGAGGATAGCGTCATATCCCTGACTCCTCTTCTTACCGAAAAGCTGTTCGGCACCGCCTCCGATGGAACCGGAAAGACCGGCACTGTTGCTGGACTGCAGAAGTATGCTTATAATCAATACAATGCTTACAACGGCAAGCACTATTTTAAGAGCTATACTCATTATTTAACCCTCCTTGTATTCTAACCATTCAAGTTTACCATAGCGCTTGTCAAAAATCAATAATTATTGAATCCTTAAATTGTCTGAATTTAAATGTAGAATTACTTGTTTCTGATATTATAGAACGCATCTTTTCCTGCATACTGCCCTGAAGCATCGAGAAGTTCCTCTATTCTGAGAAGCTGGTTGTATTTGGCGATACGGTCAGTTCTCGAAAGCGAACCTGTTTTGATCTGTCCTGCGTTGAGTCCTACAACTATATCAGCGATAGTAGTATCTTCTGTTTCGCCGCTTCTGTGTGAAACAACTGCAGTATATCCTGCTTTTTTGGCCATTTCTATAGCATCGAAGGTTTCAGTCAGTGTACCGATCTGATTTACCTTGATGAGTATTGAATTGGCGATTCCTTTCTCAATACCCTGTGCAAGTCTTTCGGTATTTGTTACGAACAGGTCATCTCCCACAAGCTGTACTCTGTCGCCGAGAGTTTCTGTCAGGTGCTTCCAGCCTTTCCAGTCATCCTCTGCCAGACCATCTTCGATGGATATAACAGGATATTTGTCACAGAGCATTTCATAGTATGCTACCATTTCTTCTGCAGTTCTGCTTACACCTTCACCTGTCAGATTGTAGATGTCAGCCTCTGCATCATAAAATTCACTTGCTGCCACATCCAGTGCTATCTTTACATCATCACCAGGTTTGTATCCGGCTTTTTCGATAGCCTCGATGATCACCTGAATAGCTTCTTCGTTAGTTGAAAGGTTCGGAGCAAATCCGCCTTCATCACCTACTGCTGTGTTCATCCCCTTGCCCTTGAGCACACTCTTGAGGTTGTGGAAAACTTCAGCACCCATTCTCAGTGCCTCTCTGAAAGAAACAGCACCTACCGGCATGATCATGAATTCCTGGATATCAACAGTATTGTC
>JBJESR010000235.1:0-1851 GCA_051882895.1 Lentihominibacter sp.
CACCAAAATTACAAAAATATATGTTATGATACCAGAACGGACGCAGCAAAGGAGATAATTATGATTCTGGAAAAAAATGAAAAATTTGAAATAAGCGAATCTATGATACCTCCGCAGATGACAGTGACGATAGAAGATGCGAGGGAAGTTGCGGAGATATTCGGGGATCTGAGGATGCGGTATCATGCAGCAATAAAGGAAATAAGCACCAAGCTCGAAGTGCTTGATAATGAATTCAGTCTGCGGCATGATTATAACCCTATACACCATATGGAATGCCGCCTTAAAAGCATAAAGAGCATCGTAGAGAAAATAGAACGTAAGGGGTGGCCTATAGAGATAGAATCTGTATATAAAATAATGGATTTTGCCGGTGTAAGAGTAATCTGCAATTATGTGGATGATGTATATACAATTGAGGAGAGCCTTTTGAGACAGGATGATATCAGGTTGCTCAGAAGGAAAGACTATATAAGCAACCCGAAAGAAAGCGGATACAGAAGTCTTCATCTTGTGGTGGAGGTTCCGATTTTCCTGTCGGACAAAACGTACAATATGCCTGTTGAAGTACAGATAAGAACGGTAGCTATGGATACGTGGGCAAGCCTTGAGCATGAACTTAAGTATAAGCGAAAGGAAGAAATGCCGGATAATGTGGCACAGGAGCTGAGAAAGTGCGCTAAGGCGATGGCAGAAGTAGATACGACGATGGAGCGTATACATAAAATGCTCTGATGAATTCAGACAGATAGTTGGAATAATGATTATTGAGGAGAGAGTGAAATGAAAAAGAAATTGTTAGTGTTGGGGGTATGTGCATTTGCAGCTGCAGGTCTTACAGCATGCGGATCATCAATGTCATATGATGATTATGATCTTGCGGAGTATATTGAACCGGGTGAGTATATGGGGCTTGAAGCTGAATCGTATACCATCAAGGTTACAGAAGATGATATTGATGAAGAAATACAGGCGGATCTTGAGGCCGCCGCAGAAAAAGAAGAACTTGATAAAAACACTCCTGTTCAGAATGATGACACAGTGAACATTGATTATGTCGGAACAAAAGATGGTAAAGAATTCGACGGCGGGTCTGCAGAAGGGTATGATCTGGTAATCGGCAGCGGATCATTCATTGACGGATTTGAATCAGGGCTTATCGGTAAGAAGGTAGGCGATAAAGTGAAGCTGGAACTGACATTCCCGGAGGATTACAGCACTGAAGAACTTCAGGGACAGGATGTTGTGTTTGATGTTACGATCAATTCAGCGACCAGAGAAACTGTACCGGAATATGACCTTGATTTTGTTAAAAATAATACGGATTACAGTTCATTAGATGAATATGAGAAGGCTGTGGAGAAAGAAATATATGATTCCAAGGAGGAGGAAGCAATCAGAACACAGCAGGAGGAAGTCTGGTCTCAGGTTGTTGAAAACACCAAGGTTAAGAAATATCCGGACCGAGAACTGGAGAACTATATAGAATTCAATGATAAACAGATTGATGATATGGCTGAAACATATGGTGTAAGCAGGGAGGAGATGCTCAGCCAGTACGGCTTTGAGAGTGAAGATGATTTTGACAAAGCCAATGACGAGAGCAGCAAGCTCAGAGTAAAGCAGGAGATGCTTCTTGAGTATATTGCTGATAAAGAAGGTATTGAATACACAGATGAAGAAAAACAGGCACAGTTTGACGAGTTTGAGAAACAGGGCTACGATAAAGAGGAAATAGAAAAGCAGACCGGAAGAGATGCGGACGGGTACGTTCATCTCGAACTGCTTTATCAGAAAGTACTTGAATTCCTCGTTGAAAATGCAGAGATAAAATAATACGGAAAAAATGTT
>JBJESR010000236.1:0-8308 GCA_051882895.1 Lentihominibacter sp.
CCTTCTTCATCTATTCCCATAGATGTATATTTTCTTTTTTCCCAGCCATCACCATCTACCGTATAAATGACAGCATTTCTTATTATTTTCCTGCACGTTCTCATAACAGCACTCCTGCTCAATTAAACAGCTTTTCTCTTAAATTTCTTGTTAATCACAGCCATAGTCACAAATCCGATTACTATTGCAGCAACAAATCCGATACCTCCAACTCCAAACAGCTGGGTCGGTGTGCATCTTACAGACACCTGTGAACCTACAACAGATGCTATCATTCCGGCACACATGAAAATTCCGTAATTCACTCCGAAATTTTTGCTGCCGTAAATCGACATAATGATATTCGGAAGCATAGCTGTAAAAGCCCCTGAAACGATACCAATGAAAACAATAGCTAATATAAACAAAACATATGTATCTGCACCGAATATAAATAAGAGAACAGCAATTACCGCACATATTGCTATGGAATATATGTATGTTCTGAGAGGTCCGAAGAATTTATCTGATATAAATCCTATTATTATTCCACCTGCTCCCGCCATTATAGACCACAGTGAATACATCCATGCACCTGTTGCTGTATCTACTCCCAGTGCTGCCTGTGCTACAGAAGACAAGTTGCTCCCCAGTGCTGAATATAACGGTGATGATAAGAAACAAGTGAGAAATAACAGATAAAATACCGGTGATGTAAAGAGCTTTGATATTCTGGAATCAAGAGATATTACTGCATCCTCATCAGCTTCTGCAAGCTCTGCGTTCGGATCAGTCCATCCTTTTGGTGCATAATTCTTCGGAGCTTCAAATACCAGACATCCTGCGATGAATACAAACGCACCGTAAATGATTCCCTGAAGAATGATACCGCCGCTTATGGACATCACTCTCGTAAGCCATTCTGCCAGAGGAACGATAGCTGCACCTCCGACTGCAATCCCGCCTGCTACGAACCCGTAGCTCAAACCACGCTTATCCGGGAAGAGTTCTCCAATATTTGCAAGCTGTGCCACATAAACCAGATACATGAAAAATGATGCCAGGCATCCATCAAGAATAACATACATCCATGCACTTGTTGAAAATGCACTGGCCACTACCGACAGGCCGAAACCTATACCTCCGACTTTAAGAACCCATTTCGTTCCAAATCTGTCTCTCAATTTACCTCCAACGATAGATCCCGGTATTCCAAAAAGCATCATACCCGTAAACGCCAGAACAACTACTGCAGGATCCCAGCCGTAACTTTCTGCAAAAGGCCCGATATAAACAGTCAGACACCAGATATATGCTGTGGCAGTTCCTACTAAAATCTGCAATAATAATATTACCCATCTTAATGAATCGATTTTCTGTGTAGAGATTGTCTTACCCATAGTACACCTCCGTTACTAAAACATATAATATAATAATTTCATTTAAAAGTGCACCCTTCTGCCTCCTTTCAATGGTGCGGTAATAATTGATTTATCAACAATAATGCATGTTTATATGCTTAAAGCTGCCTTATATGCACTCTTTATCACATCCATCAGATTCCCAACTTTCAGGGAATCTCCAATGTTATACACATTTTCCCGGTCTTCCAGTTTCTTATACAGCTCCTGATCAGGCATATATCCCACGGAAACGATTATACTGTCAACCTTTCTCCTGATTATTTCACCACTATTATCAATAACAGCCTCATCTCCTGTTAATCTGCTTATCTTCGATGAAGTCAGAATTTCAACATTGTAATAATTCAAAAGATCTCTCAGCATAGATGAATTTGCTGCACTGAGCATTTTGGCCGTCAATATGTTTTCCGCAAATTCAACTATTGTCACAGTGCTTCCTTTTCTGGCGGCGTCATAAGCTATTTCGCATCCCGTCAATCCTCCGCCAACCACAATCACATTTCTGCCTGCAGTTTTAGTTCCGTACAGATATTCAACGGCTGAAATTACTTTCTGCTCATCTGCGCCTGTTATGTCAAGTTTTTTCGGGAATGCTCCTGTCGCTGTTATTACGACATCCGGATTTTCTTCATCAATCAGCTCAGCTGTAACCTCAGTATTCATACTGATATCTATATCAAGCAGTTTCATCTGCCTTTCGTACCATGCTATGAGTTTCTTATCAGCTTCCTTGAAATCAGGTGCCGCCGCAGCATTGAACACACCTGCAAGCCTGTCTGATTTCTCATAAAGCCTGACTCTATGCCCCCGCAATGTGCATAACCTTGCTGCTTCCATTCCGCCTATTCCGCCGCCTGCAATCAGCACCTTTTTAGCTTTCCCAGCAGGCTCCAGCCGGTATTCTTCCTCATGCATTACTGACGGATCCAGAGCACATGACAGACCATATCCCTGAAGCAGACTTCCAAGACATCCATTATGACAGGCTATACAAGGGCGTATATCTTCAGGTTTCCCGCCCCTGAGTTTCTTTACCCATTGCGCATCTGCCAGGAACTGGCGGGCAACACCTATTGCATCAATCATATTTTTTTCTACAGCTGCGTTTGAAATTTCAGGGTCTTCCATTCTTCCGGCACATATAACCGGTATATTCACATGCTTCTTTATGTATGCAGCATCTTCCAGATTGCATGCTCTTTCCATATACATCGGCGGATGCGCCCAGTACCATGAGTCATATGTTCCATTATCAGCATTCAGTGCATCGCAACCTGCATTTTCCAGAAGCTTCGCTGCCATCGGACTTTCTTCCAGACTTCTGCCGAATTCTTCATATTCTTCACCCGGCAGTGCCCCCTGATTGAAGCCCTTCATCTTGCTGGCCACGCTGTACCTGACCATTACTGGGAACTGCTCTCCACAAACCTGTTTGATTCCTCTGATAATTTCACATGCGAATCTCATACGGTTTTCTAAAGAGCCTCCATATTCATCAGTTCTGTTGTTCATACTGCTTATCGCAAACTGATCAAGAAGATAGCCTTCATGAACAGCGTGAATCTCTACACCATCCATTCCTGCTTTCTGTGCAAGTCTAGCAGATTCAATTGTTGCGTCTCTCAACCTATGTATTTCATCAACAGTCAATGGTCTGTGAATAATCTCTCTGTTCCATACATTAGGGATTTTACTTGCTGCAAAACGCACATTTTCTATCTGAGCTCCCTCTATAGCTTTTATCGGGTACGGATTCAGAACTCTGCCAAGCCCCACACCCAGCTGCATGAAAATTTTCGTGCCGTTATCATGTATTCTCTCAACAAAATCATGTAAAGGACCAGTAAATACATCATCGGCATCATTCAGCCAGTACCCTCTCCCCCACATATCAAGAACCATTGACGGTGAAGTAATGATCAGCCCTGTTTCGTTTTCTGAACGTTTAAGGTAATATTCCTCTGCTTTGCGGTTATACTGATTCTTAACTATCAGTGCAGCACCCGTCATAGGACACATTACGAACCTGTTTCTGATTTCTGTGGTATTTATTTTAAAAGGTGTAAAAAGTGCTTCGTATCTTTTCATAAAACTCCCCCGCTTCACATCTTAATTAATTGATATATCAATCATATTATCATATATTGTTGATTTGTCAATAGTTTTTTGATAATTTAGAATTGCACAATCTGTCTGCCTTTTCATCTATGTTGTTTTATTCACCGTCAAAGCAAGTCAAAAAAATAAGGCACCGGAATTTCCTGCACCTTAATATAACTTACCACTATCTTCAGAATATATGTCTGCATACCAGCTCCAGAACGCTGCCGGCAATACAGCGTGCCTTATCTGAAATTGTAAAACAGTTTTTCTGCGACTCTTTTCTCGGATCTATATCTGCGATTTTCACACCTCTTTTAATAGGAAATTCATCCCGCAGCATCCCGCGTATCACACCTGTGATCTCAGCCTTATACTCATAGTCGCCGCTGCCGGTTTCAATAACGGCAACAGTTTCACCTTTTTCCACGAATTCACCTATCTGATGATATACATGCAGAATTCCTGTATGTTCTGCACGTATGACACGTTCCAGGGTATATCCCCCGACATTTCCGGGACGGCCGGTATTTTCCCTTGACGTTCCTTTTGCAATAATACGTCCCAGATCATGACCCCTCATGGTTTCAATAACATAATCCGCATCCTCTCCAGCCGTAAATCCGGGACCCAGTGCTACAGTCACAGGAGCCATGTCTATACTGAGACCTGTGTTTCTCTTGGCAATGATGGCATCCACTACGATCTCCGGTTTCAGCTCTCCGATACTCGTTCCGGCCGGATCTATAAGAACAGGCACTTCACCTGCTGTCAGCACAGCTTCCGCTTCACACGAATCTCCGATAAGCCTTGCAGTCATCCCCTCCACTTCTGCAGTACCATCATATACTGCTTCGCTTACAGCAACCTTCCTCCGCACTGCGACAGGCATATCCGTTTCCAGAGCCATAACTCTGAAGCCTGCACTCCAGAGGCGATGTATCACACCTGTTGCCATATCGCCTCCGCCGCGCACAATTATCAGATCCCTCATACCGATGCCCTTCCTTTCATGTTTATTCCAGATCCATATCAGCGCTGCCGCTTTATTTCAATCTGGTAAGTACAGTCCTTAAATGCCCCCTCTGCTCAAGAAGCAGTGCTGTATGTTTCGCCTGCTGCAGCCGCTGTTCATTGTCACATTTGTTCAGTACGATATGGTACTCCAGATCATCTGCAGACTTTCGCGTACCTCTGTCGCTCAGGAGAATTCTTATCATATCTTCTGCAGTCATAATATGATCCGTACCGCATGCCAGAAGTTCACATACCCTTTCCGGACGAAAACATATCTCCTCCACAGATCTGCCGGGCACTTCCATCCCCATCACACCGATAACCATATCTGTCTGAGGAAGAAACACCGGCTCGTACTCTGCCGGAGCCTTGCACGGCATTCTTCTGGCACCGTCCGCTTCTGACAGGATAACATCTGCTTCTCTGATCATCCATTCCAGCATTTCATCTGCAGGTCTGCCCAGCTTACCTTCGGCATTCAGTGCTCCGCATATCGCATAATGCCCTTCTTCCCAGCAGCTTTCACACTCAGCTGGAGTTCTGCAGAAGGTTTCCGGTCTGTATATTTTCGTGGTGGTCATGACTGCTGTTTTCAGTCCTCTCCTGTTGTATTCCTTCGCCAGATGGTACATAAGTGAGGATTTTCCGCCTCCTCCGACAATGGAAACAACTTTTCCCGGATTTCTGAAATATTCCGCCGGAAGCCCGTGATGCCATTTCCCGTTCTCATGCCAGTATGCTTCTGTCATATAATTCTCCCTTCTGTAATCATTCCCATTTTAATATAAAAGCAGCATCAGTTCAATTGTTTATGCCCTCTTCCGATTTGGTCCTGCAGCTGATATAATGTACATGACAAAACCACGGAGGTGACATTATGCTGAAAATCAGACAATATGTCAGACCTGAAACACTTGAAGAGGCATATGAACTGTGCCTTAAGAAAAACAACAGGATCATCGGCGGTATGCTGTGGCTCAAAATGCAGAACCTCAGCGTCAACACTGCCATTGATCTTCAGGATCTGAATCTTGATACAATAGAAGAAAACGAATACGAATACAGCATAGGCTGCATGGTTTCCCTCAGACAGCTTGAGCTTCACGAAGGCCTCAATGCTCTGACCCAGGGAGCCTTGTCACAGAGTCTGACTCCCATAGTAGGAGTTCAGTTCAGAAATCTGGCAACAATCGGCGGAAGTATCTGGGGCCGGTTCGGATTTTCTGACGTTCTGACTCTTTTTATGGCAATAGATGCAAAGGTAGAACTGTATGAACACGGCATTATGAGTATTGAAGAATTCGCTGATATGCCGCGAACTGTCAGAGACCTGCTGATCCGCATCATTGTTCCCAAAGTCAGAAGAACTACAGTCTACAGATCACAGCGCAATGCCTCAACGGATTTTCCCGTACTCGCCTGCGCAGTGTCTAAAACGGCTGATACCGTATGCTGCTCAGTGGGAGCACGCCCCGGCAAAGCTATATTAGTGCGCGAGCTGCCTGATGACCCGGCTGAAGCGGCCGAATATGCAGTATCCCGGCTGTCCTTCGGAACTAACCTCAGAGGCAGCAGAGAATACCGCATGCAGATATGCAGAGTCCTTGTGCGCCGCGCAATGGAACAGCTTGAAGATATGGAGGTATAGCCAATGGAAATCAGACTGACGCTTAATGACAAACCGATTATGGCAAGTGTCCATCCGGACACACTGCTTATAGACCTGCTGCGCAGCAAAGGCTGCTATAGTGTGAAACGCGGCTGTGAAACTGCAAACTGCGGACTCTGCACAGTACTGATGGATGGCGTTCCTGTTCTTTCCTGCTCCGTTCTTGCGGCACGTGCCCATGAACATTCTATCCAGACATTAGAGGGACTCCAGGAAGAAGCTTCTGATTTCGTCGGTTTTATTGCAGACCAGGGTGCTGATCAGTGCGGTTTCTGCAACCCGGGGTTTGTGATGAACACCATTGCACTGCTTCGTGAGATACCTGATCCAACAGATGATGAAATCCGAGCTTATCTGGCAGGCAATCTGTGCCGATGCTCAGGCTACGAAGGCCAGCTTCGCGGAATACGGGCATATCTGGACAGCCGAAGCATCGAAAGAAAGGAGTCCGACCATGAATAATAATAGTTTCAAAACAGTAGGAAGGGGCATACGTAAAAAGGACTCTATGCAGCTGCTTCTTGGCAAGCCCTCATATATGGACGATCTGACACCATCGGACTGTCTTATCGTCAAAGTCCTCCGCAGCCCTCACGCCCACGCTCTGATTGAAGATATCGATACTCAAACTGCCATGAAAGTTCCCGGCATTGAATGTATCTTCACATATAAGGATGTACCACAGACCCGCTATACCCAGGCAGGTCAGACCTTCCCCGAACCATCGCCATATGACCGGCTGATACTTGACCGCCGCGTGCGCTTTGCAGGCGATGCTGTCGCCATCGTTGCAGGTGATGACGAACAGTGCGTGGATAAAGCCATGAAGCTCATCAAGGTGAAATACAATGTCCTTGAACCTGTTCTGGACTTCCGTACTGCAAAGGACAATCCGATTCTAGTACATCCTGAAGATAACTGGGAAGCCCCATGCCCGGTAGGGGCTGACAACAGACGCAATCTCTGCGCCTGTGACTCCACCGAAGACGGCGATGTCGAGGCTGTCCTCTCTTCCTGTGACTATGTGATTGACAGGACATACCACACTAAAGCCTGCCAGCAGGCAATGATGGAAACCTTTCGTACCTATACTGAAATGGACCACTTCGGCAGACTCCATGTCGTGGCATCCACACAGATAATTTTTCATATGCGCAGAATTCTTTCCCATGCTCTGGGAATACCGAAAAGTAAAATACGCGTAGAAAAACCCCGTATCGGCGGCGGCTTCGGTGCCAAACAGTCAGCCGTATCCGAGGTTTACGCCGCATTTGTAACATATAAAACAGGCAAGGCTGCCAGAATAGTTTATTCACGTGAGGAATCACAGATTGCAGCCAGCCCCCGCCATGAAATGGAAGTCCGGGTTCGGCTGGGAGCAGATAAAGACGGTAAAATCCGTGCTATGGACGTTTACACCTTGTCCAACACCGGTGCTTACGGTGAGCATGGTCCGACGACTGTAGGTCTGAGCGGACACAAATCCATTCCTTTATATACCGGTTCACTGGAAGCTTTTCGTTTCGCTTATGATGTAGTCTACACCAACACTCAGGCGGCCGGTGCATACAGAGGCTATGGCGCTACTCAGGGGATTTTCGCAGTTGAATCAGCGGTAAATGAACTTGCTGACATACTCGACATGGACCCTGTAGAAATACGTGAAAAAAATATGGTAAGAGAAGGCATGTCCATGCCTGCATATTACGGTGAAACCACCAGCGCATGTGCCCTTGACCGCTGCATGTCCAGATGCAGAGAACTTTTTGACTGGGATGCGAAATTCCCAGTACGTGAAATGCCCGATGGCAAAGTACGTACTGCCGGAATGGCTATGGCAATGCAGGGCAGCGGAATATCAGGAGTAGATGTGGGTTCGGCCACAATTACTCTGGGGGATGACGGCGGATATATCCTGTCTATCGGAGCTGCAGACATGGGGACCGGATGCGACACGATCCTGGCTCAGATGGCTGCCGAGTGCATGGACTGTCATATAGATGATGTTTCTGTAGCGAGTGTCGACACAGATTCTTCGCCATATGATTCGGGCTCTTATGCATCCTCAACAACATATATCACAGGCCAGGCTGTTGTAATAGCATGTGACAAGCTTAAG
>JBJESR010000237.1:0-8302 GCA_051882895.1 Lentihominibacter sp.
ACGGTATCGTAACTGCAGCTAACGCTTCAGGTATCAATGATGCCGGCGCAGCAGTAATCGTAATGTCAAAGGAAAAGGCTGACGAGCTCGGACTTACTCCAATGTGCACAATCAAGTCATATGCATCAGCAGGTGTTGACCCTAGCATCATGGGTGTTGGACCGGTTCCTTCATCACAGAAGGCTCTGGAAAAAGCTGGCCTGAAGATCGATGACATCGACCTGATCGAAGCTAACGAAGCATTCGCAGCACAGTCACTGGCAGTTGGTAAGGATCTGGGAATCGACCCTGCTAAGCTGAACGTTAACGGCGGAGCAATCGCACTCGGACATCCAATCGGAGCATCCGGCTGCAGAATCCTCATCACTCTGATCCACGAAATGGCTAAGAGAGATGCCAAGACTGGTCTTGCTACTCTCTGCATCGGCGGCGGACAGGGAACTGCTATCGTAGTAGAAAGATAAGATATCTGATACATAAACAGCTTAAAACAATGGCGTACGGATAATCATCCGTACGCCGTTTTTAGTGTGATATGAAACTGCCGTTATCTGTCAGATGATTTCTGACAATTCCCAGCCCGCTCAGCTGCAGAAGAACTCAAATATTACCGTATCCATCGGGTGGAGCAGATAGTCGATACCGTGTGCAGCATCAATGAAGCTTACCCGGCCTTCGCGGCACTGCATCACACGTTCTGCCAGCAGCCGTGATGACAGGTTCCGGCTGCAGTTCCCACGAGTCTCTGCCGGTGATATGGAAACTGTGTCAGGGCATGAGTAATCGGAGATTTCTCTGCATGTGATGCTGCAGGATGCAGGAAGCCTGTCTGCCGGTATGGTAATGCTGATATTATTGTCGGTAAAAGTGTTGAACACTATCAGTGCTTTCATTTCGGCACACCTGAGGATAAGCATATTATCGTATACAGCAGCTTCAGGAGAAGTCAGTCCGGAGAAGTATCTGTATATCTGCAGTACAGGTGAAGACATATTATCTCCTGAAAAAAGCGAGTGTGTTCCTCCCCATAGGGAAATCAGCGTGTTTTTATTAACAAACAGCTCCCTGTAAGCCTCAGCAGTACAACCTGCAGCAGCTGAGGCAGGCAGAGTATCAGGTATCCGAACATCAGCGGGAAGCATTGATATATCCAGATCTCTGTTTCTCTTAAGAAGTTCAGGGTCAATGACTGCAGTAAAAGAACCCAGTGAAGCCAGCTCTTCACACAGACTTTCATATTTTATTACGGCCTCCATTGAATCCAGCACCACTGACGGACCGGCAACCGGCTCGAATTGCTCTGACCAGGGCAGCGAACCGAGGTCTGCATACTGTGCCGGAAACAGCGGTACCGTGCCCGGCGGAGCATTACCGCTGTCAGCATTGATAATATATCCGGAAAGCAGCTCGCAGGCCTCCTCCTGAGTGAAGCTGCCTATGGCAGTACGGTCGCAGGGCACATAGTCCTTCCTGTATTGAGCGGGAGTTTTCCCGTGCCATGCCGAGAAGCACTTATTGAAATAGTTCGGAGAAGAAAATCCGCACTCCTGACTTATCTGCATCAGCGTCATATTGCTGAAGACCAGAAGCTTTTCGGCGAACTCCAGTCTGATGGCATTAACGAAATTCTGGAAATTGAAGCCAAGATTTTCCTTGATAAGGTGGGAAAGATAATATGAACTCAGATGTTCAAGCTGTGAAATATCGTCAAGAGAAATTCTTTCTTTGTAATTGAGCATAATATATCTGGTGATGCGGCACAGACGCTGCAGGTCTTCCTCGCTCATGTTCTGAGAGCTTGTCTTGTACTGGAAATCCTCCATGTAGAATCCCTGAAAATGTTCCACCAGGATTGCCACAAGCTTGTTGATCCCATCCTCCAGCACAGCGTGAGACGACGTTCCCTTTACATAATGCAGAGCAAGGGACGCTATCTGTTCCTTGAGCAGCATAAGCTTGCTGCGGAGAAGCTGTCTGTTGCCGGACGGTCCTTCCATGCATTCCTCGCATACGAAGAACATATAGCGGATATCAGGATAAATATCGTTGAATCTGCCGGTATCTATATGCATTGAAAGCATGAGTATGTCCTCGGAGGAATCATGTATCTGGTGCAGGTCTTCAGCATCAGCAATAATCAGATCTCCGGTGTTGAGTTCATAGTCGGTATGATAAATCTGGTAATGAGTTACCCCTCTGAGCACAAGGATGATTTCAAGCTCCCGGTGACAGTGCTTGCTTTCACCGGCGACATTGAGAAAGGAAATCTCAAAGGGCAGATTGTCTCTATATGAAATACTTTCGAACAGCATGTCGCACCTCCTGATTAATTATAACATCCTGCATGCATATTTTGCTGGAAAAAGCTACGGATTTTGCGCTTATAACTGAGAAACAATATATTTCATAAAATTCAGAAAATTATTCAGCATTTTGCATATCTAAATCTGACAACAAATGGATTTTGATGATGGCAGGATATAATGTATAATACAGACAGATAAAGAGAAAGGAAAGGTGCATGTTATGGCTTTAAAGAAAATATTGGTGTTAGGTGTAGGTGCACAGGGCTCAGCAGCAGCTCAGAGACTTGATGAGGATCCGGGCGTGGCAGAAATTATCTGTGCTGACTACGACAGAACAGCGGTTGACAGCCTCGTAAGAATATTAAAAAAAGCAAAGGGAGTCCAGGTCGATGCCCACAGCAAGGAGAGTATCGTTGAGGTCGCACGTGGTGTCGACCTGATCCTGAATGCTCTGCCCCTTGAGTGTACAAAGAATGTACTGGATGCAGCACTGGAAGTAAAAGCGAATTATCAGGATTACGCAGCGACCACTTCGCTGCATGAGGACTGGGTGGAAAGCGTCAGGATTCAGTACGATGTATATGGACCTAAATTCAAAGAGATAGGAAGAACTGCAATAGTAGGAACCGGATCGGCTCCCGGTCTTATCTGTGCAGCGACAAGGGATGCCATGAAATATCTGGATACCTGCGATACGATCTACAATATCGTGTGGGAAGGCGTTGAAGCTAAGAGATTCCAGCCATTCTGGTGGTCACCGGTAACAGCTCTTCATGATATGAGCGAAGAGGGATATGCCTTTATCGACGGCAAGCTGGTTCGAACACCTGCCTTCGAACTGCCGATAAAAAGAAAATATGATTACATGGATGAGGAAATCACTTTTGTGGAGCACTGCCACGATGAACCGCTGCATTACAGCTTCAATGCGGAGAAATTCTTCAAAGGTGCTAAAAATGCCTACTTCAAGTATGCAGGCGCGGGTGTGGATTTCGCGAAACCGCTTTACCGCGCAGGTCTCCTCTCACACAAGAAGGAGATTATCAACGGTGTTGAGATAGCTCCTTTTGACATGGTTCTCAAGCATGTGCCGCCTGCACCGAAATTCAAGGATGAAATAAAGGAAATCATAGATGAAGGTCTTGTTACCGATTCCGGATGTATGGTCATTGAGGCTTATGGAAAGAAGGACGGTAAGGATGTGCTGGTTGAAACCCATGTGTTCGCGCCGGGTCTGGTTGAATCCTACGAAAAGGCCGGCATCACAGCGGAGATGTATCTTACAGGGCAGGGCGGTTATCTTTTCACCAAGCTGTTTGTAAATGACAAGTTCGATCAGACCGGACTCATCTCATCGGACATGCTGACCTTTGAACAGGTGGACTGTTACTTCCAGTACGCAGCTGAGCTTGGAATAACTCTTGAAACCAAGGTCAAAGAACTGTAATACAATATGACGTATATGGCAGGGGCTGCCGCTTTAACGGGATTAACCGTCAGGGCGGTGCCCTTTTTGCATGCTTTGGCGAATGCGCAGGCTTTCCTGATAAAACACGTTGCAAACATTGATATAATGGGGGTATAATATATACATATGTGCCTGCATGAAACGGACGACACTACGGCATGCAGACAGAGTCCATTTTGCACAAATCAATACGGAGGATAAAGATGACCGAGATCAGAAAAGACGTGATAAAAGAAGATGCGTCAAATGAAGCAGCTTCAAACTTTATTCATAATATCATAGAAAAGGATCTGGAAACCCAGAAGTACGGAGACAAAGTCCATACCAGGTTCCCGCCGGAGCCAAACGGATATCTTCATATCGGACATGCCAAGTCCATATGCCTGAACTTCACGACAGCCCAGAAATACGGCGGCAAGTGCAACCTCAGATATGACGACACGAACCCGGTGAAGGAGGACATGGAATACGTCAACTCCATCGAGGAGGACGTAAGATGGCTGGGGTTCGAATGGGATGAAAGACTGTGGGCATCAGACTATTTTGATGAGATGTATGACTGTGCTCTGACATTAATAAAGAAGGGCAAAGCGTACGTCTGTGACCTTAATGCCGACCAGATCAGAGAATACAGAGGAACTCTGAAGGCCCCCGGCAAAGAGAGCCCTTACAGAAACAGAAGCATCGAAGAGAATCTGCAGCTTTTCGAAGAAATGAGAGAAGGGAAATACGCTGACGGCGAGAAGGTGCTCAGAGCGAAGATAGATATGGCATCGCCTAATATCAATATGAGAGACCCTGTTATCTACAGAATAGCTCATGCCGAGCATCATAATACCGGAGATAAATGGTGCATCTATCCGATGTATGATTTCGCTCACCCGATCGAAGACGCCATCGAGGGCATTACCCACTCAATCTGCACACTGGAATTCGAAGACCACAGACCGCTTTATGACTGGGTGCTTCAGGAGGTAGGCAAATGGCCGGCACCTCCACAGCAGATCGAATTCGCCAGACTTAATCTGACAAACACCGTGATGAGCAAGAGATATCTCAAGGCAATGGTGGATGATGGTACAGTTGAAGGCTGGGATGACCCTAGAATGCCGACCATCGCAGGTATCAGAAGACGCGGCTACACGCCGGAGGCAGTGCGTGACTTCTGTGAGAGAATAGGTGTTGCCAAGGCAAACAGTACTGTTGAGTCAAGCCTGCTGGAGCATTGTGTCAGAGAAGACCTGAAGCTCAAGGTGGCCAACAGGAATGTTGTTGAGAATCCGATAAAAATCGTGATCACAAACTATCCTGAAGATCAGCAGGAAGAAATGGAAATAGAGAACAACAGAGAAGTGCCTGAAATGGGAAACAGAATGGTGCCTTTCAGCAGAGAACTTTATGTTGACGGCGATGATTTTATGGAAGTGCCTGTGAAGAAATACTTCAGACTTTTCCCTGGCAACGAGGTTAGATTCAAGGGTGCATATTTCATCACATGCAATGAAGTTGTCAAGAATGAAGATGGCAGCATCAGAGAACTTCTGTGCACATACGACCCTGAGACGAGAAGTGGCAGCGGCTTCGAAGGACGCAAGGTCAAGGGTACTATCCACTGGGTAGACGCCAGGACAGCAGTTAAGATAAAGATCAGAAACTATGATTATCTGATGCTTGATGACGAAAACGGCGAGAAGGTGATGAATCCTGATTCTCTCGTTGAGACAGTCGCATATGCTGAGCCTTCAGTGGCGGATGCACAGCCGGGAGAACGTTTCCAGTTCTTCAGGAAAGGGTACTATATTGCGGATGCGAAGCTTAACACCGGAGATGCCGGCGAGGAGAAGGTTTTCAACAAGATCGTCGGACTGAAGAGCTCCTGGAAGAAATAGAAGAGGTACAATAAATGGACTATTACAAAGCATCCCTTGAAATGCATGAGAAAAACAAGGGCAAGATGGCTGTGGCAAGCAAGGTTAAGGTGGAGACTAAGGATGATCTTTCCACAGCATATACACCGGGTGTTGCGGAGCCATGCAGGAAGATCCACGCAAATCCTGAAGATGTATATAAATATACCAACAAATCAAATATAGTGGCAGTAGTTTCCGACGGTTCGGCAGTTCTGGGACTGGGAAACATCGGCGGACTGGCATCAATCCCGGTAATGGACGGCAAGTCCCTGCTTTTCAAGGAATTCGCAGGCATCGATGCATTCCCGATTTGTCTTGAAACTCAGGACGTGGATGAAATCGTTAATATTGTTAAGAATATCGCACCGACTCTCGGCGGAATCAACCTTGAAGATATCTCGGCTCCGAGATGCTTCGAGATTGAGGAGAAACTCCAGGCGCAGGTTGATATACCGGTTTTCCACGATGACCAGCACGGTACAGCAGTTGTAGTATCAGCAGCGGTTATCAATGCGGCCAAGCTGACGGGAAGAGAGTTCAGTTCAGTCAGAGCTGTCATCAACGGCGCAGGTGCTGCAGGTACAGCTATCGCCAAGATGCTGATGAACCTGGGTATCGAGGATATTGTCGCATGTGACAGCAAGGGAATACTGACCCGTGACCGTGGTGACCTTAATGAAGCCAAGAAGAGACTTGCGGCGGTGACAAATAAGGATAATATCACCGGTACTCTGGCGGATGCTGTAAAGGGTCGCGATCTGTTTATCGGTGTGTCAGCGGCTAAAGTGCTGACTCAGGATATGGTGAGATCCATGAACAAGGATCCTATGATCTTCGCCATGGCAAATCCTGAGCCGGAGATACTTCCTGACCTTGCCAGAGAAGCAGGAGCAGCGGTAGTGGGTACAGGCAGATCCGATTACCCTAACCAGATCAACAACGTGCTGATTTTCCCTGGGCTTTTCAAGGGAGCACTGGCAGCAAGAGCCAAGAGGATCACTGAAGAGATGAAGACTGCAGCGGCATTCGCGCTGGCCGGCATCATCAAGGATGAAGAGCTGAGTCCTGATTATATCATCCCGAGTGCCTTTTACCCTGGAGCAGCTGACATCGTGGCAGACGCAGTTGCCAAAGCGTGGGAAGAGTAGAGCCGGAGATATAGAATATAGTAAGTTTATGGGGCATATCACACCAGGTTATTCTGATGCGATAAGCCCTTTTTTCATACCAGATATTCAGGGCAATAATCGGGGGCGGATTGGGCTGA
Source organism: Lentihominibacter sp. (assembly GCA_051882895.1). Taxonomy (GTDB): domain Bacteria; phylum Bacillota; class Clostridia; order Peptostreptococcales; family Anaerovoracaceae; genus Lentihominibacter. The sequence continues at coordinate 6,952 of JBJESR010000237.1, forward strand.
TCGGGCCCATAGGCTGGGGTTGCTCAGGATTATGCTGGCTGTATACGCAGCTGATATCCAGATATGTGCATCACATTCTCTTTTTTACGAAAAGTTGCACATTTTTTTTATGATGAGGTTTTTCCTCAGGGGTATATTGCTATATTATTCTATTTCATACCAGTTATCAGTTTGAATAATGGTCGGAATGCCAGAAAAACAGCCGTAATTTACAAAAATATACAGGCGGTTATTCCTCCCTCGGTTATATATGTGTAATTATTATCACTCCTTGTTAAGTTCTACACAAATTTGCGTGCAACTTTAAAATGTATACCCGGTGAGGGTATCTGCACTTTGGATAAAACAAAAGCTGACAAAAGCTGAACGCATTTCATCTGATGCTAACGGCCATAAGGATACTTTTCTTTGATGGGCTTCTTTTGATATCTTGATTCCGAATGTGGTGAATCGAGATATACGGCAGAAAATTCAGAAAAACAGTTCGTCATTATGATATAATAAGTAAAAAGAAATGGAGTGTTATAGTTCGTGTCTGATATAGTAATTTCAGCAGGTTGCTGGCTTTTAATGCTCAAATTGTTTGGGAAATATATTGCCGTTATAAAACAGAGCACAAAATTGACAAATTCAGATGTGTCGGTGGAAGTGTATTATTGATAGCAAATCTCTGGTTCTGTTTTTTCTGAAAAGGATACGATTATGAAAAGAATAGATGATTTGAAGTTGGTAATTTCTTTTTTCGCTGCAGTTGGAGCAGTATGCTTTGCATTTGCAAATCGCTATACTGTTATAGGAATAATATGGGTAATTGAAATCGTAGTAGCCTTAATTATTATAATAGTAACAGCAAAGAGAAAAAAGTAATGACATTTTATAAAACATAAAGATACATTAGTATATAGAATTATGGAGAAGATCAGGATGATATTGAAAAATAGACGTGTAGTGATTTTTGTTATTGGAATGATATGTTGTAGTGCCGTTATTATAGGTTATATGTTTTTTTTCAAAACAGAGAAGTTCCCAACAGAAAGTGATGTATATTTTGCAGTTGAAAATAAAACAGGGAAAGAAGTGTATATATGGGATGGAACTTCGAGGAAAGTGTATAGACAAAGAGGATATTCATTTGTCGGATGCTATGGAGATGCATACACAGATGGCAGCAAGTTGTATTATCTAAAATACGATGTTAAAGGTGATATCAAAGGACTGTATTCTGCCACTGTAAATGATGGGATAGGAAGTGAAAAACTGGTTACAGCAAAGCTTGTGGAGATGTACGGGACAGGGACAGGTTTTGTAGCATATACTGTATCGGATGTAGACAAAAATAAACTGTATATGG
>JBJESR010000238.1:0-8232 GCA_051882895.1 Lentihominibacter sp.
AACACCGTCTTTTCTCAGTATTTCAAGCTCATATCTGATGGCATCAAGGGTATCTTTAGCTTTATCATGTGCCACACCTGCATATATGCTGAAAAATCCCCAGTTGCTTGAAAAAGAGTTCATTGAGCACACTGAATATGCCAGTCCCTTTTCTTCCCTGATGTTCTGAAAAAGTCTGGAGCTCATGCTTCCTCCAAAAATACTGTTCATAAGCACAAATGCATAGTATTTTCTGTCATCGAGCGCCACCCCCGGTGTTGCCAGACATATATGAGTCTGTTCAATATCTCTGACTTTGACATCGAAGCTCTGCCTGTACGGCAGCAGCTGCACATCAACGGTGACCTTCTCTGCCCTCAGTACATTCAGACGTTCTTCGAACATTTCTCTTATCCTGTTCTCATCGAAGTTTCCTGCAACAGCTATCACAATACTGTCTCTGGCATATTTTTCATTCAGATATCCGGTAAGCTTATCTCTATCTATGCCTGCCAGACTCTCCGGAGTTCCCAGAATGCTCCGGCCGAGAGGATTCCCGCTTGTAACAAGCTCTGAGATCGTGTCATACACATCATCATCCGGGCTGTCCTTTACCATCTTGATTTCTTCGTAAATAACCTTTCGTTCCTTTTCCATCTCTGCCGGATCAAATTCAGATCCTGTTATCATGTCCAGCAGAATCTCTGCACCCTGATAGATATTTGAAGATAAGGTCTTGATATAATAACAGGTCGCCTCCTTGCCGGTGAAGGCATTGAACATTCCTCCGATTCTGTCAACATCAGCCGCTATTTCCCTGGCTGTACGCTTGGCTGTACCCTTGAACATCATATGCTCTATGAAATGTGATACTCCCGAAACCTCATCGGTTTCATCACACGCCCCTGCTTTTACCCATATGCCCAGTGCAGCAGACTGAACATAATCAGTTTTTTCCATTATCAATGTTGTTCCGCATTTCAGTTTTTCTATTTTTATCATAAATAATGCACCTCTTTGAAATTATCTAAACATTGTAACACAAAACGCATATTTTTCATATACTGCCAGTGAACAATTCAATGAAAATTTTTTACAGATTATAAGGAGGTAAAAGATGAACTTATTTTCCACGTCTCAGGCCGGAGCCTGCAATGACGACTGCTGCCAGGCCAATAACCTGTGCAGCTTCAGCGGAGATCTGGATGATGTATGTGCCACACCAATTTATGTGCAAAGTGTATACGATGCTGTCCGTTTCCATCTTCAGGGCATGAAAACTGTACAGAGTCTCAGATTCACCCCCGCTATACCTTGCGGCTGTACTATCAGCAGAATTATAGACATCAGATGCAAGAAGATTTTTAATCCTGCACAGGTGAATGACCCTGATAATCTGACGCTGGATATGGAGACCGGTATTTCAGGAGCCTGCTTCCTGAATGACTGTGACGGCATCGTAGAAACCATAGGTCCTGACGGGATTCCGTCAGAAAAAATCATTTTTGCCGATACATGTGAATGTGAATCAAAAGGGCTTGGTACACCGATATTCGGTACGCAGAATGTCAGAATCTGGGGCAATATCATAGTATATATAGATCTGGCAGTATGCGACAGCTGCGGCAGAGAAAGCACTGTAACAGTGTGTGCAGAAGTAAACATAGCCAAACCGAACTGCCCTCTCGTACTTACCAATTTCTTCGAGCTCTGTATGCCTGGCACCGCCAATTCCGCATTCATGCCTAGGCTCACAGAGCTTTCCAATGCAGGCTTCAGCTGCAGACTGGCGACAAACAACGCATCCAGAGACATCTGTATCGGAGCAAACGGTGAAATCACCGCCAACCTCATCATCACCATCTGTGTCACATGCGAAAAAAAGATCACAGTTCCTGTCCAGCTCTGCGTACTTTCAACAGGATTCGCCGAAGCTCCTCTGCAGGAGAACAACACAGGCATCATGAATTGTCCCGGTCTTTTTCCTGAGAGAATTAATGGAAACAGCAGCTCCGGCAGCTTCCGATCTGGCCAGGATTCTTTTCGCGAAAACCCGTGCTGCGATCCATGCGGCTCAGGAAGCGATGATGACTGCGGCTGCGGATGCAGTGATTTCCCGCCTCAGTCATGCAGATAACAGCTTCTGTTATGCGAAAACCCGAAGAATATAATCTTCGGGTTTGTCTGTTTTTTATTATCATGTCACTGTCTACAGTGCCTTTCCTGCTTCATAGGCTTCTTCATACAAGGCTTCAGTATCACTGTCTCCACCTGCGACAATCTGCTTAACCAGCTCCATGTTTTTCGATGTAAATGTCCCCGTATACCATTCGTAGTTCGGTATGTACTTCTCATAGCCTTCAGGCGCACCCTGGGCGAAGAATGCGAAAAGCTTCCTGGTATCCTCAAGTCTCGGCTTCTTGTCTTTATCAAGAAGGCAGTAATGCCTGTTCATAAATGTGATCATCGGACCTGTCACATGGGAATAATAATTAGGTGAAGTTATCACAAGCGCACCGCTTTCACGCAGATCTGTGAAATATTCTTCCATGTCATCTTCAACAACACAGTCAACACCATGTTTCCTGCAGCAGCCGCAGGCCTGACATCCCATTATGTCCATATCATTGACGTTGTAAACCTTGATTTCATGTCCCGCTTCCTCAGCACCATCTGCAAAACGCATTGCAAGCTTTGTCGATATGCTGTCTTCACGCGGGCTTCCTAATACCATAGTTATTTTCATATTTGATACCTCGCAATCTTAATGTCTGCATTAATTCTAGCCCCATAAAACAGCATTGTCAAATCAAATCAGCTGCATCAGCCGGCTTTTCTCTCCAGTCTCAGCTTGTCAGCTATGATTGCGATGAATTCAGAATTTGTAGGCTTGCCCTTATCGTTCTGGATGGTGTATCCGAACAGACTGTCGATGGTTTCAAGTCTGCCTCTGTTCCATGCCACCTCTATTGCATGCCTTATGGCCCTCTCAACACGGCTCGGCGTCGTGTTGTTCTTCTTGGCGATGGCAGGATACAGCTCCTTTGTCACTGCACCCAGCAGCTCCATATCATCAACTGCCATACTTATGGCATCTCTCAGATAATGGTATCCCTTGATGTGTGCCGGCACACCTATTTCATGAATAATATTTGTTATTTCAATTTCAAGGCTGTTTGCCTCGTCTTCATTTTTATCTGTAAAAATAGCTCTGGCATACTTCATACTGTTGTCATCCTTTTCATTGACACCTGCCAGCTGATTTATTCTTTTCATCAGCACATCCAGATTAAAAGGCTTGACTATGTAGTATTCGGCACCCAGGCTGATTGCCTTCTGAGTTATCTGTTCCTGTCCAACTGCTGACAATACAATGGTTCTGGGATACTGTTCAAGTTCAATATTATTGATTGCTTCCAGAACCCCAAGTCCGTCAAGATGCGGCATTACCATATCAAGAATAAGTATCTCGGGCTGCAGCTTCCTGATATTTTCAACAGTTTTAATTCCATCATGAGAAATAAAAATCAAATCAATATCTTCTTTATCGGCGAAAAAATCCGTAAGAATATCGCAAAATTCTTTATTATCGTCGGCGATACCAATTTTAATTTTTTTCATCCTTCTCTCCTCCCATCATTCTGTCTGCAGATGTTCCCTTCGACAGCATTCGATTCCCTGCAGGCAAAACAAAATATTTTTTGTTGCAAAATAAATCATATAAATATTTTTAAATATTTTGTCTTTTCATTCAATGCAAGAAGATATACTTTTTCTCTCAATTTTCGACATCGTTCGACTCCTTGAGCATCCATTCGACAAAAATGCCGTACCCTCGCTGCGGATCATTCACGAAAACATGTGTAACAGCCCCAATAATCCTGTCGTTCTGTATTATCGGGCTTCCGCTCATCCCCTGTATTATTCCCCCTGCCTCTTCAAGCAGTTCTTCATCTGTCACCCTTATAACCATGCTTTTATCCGACTGCTCATCCTGTTTTTCTATCTTTTCTATTTCAACTTCAAATCTTCTGACCTCATTATTTTCAAGAGTGGATAATATATAAGCCTTCCCCAGCTGAACCTGTTCTTTTGTTCCCACTGCCAGAGGCTTCTGATAAAGCGGGTTCTCTATCGGATGATAAGCAGTTCCGAAAACGCCGAAGCTGCAGTTTTTCTCAAGATTGCCCAGAGGATCACTCGTGTGATAGAAAATGCCCCTTATCTCTCCCGGCTCTCCGCTTTTTCCTTCCTGAACCTCCTGAACCTGTGCTTCCAGCAGCAGCCCTTTTTCTACAGATAGTATCGAGTTCGTTTCAGGATCCGCAATACCGTGCCCCAGTGCCCCGAAGGTTGAATTGACCGGATCGTAATAAGTCAGCGTTCCTATTCCGGCAGTTTTGTCCTTAACCCATACTCCAAGCTTATATAACCCGTCATCACCGGCCTGCACAGGTCTTATATTAATGCTCAAAATCTCATCATTCCGTCTGACTTTAAGTCTGACTATATCCTTTATTTCATTAACAAGGGACTGAACCTCATCAGCTCTGTACACATCTTCCCCGTTGACTTCCACTATCATATCTCCTATCTGAAGTCCGCTTATCAGACCGGGATTGACTTTATTGCCTTCTTTATCCTCTATCTCCTCAAGTCCTACAATCAGAACCCCTCTCACATCCATTTTCACGCCAACAGACTGGCCTCCTGGAACAAGAACTTTCTCGGATACTACCGGTACCGAAACCGTACTTTCTCCCTGCGGAAACACATATCCTATAACAGCAATAGAAATAAGAAGTCCGCAGAGAATCAGCGCACTTTTTCTGACAAACCCTTTCATTTAACTCCTCCTAGCTGTCGAAGTTCTGCAGGAATGCTCCCAGATCGTCCTCTGTCTCAAGCTTTACGCCGTCAGTGAACATCTGCTGATCGCTCTCTGACAGCAGATCATAAGGGATAGATGTGATCAGATACAGTTCTTTATTGTCCTCACTGTCACAAAGGAACACCTTGACTACACCATCGACCTCTTTTATTAAATATGTTTCAGGCACTTCTGCTGTGTCTGTCCCTTTCTCTGTTTCTTTATCAGCAGCTTCACTTATATCATCACTGCGTTCCTGAGTATCTGCTTCAATTGTTTTGACAGCGTCCTCATCCGGAATCTCTTTATTTCCTGAAAAGTTTATCCAGAGGCCGAAAGCCAGCACGATTGCCGCTAATGCCAGATACAGGACTCTGTTTCTGAGTTTTTTTCTTCTCATGTCTCTAAACATAATTTCTCACCTCAGAACTATTATGAACAGATTTTTCCTGTTTATACAGTATTGGTAAAACTGCATAAAAAAACAAAGCACTATATCAATAATGCTTTGCTTCATGCATTTATGGCTTCTGTATCACTTGAGCCCAAATTCCACCAGCTTGTTGAAAAGCTGTCTTCTTGATATCGACAGTATTTCAGCAACTTTATTCATATCCTTCGGATACCTTTCGATAAGCCCCTCAATATACATCTTTTCTGCTTTGTTCCTGTATTCTCTCAGAGATTCAGTATAGTCTGTCTCAAACATATTCTGCTTAGGTGCAGGATTTCTGCCTTCAGCTATATCAGACGGCAGATATTCCTCCCGGATTTCACCATGCTCCGAAAGCACCAGCAGTCTTTCGATTATATTTTTGAGTTCTCTCACATTTCCCGGATAATTGTAATTTATCAGCATATTCCTGACATTCTCGCTCATATCGATGTTCTCTTTGTTCATTTCTCTGGCATATTTATTTATGAAATAGTCTATGAACAGCGGAATGTCCTCTTTTCTTTCTCTAAGAGGAGGAAGTTCAAGCACTATCGTACTTATCCTGTAAAACAGGTCGCTTCTGAACAGATCCGCATCCATATCCTCCTTGAGGTTTCTGTTCGTCGCTGTTATCAGTCTGAAATCAACTGTTATCGGAGTTGTACTTCCCATTCTGTATATCGTTTTGTTTTCTATCGCTTTGAGAAGCTTTGCCTGCAGATTCATTGACACGCCGCCGATCTCATCAAGAAAAAGAGTTCCGCCGTGTGAAGCCTCGAACAGCCCTATCCTTTTCTGACTAGCACCTGTGAATGCACCTTTCTCATGACCGAACAGTTCGGATTCAAGGATAGATTCAGAAAGGGCCTGACAGTTGAGCTCCATCATATTCTCCTGACTTCGCTGACTCTTATTGTGGATAAAGGATGCCAGCACTTCCTTGCCTGAACCGGATTCTCCCAGAATCAGTATATTTGATTCACTGGCTGCAGCTCTCTCAGCCAGCTTCATCATCTGCCTGTATTTGAGATTTCTGCTTTCCAGCATGAAATTGCCGCTGGTTTTCTGTTTTAATATTTCGTTTTTTCTGGCTGCCTTCCGAATGTCTTTTATCTTTCGGATTTCTATCAGAAGCTCTTCCGGATCTGAGCCCTTTGTTACATATGTGAATGCACCCGCTTTCATCGTCTCCACAGCCTTCTCAATAGTTCCGAATGCCGTCAGGATTATTACTTCACAATCGTAATCTCTGCTTTTGATCTCCCTCAGCAGCTCATACCCATCCATTACAGGCATATTAAGATCCGAAACGACAATATCGAAGCTGCCCTTTTCAAGCAGATTCAGCGCCTCACGACCGTCATTGCAGGTTTCTACAGCATAACCTCTGCCTTCAAGTATCATCTTCAGCACATCACAGTAATCCTGCTCATCATCTACTACAAGAATTCTAAGATTTTCTCTGATCATTTTTTTCTTCCTTTCCTGTATCTTCTTCTGTCAGAGGCAAAGTCAGCCTGAATTTCGAGCCTTCACCAGGCTTGCTTTCGACTTCTATAGTTCCGTTAAGCTTGTTCACTTCGTTATATACTATATATAAACCAAGTCCGTTTCCTTTCTTGTTTCCCTTTGTGGTGAAAAACGGATTGAAAATATCCTGCAGAATATCCTCTTCTATTCCTGTACCTGTGTCCTCCACATCTATCTCGAAGGAATCAGCATATTTCAGCACACTGATCTTCAGACTACCATTATCGCTCATTGCGTCAGTGGCGTTCGATATGAGATTTATCAGTATCATATCAAGGGATTCCACTGCCAGGAATGTTACAACTTTATCTTCACAGTTTATCTCAAGATCTATGTTCTTTTTCTTGAGAATATTATTGTTAAGCTGAATAAGCGACCATATATGATCTTCAATATCCACAGTTTCTCCATGCTTTGTCGATATCCTGGAGAAATTGAGAAGACTGTTGATTATCGCACTGGAATTGTCCACAGACTTTTCTATCTGCTCAATAGCTTTCGCTTTGACATTTTCATCACTCATATTCTTCAGCACATAGCAGTAATTCCTGATTATTCCAAGAGGGTTTCTGATTTCATGTGCCACGCCTGCTGCCAGCTGCCCTACAGCTATCATTTTGTTGTCCTGCAGCAGCTGCCTTTCGGCCATTCGTTCTCTTGTGACATCCATAGCCATGAACAGAAGCTTTTCTACCGAACCACGTACGTTTTCTATCGGGAAAATATCAATATCAAGAGTCTGTTTCTTCAGCCTTATTTCAGCAGTATGGGTAGTTTTCCCATCAACAGTATCCTCCAGCATCTGACGGATACGTCCCTCATATTTAGGCTCCAGTTCCAGCACATCCCATACCTTCCTGTTTGCTGTATCTGTGCTGACGAAATTGTAAAACGCACGGTTTATATCGATAATATTACCCTCCAGATCGATTTCGGCAAGATAATATCCGACACCGTTGAATGTAGTTTTAAGCTCACGCTTGCTTTCTGTAAGCTTCTCCATTCTGTCATTCAGTTCATGATAAAGATTCTTGTTTGCCTGATAATAGATAAAAAAGGCAATCATTACTGCAGTGAATATTATCAGTACAAGCATGTACATATCTTCGTAACTGCCGCTCATGTAGCTGGGTGCATTCCCGCCGAACCATTTCTGTCCTGCTTTATAGGTAATCTCGTTTCTGTCGGCAGCATAGAGACAGTCATTCAGAATTTCACATAATACAGGCACCTCCTTTGAGACCAGTATGCATGCATTGCTGCTGTATAGAGTCTCTTCTTCCGGCAGATATTCCCGGTCTCCATCCAGTGCAGCTGTTATGGCAGTTCTGTCACCGACAATTAAATCAAAATCCTCTGCCTGCGCTTTTTCAACAGCTTCCTCAGCAGTATCTGCTTCGACAAATTCAACTGAATT
>JBJESR010000239.1:0-8195 GCA_051882895.1 Lentihominibacter sp.
ACGTACTAATTGGTTAATTGTAGGCATCCTTTTTCTCCTTTCTTCAAAAATGAAATTAGTGTTGGTCTGGACCTTAAAAAGCCCAAAGCCAACACCAATTATATCATGCTATAACTTATTATGTCAATCTTTTTCGTTTTTTATTCTTCCCGGCACTATTCCAGCTCAATTATTTCAGCACCCAGATCTCCACCTTCGACCTCTGCCGCAAAATCCTCGGCTGATACTATATCATCTCCTGAGCCCATAACAGGAACGATATCTTCCATATCTTCATCCTGTTCTTCTTCCATCTCCATCTCTCTCTGCATTTCCTTGTATGCTTCTATGAGTGCTGTATTCACACCATAGTCCAGTTCGATGGATCTGTATTTCTTCATTCCTGTACCGGCTGGTATAAGCTTACCGATGATGACATTCTCCTTGAGACCCTGCAGCTTATCGTTCTTGCCTTTTATTGCAGCATCCGTGAGAACCCTTGTTGTTTCCTGGAATGACGCAGCAGACAGGAAGGAATTTGTAGCAAGGGATGCCTTGGTAATTCCCAGAAGGAGCCTTTCTGCCTCGGCAGGCTCTCCGCCATTGGCAATAGCGGCTTCATTAGCTTCTTCAATCTCAATCTTGCTGTACTGACCTCCCGGCAGAAGACCTGTATCTCCAGGATCGTTAACCTTCATCTTCGAAAGCATCTGACCAACGATAACTTCTATGTGCTTGTCGTTGATATCTACACCCTGCTGCTTGTACACGCGCTGTACTTCTTTGAGCAGATACTGGTATACACCTTCAACTCCGTTGAGTCTGAGAATATCTTTCGGATCAAGAGGACCTCTCGTGATGTTATCACCTGCGAGAACATAATCACCTTCATTGACGCAGATTCTTGCTCCGTATGGAATCTCGTAGATCTTCTCCTCTTCTCCTCTTATCTTCACCTGAGTCTTATTGTCCATTGTAGGTTCGATCGATACTACTGTGCCGTCGCCTTCGCATATTACAGCAAGACCCTTCGGCTTTCTGGCTTCAAACAGTTCTTCAACTCTTGGAAGACCGTGTGTGATATCTGATCCCGCTACACCACCTGTATGGAAAGTTCTCATGGTCAGCTGTGTACCCGGCTCACCGATTGACTGTGCAGCTGTAATACCTACAGCTTCTCCGATGTTTACGCTCTCACCGGTTGCAAGGTTTCGTCCGTAACATTTAGCGCATACACCTGTCTTGCTGTGGCATGTCATTACCGATCTTATTGCAACGGATTCTATTCCTGCAGCTTCAATTGCTGCTGCAGCATCTTCACTGATCTCACAATCCTGCTCTACTATGATTTCCCCTGTTTCAGGATGACATATATCCAGAAGAGCTGTTCTTCCGATGATACGGTCCTTAAGCTTTTCGATAACTTCCTTACCGTCAGTAAACGCCTTTACTTCTATACCTTCATCAGTTCCGCAGTCATCTTCTCTGACGATAACATTATGGGAAACGTCTACAAGTCTTCTTGTCAGATAACCCGAGTCGGCAGTTCTGAGAGCTGTATCCGCAAGACCCTTTCTGGCTCCATTGGTTGAAATAAAGTATTCCAGTACAGAGAGACCTTCTCTGAAGTTTGCCTTGATAGGGATCTCGATGGTTTTACCTGTAGCATTAGCCATGAGTCCTCGCATACCGCCGATCTGTCTGATCTGGTTTTTGCTTCCTCTCGCTCCTGAATGTGCCATGATAAACAGGTTGTTCAGAGAATCCAGAGAATCCATAAGAGCATCTGCCACATCATCTGTTGTCTTGTTCCAGATTTCGATAACCTTCTCATAACGTTCCTTATCTGATACGAGACCTCTTCTATATGCCATTTCATATTTATCTACGAGTTTTTCTGACTCGTCTATGATAGCCTGCTTGGCTTCCGGAATTTCCATGTCTGAAATACTGATCGTGATGGCTGCTTTCGTAGAATAATGGAATCCCATATCCTTGATATAGTCAAGCATTATTGCAGTTTCAGTATTGCCATGTGTTCTATAGCATCTGTCGATTATCTGACCAAGTTTCTTCTTGTCGCACAGGAAGTCGATTTCAAGTGAGTACGGATCAGCCTCTCTGTCTTCAACATATCCGAGATCCTGAGGTATCTTCTCATTGAAAATAAACCTTCCTACAGTTGATTCAACAAGTTTTCCTCTTGTATCGAATTCATCTGCATATCTTCTTACCTTAACTCGTGCATGAAGTCCTACAACACCGTTCTGATATGCCATCAGCATTTCTGACATATCCGAGAACACCTTGCCGTCACCTTTCTCTGCATCTGAAGTTCTCCTGCCTTCTTCCTGTCCAGGATGTGTAAGGTAATAGCTTCCCAGAATCATATCCTGTGTAGGTGTCGTGATAGGCGAACCATCCTTTGGTGCCAGAATGTTGTTTACAGAAAGCATCAGGAATCTTGCTTCGGCCTGTGCTTCCACAGAAAGAGGCACATGTACAGCCATCTGGTCTCCGTCGAAGTCAGCATTGAACGCCGTGCAAACCAGAGGATGCAGCTTGATGGCCTTACCTTCTACAAGCACCGGTTCGAATGCCTGTATACCAAGTCTGTGCAGAGTCGGGGCACGGTTCAGCATTACAGGATGTTCTTTGATAACACCTTCCAGCACGTCCCATACCTCAGGACGAACCTTCTCCACCATTCTCTTTGCACTCTTGATATTATGGGCATTGCCGTTTTCCACCAGCTTTTTCATAATAAAAGGCTTAAACAGTTCGAGAGCCATCTTCTTAGGGAGTCCACACTGCCAGAAGCGCAGCTCAGGACCTACTACGATTACCGAACGTCCTGAATAGTCAACACGTTTACCCAGAAGATTCTGTCTGAATCTTCCCTGCTTGCCCTTGAGCATGTCTGACAATGACTTCAGCGGTCTTGATCCCGGTCCTGTTACAGGTCTTCCTCTTCTACCGTTATCTATCAGTGCATCAACAGCTTCCTGAAGCATTCTCTTTTCATTTCTTACGATAATATCAGGCGCTCCAAGCTCAAGAAGTCTGTTAAGTCTGTTGTTTCTGTTGATTACTCTTCTGTAAAGATCATTCAGATCCGATGTTGCAAACCTTCCTCCGTCCAGCTGCACCATCGGTCTGAGGTCAGGAGGTATAACAGGTATAACCTCAAGCACCATCCATTCAGGTCTGTTGCCTGACATTCTGAGAGCTTCTATTACCTCCAGCCTTCTGACAATTCTTATCTTCTTCTGACCTGTAGCAGTTCTCAGTTTCTCCCTGAGTTCCTGAGAAAGCTCTTCAAGATCGATATGAGTAAGAAGCTCTCTTACAGCTTCTGCACCCATTCCTGCCTTAAAATGATTTGCAGGATTGTCCTTAGCTTCTCTGTACTGCGTTTCCGTCAGTATTTCCTTGTATGCGAAATCTGTGTTTCCCGGATCTGTAACGATAAAGTTGGCGAAATAGAGTATTTTCTCAAGAGTTCTTGGAGAAATATCCAGAACCAGACCCATTCTTGACGGAATACCTTTAAAATACCATATGTGAGATACCGGTGAAGCAAGTTTGATATGTCCCATTCTTTCACGTCTTACTTTTGCTTTGGTAACTTCAACACCGCACTTATCACAAACGATACCTTTGTATCTTATTCTTTTATATTTACCGCAATGACATTCCCAGTCCTTGGTAGGCCCGAAAATTCTTTCGCAGAAAAGGCCGTCTTTTTCCGGTTTGAGCGTCCTGTAATTGATAGTTTCGGGTTTCGTAACCTCCCCGTGAGACCAGTTCAGAATCTTTTCTGTAGATGCCAGACCGATCTGCAGGGACTCAAAATTATTTAATTCATAATTATTGTTATCAGTCATAAATTACTCTCCCCTTCCTACGCTTCTTCATTGTGTTCGTTTTCATCAGCGATTTCTACGATATGAATTTCATCATCGTCATCATCATCTTCAAAGTCATCGAACTCTCCTGAAGCATCTTCGCCAAAAACATCATCCTCTTCTTCCGGTAATTCAGAACCTGCCATCTCATCAAGCTCAGGAATATCTTCTTCCATCTCACTTGTTTCCTTGATTTCAATTTCCTCATTATCCTCTGTAAGAACTTTGACATCAAGGCACAGACTCTGCATTTCCTTCACAAGCACCTTGAATGATTCAGGGATTCCAGGTTCCGGAATGTTTTCGCCTTTCACTATAGCTTCATACGTCTTGACACGACCAACGATATCATCTGATTTAACAGTGAGGATTTCCTGAAGTGTATATGCAGCACCATATGCCTCCAAAGCCCATACTTCCATCTCTCCGAAACGCTGTCCGCCGAACTGGGCTTTACCTCCGAGAGGCTGCTGTGTAACCAGTGAATACGGTCCGGTACTTCTGGCATGAATCTTATCATCTACGAGATGATGCAGCTTCAGCATATACATATATCCTACAGTTACAGGATTGTCGAAATATTCACCTGTTCTTCCATCTCTCAGCCTGAGCTTGCCGCTTCCGTCATATCCTGTCTCTTCAAGCAGCTGTATAATGTCTTTCTCATTGGCACCGTCAAATACAGGTGTTGCAATATACCAGTCCTTGCTCTTGGCTGCAAGTCCCAGATGAACTTCAAGAACCTGCCCTACATTCATACGTGAAGGTACGCCGAGGGGATTAAGCATAACCTGCAGCGGCTGTCCGTTTTCCATGAACGGCATATCCTCCTCCGGAAGGATTCTGGAAATAACACCCTTGTTACCATGACGTCCTGCCATCTTATCGCCGACACTGATTTTTCTCTTGGTTGCAATATAACATCTTACCAGCTTGTTTACTCCAGGCGGCAGTTCATCTCCGTTATCTCTCGAGAAAATCTTAACATCAACAACAATACCTGTTTCTCCATGAGGAACTCTCAGGGAAGTATCCCGCACTTCTCTTGCTTTTTCGCCGAAAATAGCACGAAGAAGTCTTTCCTCTGCAGTCAGCTCTGTTTCACCCTTAGGTGTAACTTTACCGACAAGAATATCAGATGATGTTACCTCTGCACCTTTTCTGATAATACCTTCTTCATCAAGATCCTTGAGAGCATCTTCTCCGACATTAGGAATATCTCTGGTGATTTCTTCAGGTCCAAGCTTGGTATCTCTTGCTTCAGCTTCGTATTTTTCAATATGGATAGATGTCAGCACATCCTCCATTATAAGTCTTTCATTCAGTATGATAGCATCCTCGTAGTTGTATCCTTCCCATGTCATGAATCCTATCAGAAGGTTTTTGCCAAGAGCTATCTCGCCGTTATCTGTTGACGGTCCGTCAGCTATTACTTCTCCCTCTTCGACATGTTCACCGTTATAGACGATAGGTCTCTGGTTGATACATGTTCCCTGGTTTGAACGTTTAAACTTGAGCAGCTTGTATTCATCCTTACCTTCGCCGTCATCTCTCAGAACAACTATTTTGTCTGCGTCGACAAAATCGATGGTTCCTGCATGCTTGGCTATGATTACGACTCCGGAATCCTTAGCTGCCTTGTGCTCCATACCTGTTCCCACATAAGGAGCTTCTGTCACAAGAAGCGGTACAGCCTGACGCTGCATGTTGGAACCCATCAGTGCTCTGTTGGCATCGTCGTTTTCGAGGAACGGAATCATAGCTGTTGCAACTGATACTACCTGCTTCGGCGAAACGTCCATATAATCTACAGCTTCTCTTGGAACCAGGTCAATGTCTCCGCCCTTACCTCTTGCTGCAACCTTGAGATTCACGAAATATCCTTCTGAATCAAGAGGTTCGTTCGCCTGTGCTACGATTTTATCTTCTTCATCATCTGCAGTAAGATACTGGATTTCTTCAGTAACTCTGCCTGTTTCTTTATCCACAATTCTGTACGGAGTTTCTATAAACCCGTACTCATTGATTATTCCATATGTTGTAAGCGAGCCGATGAGTCCGATATTAGGACCTTCAGGAGTTTCAATAGGGCACATACGACCGTAGTGGGAGTGATGTACATCTCTGACTTCAAATCCGGCCCTTTCTCTCGACAGACCTCCCGGACCCAGCGCTGACAGTCTTCTCTTATGTGTAAGCTCTGCAAGAGGATTGTTCTGGTCCATAAACTGTGACAGCTGTGAACTTCCGAAGAACTCTTTGACTGCAGCTGTAACCGGTCTTATATTCATAAGACCCTGAGGTGTTACTTCAGTAATATCCTGAGTCGTCATTCGCTCTTTAATTGTTCTCTCCATTCGGGACAGACCGATCCTGATCTGATTCTGTAAAAGTTCTCCAACAGTTCTCAGTCTTCTGTTACCCAGATGGTCAATATCATCTATGTTTCCGATACCATAATTAAGATTCAGAAGATAGCTGACTGATGCAATAACATCAGCGACCAGGATATGCTTCGGTGAAAGTTCATTCTTCCTGAGTCTGAGTGCTTCCCTGATTTCTTCCTGGCCTTCATTCTCATCAAGTATTTCCATGAGGACAGGATAATAAACTTTATCGGCTATCTTAAGATCTGATATGTCAAATTCAATATATGTTTTAATATCTACGAACTGGTTTCCTATTACCTTCGTTGTCTGTGTTTCATCAATTGCGCCTTTGATCATTACGAATTCAATACCTGAATTCTCTATCTGCCTAGCCAGCTGCTTGTCGATTTTCTGATCCTTTTCTGCCAGTATTTCACCTGTATTAGGATCAATAATATCTTCAGCTGCCACATTTCCCGCAATACGATTGTATAATCCCAGTTTCTTGTTATACTTATATCTTCCTACCTTGGCAAGATCGTATCGTTTCGGGTCAAAGAACATAGAATTAAAAAGTGACTGTGCGCTTTCCACTGTAGGTGGTTCGCCCGGTCTCAGCTTCTTGTATATTTCCTTGAGACCTTCTTCATAATTCGTTGTTGTATCCTTTTCAAGGGTTTTGAGAAGTCTTGGTTCTTCTCCGAATATATCTATAATTTCCTGATTGCTTCCAAATCCCAGTGCTCTGAGAAGAGTAGTAACAGGTTGTTTTCTGGTTCTGTCAACTCTTACTGAAATAATTTCATTTGAGTCGGTTTCATATTCAAGCCACGCACCTCTGTTCGGTATAACAGTTGTGAAAAATAAGTTTTTACCGGACTTGTCGATTTCCTTGTCATAATAAGGTCCAGGCGAACGAACAAGCTGAGTTACAACGACTCTCTCAGCACCATTATAAATAAAAGTGCCCTTCTCAGTCATCAGAGGGAAATCCCCCATAAACACTTCCTGTTCTTTAACTTCTCCTGTTGCTTTATTCACGAGTCTGACTTTTACTTTCAGCGGAGCTGCATAAGTAACATCCCTCTCTTTACACTCCTCCTGTTCATATTTTGGAGAGTCTGTAAGCGAGTAATCAATAAACTCAAGCACGAGATTGTCCGCATAATCTTTTATCGGTGAGATATCCTCAAAAACTTCACGAAGACCTTCTCTCACAAACCAATCATAAGAATCTGTCTGAATCTGAATCAGATTCGGCATTTCTGCCACTTCATTGATTTTTGAAAAGGTCATTCGCTCTTTTCTACCTAATTTTATCGGATTTGGCATAGTCATCACTCCTTATATATTTAACAAATTACATTTGCAGGGCAGTTTATTATGATACCATATGCTTGTCAATCAGTCAATAGTAATTTGGGAATTTTTGCTTAGTTTTTAAAATCATTTTTCACACTCATCATTCAGTTAACGTTTTTTCTTTACGCAAAACGGCAGATGCATTCACATCTGCCGTTAAAGTATTCCGGTCGTCAGTTAAGCTTATTTGAGTTCTACAGTTGCTCCAACTTCTTCCAGCTGAGCCTTGTATCCTTCTGCTTCTGCCTTCTCGCATCCTTCCTTCAGGTTTGAAGGTGCTCCGTCTACTAATTCCTTAGCTTCCTTAAGTCCTAAACCAGTTATTTCTCTTACAGCCTTGATAACCTTGATCTTTTCTGCTCCAACTTCTTTAAGAACTACTGTGAATTCAGTCTGTTCTTCTTCAGCTGCACCGCCGTCTCCTGCTGCTGCAACTACAACTCCTGCTGCAGCTGATACGCCGAATTCTTCTTCACAAGCCTTAACCAGCTCGTTTAACTCTAAAACTGACATCTCTTTTATAGCTTCGATGATCTGATCTTTATTCATTTTATTTCTCCTTTATACAATTTTTAAT
>JBJESR010000240.1:0-8170 GCA_051882895.1 Lentihominibacter sp.
CATAACATTACTCATATCATTTTCTCATAAATCGCGATAGCTTCATCAATATCGCCGTCAAACTTCATTGTGCCCTTTTCAAGCACAATCCCCCTCGTGCAGAATTCCTTGGCAAAACCAGAAGCGTGTGTGACAAAAAGGAAAGTCACCTCTCCATCCTTCATTATCTCCCGGATCTTTCGCCTGCACTTGACCCTGAACGCTTTATCTCCAACGCTGAGCGCTTCATCAACGATCAGTATTTCGGGTTTGATATTCGCATTGATTGCAAAACCGAGTCTTGCTTTCATACCGCTTGAATATGTTCTGACAGGCTGGTCGATATACTCTCCCAGATTTGCAAACTCAATTATAGGCTGTTCAACATCATTAATCTCTTTCTCACTCATGCCCATAATATTGCATTTGAGATATATGTTCTCTCTGCCGGTGAATTCAGGATTGAATCCGGCAGTAAGTTCAAGCAGCGCACTGACTCTGCCGTTGACCGTTATTTCCCCGTCAGTTGGAAAGCTTACCCCTGTAATCATTTTAAGCACGGTAGACTTGCCTGCACCATTTCTGCCGAAAAGTGCTACGCCTTCGCCCTTATTTACCGTAAATGACAGATCGTTAATAGCCTTTTTCTCAGTATATCTGACCTTTCGCGAAAACAGGCTGAGAAATCTTGCTCTGTCATTCTTGTACAGTTTATATATTTTAGTCACATTCTCAAATATTATTGCTGGCTGACTCATAATCTCCCTCTCTACATGACATCAGGAATATCCTTATGAAGCTTCCTGTATGCCCATATTGCAAGAACTAGCATTACAACGATCACTATCAGATAGCATCTCATACTGTAAAGGTCCTGAAAGAACCATATTTTATCGATAAATGTATGCCTGTATCCGGTAGCTATGATAGTAACCGGATTGTAGTTCAGTATGGATCTGATCCACGGAATATCAATGGTATTCACATTATATATTATTCCTGACAGCCAGAAAATCGCTGTCGAAAACGCTTTGACAAGATTAAGAAAATCCTTGCTGATGGCTGACAGCATGCCGGCAAAAAGACCCCACACAGTGAAGAACAGCAGCATCATCAGCATGTACAGCGGTATCTGCAGATAATATATATCCGGTGCATATCCGAACGCGATGAAAATAACGATCATGATAAGTGTCAGCAGGAAATTTACAGTGAATTTCGAAAGGCTGACAAACGTCGGCACCACAGATACAGGAAATTTCATCTTGGTCACAAGATGCTTATTGTTCCTTATACATGCAGCACCTCCTGTTATCATATCGCTCATGTAAAACCACGGAACGAATCCTGATATCAGCCATAGGAAATACGGAAATCCGTTCACATCCTTGCCTGCTCTCAGACCTACAGTAAAAGCAAACCAGAATACGAATATCGTCACCACCGGCTTGATGATAGCCCATGCCCATCCCAGTGCAGAGCCCCTGTATGTTTTCACAAGATCTGCTTTAGCAAGCTTGAAAATCTGTTTTCTGTATGTCAAATGATCCGAAACTATTTCTATCAATGTTTTCACAGCTAATTCCTCTTCAGTCTAAAATTACTCATATAGTTATATTCTACACTAATAGCATGATTTTTCAAGTGAATTATTGGTGATTTCATTTCACCGCTTCATGCCGTGTCTCAGTGATATAAAAATGCCTGCAATACATACAGCAGTGAAAATAACGAACGAAACATTCACTATCCTGACGAGTATGTCAGGCTGTGCCCCGGCAAGTGATGAATCAGCAAGATAGATTCCGACAATCACAGTCACTGTAATCATACTGAAGGTATTGCCCACAGAACGCATAGTCGCCAGTATTGACGATGCTACCGAATAATCTTCCTGCTCCACACTGGACATCACAGCATTGGTATTAGGCGATGAGAACAGTGCGAAACCGGCACCTGTAACAATAAGTGCCGCAATTATCACTGCCGGACTTGTGTTTTCTCCGACAAAAATAAAAATGCATGTCCCGGATGCACATAATGCCATCCCTGCAGATGACATAATGTATGGAGAAAATCTGTCTGAAATTTTTCCTGCAGCGGGAGTCAGCACCGCGATCACCACCGGCTGACATATCATAATGAATCCTGCCGACTGGGATGAAAATCCCATAACTGTCTGCAGATATATGGATATGAGATAAGTTACCGCAAAAGTGGCTCCATAATTCATCATCGCTGATATATTGGCAGACGCAAATCCTGTATTATCTCTGAATACTGTTACTTTGACAGCAGGCTCTGCAGCTTTCAGTTCATGTCTGACAAAAACGACCCCCAGTACAATTCCGGCAGCTACCATAATTGCAGATACCACACCTCTGCCGATTTCAGACAGCCCGTACATCAGTGTAACAATAAAAACCGAATACAATATGTTCCCGGTTAAATCAGCCGGACATCTGACCCTGCCGGTTCTGTGTTTCGGCAGCCTGAATATCGCAAGAATCAAAGCCGCTGCGCATATAATTCCTGTCATAATAAATATTGACCGCCATCCGAAATGATGATTCATAAAACCGCCGGCAGCCGGACCAGCCGACATTCCGGCATAAGTTGCCGCCAGCGAATATCCTATCACCTGGCCTCGCCTGGATTCAGGAAAACTGCCCACCAGAATTGCCGTATTTGTACTGAAAATCATGGCTGCACCAATCCCCTGCACTATTCTGGCAATCAGGAGCATAACCATTGACACAGAAAAAACGGCTGCAATGCAGCAGGCTGTAAATATAGCCGCTCCAGCTGCAAGAACCGTTTCCCTGCACGTTACATCTGCCAGCCGTCCCATCGGCACTGACATAGCTGCCACAGCAAGAGTATATCCTGTAACGAGCCACCCCACTGTGCCTGCACTTATGCCGAATTCACCGCTGATATCCGGTATCGACAGATTAAGTGCACTCCCTGTAAATGTAGTGACAAATGCCGTTAATAACACTATCCATATTATTGTTTTCTTTTCCATGCCGGTGCTGTTCTTTTTCATAAATATATTATGCACCGCAAAGGATTTCTTTAGTAATATAATTCAGTATTATCGCTTACTGATATCATATCACAATGCAGATAAAATATTCTTTGCCTTCATCACTTATCTTCTGCAGTGATTTCTGCATTTTTACCCTTATATTGTCAGGAACCGATGCTATTTTGTTTTCCATCTGTTCAGCCACCATCTCATAAAGCGACTTGCCGAATATATTAGTATTCCATATGCCGTCCGGTGAATCCTTCATATCAGCCCTGAGACTGGCAACCAGTTCTTCCGACTGCTTCTCACTGCCTACCACAGGAGATATCTCTGTCGTGATATCCGTCCTGATAATATGCAGGGTTGGTGCTTTGGCAGTGATTTTGACACCATATTTACTTCCCTCTTTAAACACTTCCGGTTCGCTGATGACCATTTCATTCAGCTTCGGCTCCACAATTCCGTATCCTCCGGCTTCCACCTGCTCCATCGCTGTTCTCAGCTTGCCGTACGCTTTTCTGGCAACAGCAAATTCTTTCAGCAGTCTGAAAAATTCACAGTCATTTTCCACCGGCTCTTCCATAAGCTCCGTTATTATTCTGTAGTACAGATTCTCTGCAAGCTCCAGCTGAACATTTGCTTCACCCGTACCCATATCTATTCTGCGCAGAGTTGCAGACTCGATTATCTCACCGTCAGCTGCATCGCCTGCCCTCAGTTTCAGCTCCTCGATACTGTCCAGGCTGTCAGCCCAGTTCATTAAGATATCTGCCAGTTCATCCTTGAGCCAGTGGTCTCCGCTGAGACCTTCAACATATCCGGGCACTTTGAAAGTTATCTCTCTTACCGGGAATCTGCCCAGCAGAGTCATGATAATTCCGCTCATTTCTTCTTCGGAGGCTCTGGCACAATCTATCCTCAGCACAGGAACATTATATCTGTCTGAAATTTCATCTGCTGCAGCTGCTGCGCCTGACGAGTCCGGCCGCGTAGAATTGAGAATAACCACAAATGGTTTGTTAAGCTCCTGCAGCTGCCTGATTACCCGCTCCTCAGCTTCAATATAGTCAGCTCTCCCCATTGTTCCTATACTGCCATCGGTAGTAACTACAATCCCTACAGTCGAATGATCCTTTATAACCTTCTCTGTTCCTATCTCAGCGGCCATTTCAAAGGGTATTCTGTTTTCATCCCATGGTGTGGATACCATACGGCTCTCACCATCCTCCATATGACCGACCGCTCCCGGAATCAGGTATCCTACACAGTCAACAAGCCGTACTCTCAGCTCCATACCGCTGTCAAGCTCCAGCTTAGCCGCCTCCGCAGGTATGAACTTCGGTTCGGTTGTTGTTATTGTCCGCCCTGTTCCGCTCTGGGGCATTTCGTCAAGGATCCTCTGCTTTTCATATGTGTTTTTCACATTGGGGATTACCATCAGATCCATAAATCTTTTTATAAAAGTGGACTTGCCTGCCCTGACCGGGCCTACGATTCCCAGGTATATATCTCCACCTGTCCGTTTCCCTATGTTTTCATAGATATTTATGTTCTCCAAAATAAAAACCTCCCCATGTCCTTAACTGTAAATCAATACAGTATATTGAGGAGGCTGTGTTTTTATTCTGTTTTTTGCAATTATTTAATTCGTCCTGTCAGACTGAAGGTTCTGCCATGCAGTATCTCAACATCAACGATCTGTCCTATCATAGCTTTGTCGCCCTCAAAATCCACAAGCTTGAATCCTTCGGTCCTGCCTGTCAGGGTATCATCATTTTTCTTGCTCATGCCCTCCACCAGAACCTTTTCTGTTCTTCCTTCATAAAAAGCATTTTTCGCTGCACTTCCTTCGTTTATCAGATCCACAAGCCTGTTGAACCTTTCATGCTTGACATCCTCAGGTATCTGATCCTCATATTCTGCCGCCGGAGTTCCTTTGCGCACAGAATAGAGAAAAGTGAACGCTGAATCGTAGTGTACTTCCTTTACAAGAGAAAGGGTTTCCTCAAACTCCTCTTCAGTCTCACCAGGAAAACCTACGATAATATCAGTGCTGATGGTTATATCGGGAACTGCAGCCCTGAGCTTCCTTACAAGCTCGAGGTATTTTCCCCGGGTGTACTTTCTGTTCATTCTTTTCAGCACACTGCTGCTTCCTGACTGTACAGGCAGATGTATATAATTGCACAGCTTCCGGCAGTCAACGAAGGCCTGAATAAGTTTATCCGACAGATCCTTCGGGTGAGATGTCATAAATCTTATGCGCTCAAGTCCGTCTACATCATTCAGTCTGTAGATAAGATCCGCGAAGTCGCATATGCTGCCGTCGGAGTTCTCACCCTTGTACGAATTAACGTTCTGACCCAGCAGCGTTACTTCTTTAACCTCATCAGCCACCAGACGTTTCACTTCATCAATGATATCATCAGGCTTCCTGCTTTTCTCCCTGCCTCTTGTATATGGCACTATGCAGTAAGTGCAGAAGTTATTACATCCGTACATTATATTCACGAAGGCTTTATGTCTGTACAGTCTCTGCGCCGGCAGTCCTTCGACTATCTCCTCACGGTCTTCCAGAATTTCCATCACCTTCTGTTTTTCATTATATACATTTTCCAGAAGCTCCGGAAACCTGTGAATATTATGAGTTCCGAATATAATGTCAACCCAGGGATACTTTTCTTTTATCGTATCTATTATGTGCTGCTGCTGCATCATACAGCCGCATACGCACGCAATATAATCAGGATTCTTTTTCTTAAGCTTTTTAAGCTGACCCAGAGTTCCAAAAAACCGCTTGTCGGCGTTTTCCCTGATACTGCATGTATTTATTATCGTAATATCGGACTCTTCTTTATCCGGTACTTCCACACATCCTTTTTCTCTGAGCATACCTGAAATAGTCTCAGAATCATGCTCGTTCATCTGACAACCGAATGTTATTATATTGTACTTCTTACCTTCAAGTGAATTCATATAATTATCCCTGTTCGTGTTTTTTCTCTCTTCCCATAAGCAGTTCCACAGCACTTGCCGCATCTATATGCCCCTTGGTAGCATTGTATATCGCTTCAGTTATAGGCATCTCTACGCCTTCCCGTTTTGCCAGCTCATATGCGGCCTCCGTAGTGAACATGCCTTCTACTACCATGCCGACTTTTTCGGTGGCTTCCTGAGGGCTCATGCCTTCTCCGATCATTATACCGCACCGCCTGTTTCTTGAATGCATACTTGTACAGGTAACGATCAGATCTCCTGTCCCTGTAAGTCCTGCGAAGGTTTCAGGTTTTGCACCCAGTCTGATGCCAAGTCTTGTGATCTCCGCCAGACCTCTGGTCATAAGAGCAGCCTTGGCATTGTCTCCGAATCCCATGCCGTCGGATATTCCTGCTCCCAGAGCAATTATATTTTTTAATGCTCCGCCAAGCTCGACGCCTACTACATCCTCTGTGGTATATACTCTGAATCTGTCAGTCATGAACAGATCCTGTATTTCCTCAGCAGCCTTCAGATTGTATGATGCAACTGCAACCGTTGTCGGAAGTCTCCTGCCCACTTCTTCTGCATGGGACGGACCTGACAGCACAACGTATCTGTTCATATCAAGCTTTTCGGCTGCGATTTCCGACATTCTTGCCAGGGTTTTCTGTTCAATTCCCTTGGCAACATTAATAATCATAGCATCATCTCTAATATAGTCAATTGCCGATGCGAGTGCACTTCTGAAATGCTGTGCAGGTGCTGAAAACAGCACAAAATCTGCGTCCTTCAAAGCCGACTCTGCAGTATATGCTATCTCTATATTGTCATTGAGAGGTACTCCCGGCAGATAATCTACGTTTTCTCTGTGTTCATCCATGGATTTAAGGTGCTTCTCATCTATATCCCAGATCTTCACCTTGTTTCCTTTGCCTGCAACTACTGTAGCCAAGGCAGTTCCCCAGCTTCCTGCACCTATTACGCCTATAGTATTCATTTATGTACCCTCCTGTCATGCTTTACTTTTCGCTTACTTTGTCAGATCCATCTTTTTTCTTTCTTTCGAATATGCTCATCACAGGCTCTTCTCCTCTGAACAGCCTGCCGATATTAGCCCTGTGCTTTACTATTATGATAAGTGCCAGTATGCTGCCGGGGATTATGAAGTCAGGTTCCAGGAAATATGCCAGCGCAGGGAAACAGACTGCACCAAGTATCGAACCGACAGACATCCTCTTTGATATCAGAACACCTATCAGAACTATACCCAGAGCCGAAAGCCCCAGCAATGGATTAAGCCCCATCAAGGCACCGAATGCCGTTGCAACACCCTTGCCTCCTTTGAATCTGTAGAGAGCCGGCCACACATGTCCGCAGAACACCGCCACTACACACAGCATCTGGGCAATATATCCTCCGATAAGACCTCCCAGCAGCACCGCACATGTTCCCTTTAAAACATCGACTACAAGTGTTATGACTCCTGCTTTCCTGCCCATAACACGAAGAGCGTTGGTTGTTCCGGCATTGCCGCTGCCTTCCTTCTTGATATCTATACCTCTGGCTTTTGCCAGCATAATGGATGGAGATATGTTTCCTATGGCATAAGCTATAAGTACCGACAGCAAAATCAACGGAATATTATTCATCTTCCTTCTCTCCTTTTTCTCTGAATACGAACTTGATGGAGCATCCTTCAAACCCGAATGCATCTCTGATCTGATTCTCCAGGTATCTTGCATATGAAAAATGCATCAGAGGTCTTGAATTAATCTTGAAGGAAAAGAGCGGAGGCTTCACACCGACCTGAGTTGCGTAATATATCTTAAGTCGTTTACCCTTGTCAGACGGCGGCTGTTTCATCATTGTCGCATCTGTGATGAGACTGTTCAGCTGACCTGTAGGAACTCTCATTGCTCTGTTCTCTGCCACATATTTTGCCATTTCAATCACATTATCCACACGCTGCCCTGTCAGTACAGAAATAAACACCGTCGGCGCGTATGACATGAAAGTAAGTTCCTTCGCGATTTCTTTCCTGAAATTGTTCATGGTATTGGTTTCTTTTTCGATAAGATCCCATTTGTTTACCACAACCACTATACCCTTGCCTGCTTCATGAGCAATACCGGCAATTTTCTTATCCTGCTCGGTCACACCTTCCTGTGCATCTATCAT
>JBJESR010000241.1:0-8163 GCA_051882895.1 Lentihominibacter sp.
ATGCCGTGCACTTTCAGAAAACCCAAGTGATGATAAATTGTGATCTGAGAAGGAGGTAATTATGTTAGCAGGATATGACAAAATATCGTTTCTGAATCTGCCTACACCGCTTGACTATCTGCCGCGGCTCTCAAAGGAGCTGGGAGTGGAGTTCTATCTGAAGCGTGATGATCTGACAGGAATAGGTGCAGGCGGGAATAAGCTGAGGAAGCTGGAATATCTTCTGAAGGATGCACTTGATAAGAATGCCGACAGGCTTCTGACAGTAGGCGGTGTTCAGACCAATCATGGCAGGCTTACTGCTGCAGTTGCAGCCAGATACGGACTGAAATGCACGATTGCATGCATCGGCAGTGATCCTGGCGAGCTGTCGGCAAATCTTCTGCTGGACAGGATAATGGGAAGTGAAGTTGTGATCAGAAAAAGTGACGGCAGTGATGAAGATGAGCAGCTTGGCAGGCTGGTAAGAGAGCTCGTCTCCCAATATGAGGCTGAAGGGGAGCGTGTTTATTATATTCCTCTCGGAGGATCCAATGAAACAGGTATGCTGGGATATTATGAATGTGCTCTTGAACTGATGCAGCAGGCATCGGATGCAGGTATTGACGATGCCAGGCTGTTTTCGGCGGTGGGAAGCTTCGGTACATATATGGGTCTGTACTGCGGACTCAACAATGAGGGATCATCATTAAGGTATACAGGAATAGCCATAATGCCTTTTGATGAAAAGGACATGGAGCATCTGCATGAATACTTCAATAAAGTAAAAACAGACATGAAGCTTGATATAGATGCGGGTAAGAGCCCCTTTGATATAGAATTGGGGTACACACGGGGAGGATACAATAACCCCAGCAGAGAAGTGCGGGATGCCATTTATCTGATGGCCAGAAATGAAGGAATAATTCTTGATCCGTGCTACACAGGCAAATGCTTTGCGGGAATTGTTGAAATGATCAGAGAAGGCAGGATAAAACAGGGTGAGAAGGTAATCATGCTGCATACAGGTGGAATGCCAGGGATTTATACGAAGCATCACCGTGTGGAATTCGAGAGAGAACTCAGAGATGGAGTGAGAATAATATAACCATTTATAAGAATCAGGGGGGTAAAAAGTGAAACTGAATGAATTATGCAGAGATTTCGAATATGAGTTATTGCAGGGAGACTCATCAGTTCAGATAGAGGATATCAGATATGATTTCAGAGGAGTTTCAGAAGGAGACATTTTCGTATGTATATCAGGAGCACTGACAGATGGTCATAAATACATCGGAGGCGCCACCGACAAGGGTGCGGCAGCTGTAATGCTTGAAAAAGAAGAATATGCTGAAGAAATTCCTGAGAATATCACTGTTATAAAAGTGGAATCCAGCCGTGTGGCGATGGCCAGAATGTCTGCTGCGTATTTCGGATATCCGGCACAGAAACTTACAACAATCGGAATTACAGGTACAAAAGGAAAGACAACGACTGCACATATGGTAAAACGCATTCTCGAAGCTGATGGCAGGAAAACCGGAATGATAGGAACTATCGGGATCGTGACAGGAAACAGAGAATACAAGACTGCCAACACGACGCCGGAATCCTATGAACTTCATAAAGCAATGGCCGAAATGGTGGATACAGGATGTAAGTGTGCAGTTATGGAAGTATCATCTCAGGCAATCAAGCTCGACCGTACAGCCGGAATAATGTTTGATATGGGTATATATCTGAATCTGTCGGAGGATCATATAGGTCCTGGCGAGCATGCTGATTTCCGGGAGTACAAGGATTGCAAAAGCAGATTGTTCCGTCAGTGCAGAACCGGAATCATAAATATTGATGACCAGTATGGTGATGAAATTGCAGAATATGCGGACTGCCGTGTGGTGACTACGGGAAACAGAGGGGATGCAGATCTGCATATCTGTGATTCAGCAATATGCAGAACTACGGACATGCTGGGTATGAAATTCAAGGCTGAATGGAGACCAGGCAATACAGGATATCATGAACTTGCGGTAAATGTTCCGGGAGAATTCTCGGTTCACAATGCGGCAGCAGCAATAGCGGCAGCCTTGCAGGCGGATGTATCGTGGGATAAGATAAAGGAAGCCCTCATGGATATACATGTCAAGGGGAGAACTGAACTGATAAGCATACCGGGCGGAGCTCATGTGATTATAGATTTCGCCCATAACAGAGCCAGCATGGAAAATATACTGACATCAATGAGAAAGTATTCTGACGGCAGACTGATATGCGTTTTCGGAGCAGGCGGAAACAGATCACGTGAAAGAAGATATGGCATGGGAGAAGCAGCAGGAAAGCTGGCAGATATGTGCATATTGACAGAAGACAACCCTCGAAATGAAAAAATGTCAGATATAAATGCAGATATAGTTGCAGGTCTTTTACGTTCAGACAATAGGAACTATATTGAAGTAGAAAACAGAAAAGAAGCTATATATCGCGGGATTAAGGAAGCCAGACCGGGAGATCTGGTGATAATCATGGGTAAAGGTCATGAAACATATATCGAAAAGAACGGTGTAAAGGAATATTACTCAGAGCATGAAGCGGTGAATGAGGCAGTTGCACGAATACAAGCAGAAAATTAAAGGTCGGGGCAGAAGACTGATAAGAGATAGGGATTTTTTATAATAATTATTCCGGCATTATGTCACAAACCGTGTATCTGAATTGTTATATATATGATATGCACTGAAGTGCAAAAGGCACGGGAACGTTGTGAAAAGGAGGAAACAGCGCGGTGATACAGCTTAAAAATGTTTCAAAGTATTATTACAGTAAAGGGATGATCGCCAGCGGTATTTCCAAAGTAAATCTGACGCTGGATACAGGTGAGTTCGTTGTTATAACTGGTGAATCAGGGAGCGGCAAGAGCACTCTGCTCAATGTGATTTCCGGACTTGATTCATATGAAGACGGCGAGATGTACATAAATGGTGAGGAGACAAGCCATTATCTGGCGGCGGATTTCGAGGAATATCGGAAGAAATACATAGGCAATATTTTTCAGAATTTCAATCTGGTCAACAGCTATACAGTTTATCAGAATGTTGAACTTATTCTACTGATTAACGGATATAAGAAAGCTGAGATTAAAAAAAGAATAGCTGATATTCTGGACCGTGTCGGATTGTCAGAATTCGCATCAACAAAAGTATCAAAGCTTTCTGGAGGGCAGAAACAGCGCGTGTCAATTGCCAGAGCCCTGGCCAAGGATACTGAGATAATCGTTGCAGATGAACCTACCGGAAATCTGGACAGCGAATCGGCAGAGGGTATAGCTGAACTTCTCAGCGAGATATCCCATGATAAGCTGGTTATCGTGGTTACTCATAATTATGATCAGTTTGAACCCTATGCAACACGAAGAATCAAAATGCATGACGGCAAGATTGCAGAAGATGACGGAGTCAGAAAGCCGGCTTCTGATGCCCCTGTTGAAATAAAGGTTAGGGAAACCGGCAGACCGGAGACTGTATCAGGGAATATATCCTGGATGAGCAGAGTCAGACTTGGAATCCGTAATACGTTCAATATCATGCATAAATTTCTGCTGCTTTTAATGGTGTTTGTATTTGTCGTGATTGCGGTAACTTCGGAATACACCACGTTTAATTATCAGAAAGAGGAAATGGATAAGCTGGGCTGGAATGATTATTTCTGGAACTACAGCGAGAACAGAATTGTTCTTAAGAAAAGTGACGGGTCTCAGTTCAGGGATGCTGACTATAAGGCAATCAGCAATGTAAAGAATATTAAATCCACGGCACCTAACGATATTCTTCTGGACAGATCGATTTATATAGAGGACGAAAAAATATCGTATGAGGCTTATCCGAGAACGGTTGAGGAATTTGACGGCAAGCTGGTAATGGGGAGAATGCCGCAGACGCGTAATGAAGTGATACTTACCGGTTATAAAGACGATTATTATTTCTCAGAACAGGTGATGTCTGATATTATCGACAAGGAATACACAATATATTTTGATGACGGCAGAGAGACAAAGGTCAGGATTGTAGGTCTGGCATATAAGGATACTGAAGAGAACGGATATATGTATTCAGGCGATATATATATGACATCCGATATGGTCAGAGAACTTCGCAAGGGGGTATACAATGCAGCAAGCAGTATAAGCATCACAATCAACGGCAAGACCCAGAGCGGAGAAACAGGCTATTATAATATCGCTGTCAATAAGAACGTGGATGAAGGAGAGGCCTGCGTCCCGGAGGATGTAAACAATTACTTCAGTAACGGCCGCGCCCAGGGGGAAGATATAAAAATCACAGCCAGAAACATTTTTTATAAAAAATCTGTGACACTGGATATGGCTGATATTTATACAGATAAGAATTTTGAATCACTGACCGGCTACAAGGATTTTGAAAGCCATTACGGAACGATTTTTATAAGCCAGAAGGATTATGATGCGTTGTTCAGGAAAGGAAATTATCAGGTCAGTGTATATGTCAGCGATGTCGGGACGATGGATCAGACTCTCGCTGCCCTTGAAAACATGGGATATGTAACATTACCTCTAAAGGATATGCTGATTAACGGAGCAGATGGAATTACAGAGATAATACAGGTTCCGATAGCAGTGATAATAGTAGTGGCACTGTTCTTCATCGCATATTTTGTCATCAGACTGATACTGAAATCCAGAGCGGGATATTTCAGTATTCTCAGGATGCTGGGACTTGCCAGAAGAAATATCAGGAGAATAATGGATATTGAGCTGGTTACTGTGACAAACATAGCATACCTTATTTTCCTGGGGCTTGTTGTTATAGTAAAAGAGCATGTGGTGCATGGCAGATATGTCAATTATATCGATACCATGATTGAGTATATGAATATTTTCGATTATGTTGTTCTGTATATTGTTCTGATCGTAATGGCGCTGCTGATTTCAGGCAAGTTTGCAAGGAGTCTGTTTAAGAAAACAGCTCTGGGAAGCTTCAGAGAGGAGGATTGATCATGGTCAGGCTTGAGAAAGTAAACAAATATTTCAACAGAAGAAAAAAGAATGAAATCCATGTTATCAACAACACCTCTCTGGAATTGGAGAACAAGGGTCTTGTGGCACTGCTGGGACCGAGCGGATGTGGTAAAACCACACTGCTCAACGTGATAGGAGGACTGGATAAGGTCAATAAAGGCCGGGTATATGTTAACGGCCAGAAAATCACAGGACGACGAGCAGGTAAAATCGACAGCATAAGAAACCTCAACATAGGGTATATTTTTCAGAATTACAATCTTGTCGACAATATGACCGTGTTTGACAATGTGGCAATTGCGCTGAAAATGGTAGGTGTCAGGGATAAAAAAGAGATTGAGGAAAAAGTCAACTATGTTCTTGAGAAAGTCGGTATGTACAGGTATCGGAACAGATATGCAGACATGCTTTCGGGTGGTGAAAGACAGCGGGTAGGTATAGCCAGAGCTATAGTAAAAAACCCGGCAGTTGTAATCGCAGATGAACCGACCGGAAATCTGGACAGCAGAAATACCCTCGAAGTAATGAATATTATCAAAGCCATTTCCCAGGATAAGCTGGTAATACTTGTTACCCATGAAGAGGAGCTGGCAGAATTCTATGCATCAAGGATAATCAGAATAAAAGACGGTCAGGTGGTTTCTGACATGGCCAATGATCATGCCGGTGATCTGGACTATCGTATCGAGAACAAGATATATCTCAAGGATATCAGAGACCATAAACGGCTTAAGACTGCAAACTATAATATTGATTTTTACAATGAGAACAATGGTGAGGTCAATCTTGATATTGTGGTAAAAAACGGCAATATTTACATACAGGCGAAGAACCAGAATACAAGGCTTGAGGTTATAGATGACAATTCGGGAATAGAATTTATAGATGATCATTATAAGCAGATCACAAAAGAAGAGTCGGCTGAAGGAAACTTTGACCTGGAGAAACTGTCCCATAAAGGTAAAAGAAAGTACAAGTCTATCCTCAATCCGTTCACTTTACTCAAAAAAGGATTCAGGACTGTATTTGATTATAATATTCTTAAGAAAATACTGCTGGCAGGATTTTTTATATCAGCAATGTTCATCACTTATTCAGTCAGCAATATTTATGGTGTACTGAATATAACCGATGACGAATTTATTGAAGTGGATAAATCATATATAACTGTAGTGGGTAAGAAGATTGATGTGGATACTTATGAGACCTATGAGAAGGATGATGATTTTGAATACATAATGCCTGGGGATTCAAAGATATCACTTTCCATGGTTTTTGATGATTATTACCAGACAAAGGACAGCTCTGCTGATATCGAAGGCTCATTATCAGCATCCGGTAAGCTTACAGAATCAGATATAGTCGCAGGAAGGCTTCCGGAAAACAGCAGGGAAATAGTGATTGACAAAATGCTTCTCAATAAAGTGATAAAAGAGCAGTGGACCAAATCTGCAGGGTATTCAGTACCGGAGGATTTTCTTGATGAAACCATAAGCATACCTAATATGCACGATATGACAATAGTCGGGATTGCTGACAGGATGAGTCCGTGTATATATGCAGATCAGAGCATGTTCATTAATATTCTTGCTAATGTCAGGAATTCAGAAGAGTATGAAGTGACGGATTCGGCAGTTTATTCCGAAACGGATAATTCTGATGAAGATGTTATAGACTATAAGCTTAAGAAATCAGAGATAGAACTGAAGAAGGGTGAATGGCCGGAAGATGATTATGAGGTCCTGGTCAATGAGAAAAATGAAGAGGATATGAAAATAGGCAAGGAGATAAAGCAGAAAGTCAACGGCAAAAAGCTCACTGTTGTGGGATATTATTCAGATGCATATGACAGTGATTATATGCTGGTAAATAACGATACTGTGAAGTATAATCTGATAAATCACAGCCAGAATATCACAGTATGCCCTGTGGACAAAGCTGAAGCGATGCAGGCTTTCAAGGATGCGCAGATAAACGTCAAGGATACTTATGCCGAAAGCATGAAAAAATACAAAGGTGATATCTGGTCATCTGTAGTATCATCCCTCATTCTGGCCGGGGTAATGCTTGTGATTTCCTTCATCGAGATTTTCCTGATCATCAGAGCTTCATTCCTGTCACGAGTCAAAGAGGTCGGTGTGTACAGAGCAATCGGAGTCAAGAAAAGTGATATATACAAGATGTTTATGGGAGAGATACTGGCTGTAACTACGATAGCAAGTATGCCGGGATTTGCTTTTATGGCATATATAATTTACAAGCTTTCGCAGATGCAGTGGTTCTCGGATATGTTCTATATGGATTCAATGGTTCTGGTGCTTTGCGCGGTGCTGATATACGGATTCAATATCGTGTTCGGGCTGCTGCCGGTATTCAGGACCATCAGGAAAACACCGGCTGCGATACTCAGCAGGACGGATGTTAACTGATATTTGACATGATGGTATGATAAGTAAAAAAGCATAAGTTGTAATAGTATATAAAAAAGGTGATATCATGCTTATGGTCTGACCATTTGGCTGATATCACCTTTTATATGTTGCGTACTATATAGTTTGAGTGTTTATTTTATCTGTATTTTGAAACAGAGCTTGTCTGTCAGCTTATGAGTATTTACTTCTGCAGGTTCCATATTAACGGAGCTTTGCCAGATATTGCTTACGGCTTCATTTATTTCTTTAAGCAGAATATTATAAAATGATCTGCGGCACTGTTCAACCATGCTGTAGTTATCACGTTTCTGCAGCAGTGTATGTTCATAGGTTGTAAAAGCATCGTATATAATTGCATCAATTGAATCATCATGTATAAATACAGCTATATCCCGAGGTCCTTTCCCGGCAGCTTTTTTTATTATTGAAGAAAGTTCCTTTTTTATCCGGGCTTCGATCTGTTTGCGTTCTTCGGGAGGCAGAGATGCAGTCTGGGGGTTTAATTGCTGTATTTCGTCAGCACATTTCAGCAGAGACTCTTCAAGCTCAGTGAGTATTATAGGTTTGATAATATATTTAGCAATACCTATTTCAACGGTATCGAGTACAGTCTGCATCTCATTAACTGTTGATGTAATTATGATTTTTACAAATGGATGCTTATTACGAATTTTCTGAATCATTTCCATTCCATCCATATTT
>JBJESR010000242.1:0-37568 GCA_051882895.1 Lentihominibacter sp.
GGCACATCATTTTCCCATGCAATTAAAGACAGACATTAATCAAAACCAGCTGGAGCACGTCCAGCTGGCTGAAAAAATTATTTATTTCATATCATGCAATTAATCGTTACCAATGATTAATACCCAAGTCCGAAGTTGTCCTTGACTCTCTTCATTGTCTTTTCGGCGATGGTGCCGGCTCTTTCTGCACCGTCCTTCAGCACTCTGATGAGCTCTTCACTTTCTCTTATCTCATCAAAATTCTTCTTTATCGGCGCCAGAGCTTCCTGAGTGATTCCTACAAGATCCTTCTTGAAGTCACCATAACCGCATCCTGCATATTCAGCAACGATATCTTCTATGCTTCTGCCGGAAAAAGCACTGTAGATGCTGATCAGATTACTTACTCCAGGCTTGTTTTCGATATCAAATCTGATTTCGCCGTCTGAGTCTGTTGTCGCTCTCATAATCGACTTCTTGATCTTGTTGTCAGCATCAAGAAGTGATATTCTGCTGTGTTCGTTTTCTGCACTCTTGCTCATCTTTGATGTCGGATCATCCAGAGCCATTATACGGGCACCTGATTTCATGAATCTGCCGTCAGGTACAACAAAAGTGTTCTTTTTTACAGTGTTGTTGACTCTGATAGCGATATCTCTGCACAGCTCGATATGCTGTTTCTGATCGTTGCCTACAGGAACTATATCAGTATCATAAAGCAGAATGTCGGCAGCCATCAGGATAGGATATGTGAAAAGTCCGGCAGGTGCTGATTCTCTGCCTTTGCTCTTATCCTTGAACTGAGTCATTCTGGAAAGCTCTCCCGTGTATGAATTGCAGGTGAGAATCCATGAAAGCTCTGCATGTCCGCTGACATCAGACTGCACGAATATGATCGACTTCTTAGGATCAATTCCTACTGCCATATAAAGTGCTGCCACGTCCAGAATATGCTTTCGCAGCTCCTTAGGATCCTGAGGAACTGTGATGGAATGCATATCAACGATACAGTATATACATTCATTCTCGTCCTGCAGCTCAACGAACTGGCGCAAAGCACCTAAATAATTACCGATGTGAATATTTCCTGTCGGCTGTACGCCTGAAAAAACACGTTTCATATTTCTGTCCTCTTTTATTTTATTTATTATTTTTCTGTTCAAGATCTAATACTGTCTGCTCTTCCTGCTGTTCTTTTTCTTTCTGTTTCCTGGCTTTTTTAGCTAATGCCAGTTTGGCATCCTCTGCATGCTCTTCCTCTCTTATGACCTTGGCCATTGAGATGATGTCTGAATCATCGTCAGTACGCATTATCTTGACACCCTGGGTAGCTCTGCCGAGCTTGGAAACTTCATCTGCTCTTATTCTTATGATAGTACCTTCTGAATTTATGAGAAGTATTTCATCATTATCATCTACAACTGTTGCACCGACAAGTCTTCCTGTCTTCCTGAACTTGGCCTTGTCATAAGTCAGAAGTCCCTTGCCTCCTCTTGCCTGGATCTTGTACTCCTCAACCGGTGTCCTCTTGCCATAGCCTTTAGCTGTAACTACCAGCAGCTCTTCACCCGGCTGAACAAGCTCCATGGATACGACTTCATCATCGTCTTCCAGCTTGATGGCTCTCACACCGCCTGCAATTCTTCCCATAGGACGCACATCATCTTCGGAGAAGGAAATGCATTTGCCGTTCTTCGTTATAATTATTACATTATCGCTGCCGCTGGTCTGTTTGATACCTACCAGCTCATCTCCGTCTTTGAGATTTATAGCTATCAGACCTGTTTTCCTGTTGGTATCAAACTGTGAAATGGCAGTCTTCTTGATGATACCGTTCTTTGTCACAGCTATAAGATATTTATCATCTCTGAAATCCTTGAACGGTATAACTGTTGTGATTCTCTCACGCTGCATCAGATTCAGGAAATTGATGGCAGGAGTTCCTTTGGCCGTCCTTGTTGCTTCAGGAATTTCATAAGCTTTGATTTTGTGCGCTTTTCCTGTATTTGTAAAGAACATCAGATTATCGTGGGTAGAGGTCATTATCAGATCCGTCACAAAATCATTTTCTCTGGTGGTAAGACCTGTAATGCCTTTTCCTCCTCTTCTCTGAGTTTTATAGGTATCGGCAGGTATCCTCTTGAGATATCCCAGATGTGTCAGGGTGATTGCCACCTGTTTTTCTTCAATCAGGTCCTCATCATCCATTTCATCCATTGCCGCACTTATCTTTGTTCTTCTTTCATCACCGTATTTTTCTTTGATTTCAAGAAGCTCATCCTTGATAACTCCCATCAGCATTTTCTCATCTGACAGGAGCTGTTTGAAATAGGCGATTTTTTTACAGAGCTCTTCATATTCGTTTTCGATTTTCTCTCTTTCCAGACCTTGCAGCCTTGCCAGTCTCATGTCGAGAATAGCCTGAGCCTGTATCTCCGAAAGTCCGAAGCGTTCCATCAGTTTCTCTCTGGCATCATTGTAGCTTGATCTGATGATTTTGATGATCTCGTCTATATTGTCGAGAGCTATCCTCAATCCTTCGAGAATATGAGCTCTTGCTTCAGCTTTCTTAAGATCGAACTGAGTTCTTCTGGTCACTACTTCCTTCTGGTGTTTCAGATATTCTTCGAGAATTTCATACAGATTCAGAAGTCTCGGCTGTCCGTCCACCAGCGCGATCATGATCATGCTGTAGTTTTCCTGCAGCTGTGTATGTTTGTAAAGTCTGTTGAGGGTTATTCTCGGATTGGCATCACGCTTCAGCTCGATAACGATACGCATTCCGTTTCTGTTGGATTCGTCTCTTATTGCAGAGATTCCTTCGATTCTCTTGTCTCTGACAAGCTCGCCGATTTTTTCCAGAAGTCTGGCCTTGTTAACCTGAAAAGGTATCTCCGTCACTATTATCTGTGAGCGTCCTCTGTCGGTCTCTTCGATATTGGCAACCGCTCTTACCAGAACCTTGCCCTGACCTGTTCTGTATGCTTCACGTGCTCCTTTTTTGCCGAGAATCTGTGCACCTGTAGGAAAGTCAGGTCCTTTGACAATATCTATGAGATCATCTACGGTACAGTCTTCGTCATCTATCATTCTGACAGTCGCATCTATAACCTCGCCGAGATTGTGAGGAGGTATTGATGTGGCCATACCTACGGCAATACCATTGCTGCCGTTAACGAGAAGATTAGGAAAACGTGCAGGAAGTACAACAGGTTCCTTTTCCTCCTCATCGAAGTTCGGCATGAAATCAACTGTATCTTTGTCAATATCACGGATCATCTCCAGTGAGAACGGAGACATTCTGGCTTCTGTATAACGCATTGCCGCAGCGCCGTCTCCATCGACGGAGCCGAAGTTTCCATGTCCGTCAACCAGCAGATATCTTGTGGAGAAGTCCTGTGCCAGTCTTACCATCGCATCATAGATGGAGCTGTCACCGTGAGGGTGATATTTACCCATTACTTCACCGACGATACGCGCCGATTTCTTGAACGGTTTATCAGGAGTCACTCCCAGTCCGCTCATGCCATAAAGTATTCTTCTGTGTACAGGTTTAAGACCATCTCTGACATCCGGCAGTGCTCTTCCAACGATTACGCTCATGGCATAGTCGATGTAGGAGTTCTTCATTTCATCATGAATCTCATGCTGGATCATTTTCTGGTCTTCTATTAAATTCGGCATATATTTATAACTCCTTTGTTGTTATTTCCTTATATATCCAGTGTTGCGAGTGCTGCATTCTGCTCTATGAACTGTCTTCTAGGGGCTACCTTATCTCCCATCAGAGTAGTGAAAATCTCATCTGCAGCTGTAGCATCCTCCAGAGTTATCTGGATAAGTGTTCTGTTATTGTAATCCATCGTTGTTTCCCAGAGCTGATGGAAATCCATTTCTCCAAGACCTTTGTATCTCTGGATGTCCGCCTTGCCCGGCTTGTCCGCCAGTTCTTTCATGAGCTTTTCCTGCTCCTTGTCAGAATAGGTGTAATAAACTTCCTTGCCCTTCTTGACCTGGAAAAGCGGCGGCTGAGCTGCATATACATATCCTTTCTCGATGAGGGGAGTCATGTATCTGTAAAAGAACGTGAGCAGAAGTGTCCTGATATGTGCTCCATCGACGTCGGCATCTGTCATGATGATTATCTTATGATATCTGAGTTTTGATTCATCAAAATCAGGACCTATATTGCAGCCGAAGGCTGTTATCATGTTCTTGATTTCATCTGAATTGAGTATCTTATCAAGCCTTGCTTTTTCTACATTCAGGATCTTGCCTCGAAGCGGCAGTACAGCCTGTCTGAGTCTGTCACGTCCCTGCTTGGCACTTCCTCCTGCGGAATCACCTTCGACAAGGAATATTTCTGAAAGTGCAGGGTCTTTCTCAGAGCAGTCTGCCAGCTTGCCTGGCATGGATACGCCGTCGAGAACGCTCTTTCTTCTTGTAAGTTCTCTGGCTTTTCGGGCTGCTTCTCGGGCTCTGGCCGCTCTCATACATTTGTCTATGATTATTTTTGCCTGAGCAGGATTCTCCTCGAGGAAATACATCACGTTTTCTGCTGTTGCTGTCTCAACAAATCCTCTCATATCACTGTTTCCCAGCTTAGTCTTTGTCTGTCCTTCAAACTGAGGCTCCGTCAGCTTTACAGAAATAATTGCTGTCAGACCTTCTCTCACATCTTCTCCTGAAAGAGCATCGTCGCTTTCTTTGAGAAGCTTGTTCTTTCTGGCATAATCGTTGATTGTTCTTGTCAGTGCTGTCTTGAATCCCACCATGTGGAATCCGCCTTCTGTCGTATTGATATTGTTGGCATATGAAAGCAGCATCTCGTTATACCTGTCGGTATACTGCAGTGCAACCTCAACTTCTCTGTTTTTATCTGCGAGTTCGAAATATATTATATCGTTATGAAGAGGTTCCTTGTTCGTGTTGAGATGTTTCACAAACTCTCTGATACCGCCTTCATAGTGAAATTCTTCTTCTCTTTTTCTGCCTTCACGTTCATCTTTGAGTGTGATTTTGATGCCTTTGTTGAGAAAAGCCATCTCACGCAATCTTCTCTCCAGAGTCTCGTAATCATATTCAGTCTCGTCAAAAATATCAGGATCAGGCCAGAAAGTGCTCTTTGATCCTGTTTTTCGTGCATTTCCTATTTCTGTCAGAGGGCTTGTTGTCTTACCTCTCTCATAGGTCTGCTTATAAATCTTGCCGTTTCTCTTGACTTCAACTTCCATTTTTGTGGAAAGCGCATTAACTACCGATGCGCCTACTCCGTGAAGACCTCCGGAAACCTTGTATCCTCCGCCTCCGAATTTACCTCCGGCATGGAGCACTGTATGAATTACTTCAACAGCCGGTATTCCAAGCTTAGGATGATTGTCTACAGGCATTCCTCTGCCGTCATCTTCAACTGTTATTGAATTATCCTTGTGTATGCACACGCTGATAGTGCTGCAGAATCCTGCAAGTGCTTCGTCGATACTGTTATCGACCACTTCATATACTAAATGGTGAAGACCTCTTGGTCCTGTACTTCCTATGTACATTCCCGGTCTTTTTCTTACAGCTTCAAGACCTTCGAGAACCTGTATCTGTTCGGCGCCATACTGCTGTAATTTTTCGTCTTTAGCCATTATCTGATCTCCTTTTATTTAATCATGGATATTACATTATATCACAAAATTTTTATTTTTACAACGTTCTGACTTCTTTTGGACTAAAATCATCTTTTCGCTGTAAAATCCTCTGAAATCGCCGTTTTTTACTTCAAAAAGCTTAATTTCGAGTTATGATGTGCTTTTTTCGAAATTAAGCTTCTGAATATTTCCGTTCAAACTGATTATTGACTTTTTATTATTTTTTATAATATTACAGGTATTGTTACAGGATATTAAGCAAATAATATAATCTTACCGTCTGTCAGAGCAGTGAGATATGATGATTCTATATTTCGATTTCCACATTTCCTGATGATATTTTGAACACTTTACCCTCAGGAAGAGCCCTGGCAACCTTGCCCGAAAGGTCTGTAGTTGTTATGAACATCTGATTCTCACCAAGGGAATTTATCAGATATGTCTGTCTGTCATTATCAAGCTCTGACAGCACATCGTCGAGAAGAAGCACCGGCTTTTCTCCGGTTTCCTCTTCGATCAGCTTGATCTCGGACAGTTTCAGCGAGAGAGCTGCTGTTCTCTGCTGACCCTGAGACCCGAATTTCCTGAAATCAACACCGTTTCCTGAAATGCTGAGATCGTCCTTGTGCGGTCCCCTTCCTGTATTCCTGTTTCTTATATCATCATTTCTCTCTGATACAAGAAGTTCATAATAATCCTGCTCTGTATTCTCTGTAAAATCAACGTTCGGCTCATATTTTAGCTCAAGCTTCTCTCTGCCACCTGAAATTCCCTCATGTATCCTGTTGCTTATGATATTTATTTTATCAATAAACTCTTTGCGCTTCAGTATAACTTTACTTCCATATTTTGCAAGCTCATAATCCCATATATCAAGCACTGACGTTTCTATTTCTGTTTCCTTAAGGTATGTATTTCTCTGTCTCAGTGCTTTCCTGTAATTGCTCAGATCACTGTAATATCCCGGTTTTATCTGGCAAAGCTCACGGTCAATGAATTTTCTTCTCTTTTCCGGTTCATCTTTTACAATCTTCAGGTCTTCAGGTGAAAATATAATAATATATATCCTGTCAAGCAGCTCTGATGTCCTGTTTACTTTAACACCATCCAGCTTTATTCCTTTTTTGCCGTCCTTTGTTATTACTATCTCTGTTGTCTGATCTTCATCATCAATTACTGAAACCGTGCGGATTTTACAGAATTCTTCACCAAAACGTATCATTTCTCTGTCTTTTGATGTTTTGAATGATCTTGCCATTGCATTCAAATAGATACCCTCCAGCAGATTGGTTTTTCCCTGGGCATTGTTTCCCAGGAAAATATTCACTTTTCTGCTGAAGGATACCTTCAGTTCCCTGTAATTTCTGAAATCCTTTAGTTCTATTTCTCTGATATACATATCATTGTTACATTGATGGAATTCTTACCGGCAGAATCAGATATTCATATCTGTCACCTTCTACCGGTCTCACTACACATGGTGATGTGCCAGTTTTGAAGCTCATTGATATTTCCTCATCATCGATTACTTTGAGAACATCGATGACAAATTTTGAGTTGAATCCTATTTCAAGGTCATCTCCTGTCTTTTCCATGACTATTTCTTCTCTGACATTTCCTTCTTCTGACCTTGATGTTATTGTAAGCAGATTATTTCTGATACTCATTTTGATGAGATTGTTTTTACCTTCTTTAGCCAGGAGCGAAGCTCTTTCTATACTTTCGAGCAGTATATCTCTGCCTATTATGACTTTAATGCTGCTGTCAGACGGAATAATGTCTCTGTATCTTATGAATTCACCTTCCATAAGTCTCAGAACGATTTCTGTATTTCCTATTATGAAAGATGCTTTTTTACGTCCGAGACATATTCTGATATCTTCTTCTTCATCTTCATCAGAAACGATCTTGCTTATTTCATTCATTATTTTTGCAGATATGATAAAGCTGTTTTCTTCATCGCTTGACATTTTTTCACTGGCAAGTGCCAGTCTGAATCCATCGAGAGCTACCATAGATACTTTTTCTCTGCTGATTTCAGTAAGTATACCTACAAGTATACCCTTTGCTTCATCTATGCTTGCAGCAAATGAAGTCTTCTTTACCATTTCCCTGAATATTTCACTGTCGAAGGTGAGAGTATTTGTTATTTCCTCGTTATCCTTGATATTCGGGAATTCATCCACAGGCAGACTTACTACTGTGAATTCTGATGAGTTTGTTTTAATCAGTATGCTGCTGTCTTCAGTTTTTTCTATCATGATTTCTTCATTAGGAAGTTTTCTTATGATATCTCCGAATAATTTTGATACAACAACTGCTGAACCTGTTTCCTGAACTTCAGCGTTTATTTTTTTCTGAATGCTTATATCAAGATCAGAAGCTGTCATCGTCAGTGTTCCGTCAGAATCTGCTTCGATAAGTATTCCTTTGAGTACCGGCAGAGTTGTTCTTGATGAAACTGCTTTGGAAACTGTGTTCAGAGCTTTTGATAATTTCTGTTGGCTGCAAGTGAATTTCATATATATCCTCCCGAATTTAAAAAAACGATTATTATTATTATTTAATATATTTAGTAGTAGTAGTAGTAGGCCCTGTGGATAGTGTGGATAACCTGTGGAATGCTTGAAATTACTGTATTTTTTGTCCACAAAAACATGTTGATAATGTGTTTTTTTTGTCCACATGCACTGGGGATAATTATTCTATATTGTTTTTGAGGGATCTTATTTCTTCGGCAAACTCAGAATCCTTTTTTATTTCATCTGCTATTTTCGCGCAGGCATGTTTTACTGTCGAATGATCTCTCCCTCCGAAAGATTTCCCTATTCTAGGCAGTGATTCATCGGTCATTTCTCTGCAGAGATACATCGCTATCTGTCTTGGATATGCGAATTCTCTTTTTCTCTTGGAAGATTCGATGTCTGCTATTTTGATATTATATTTTTTGCATACTGCTTTCTTGATAGTTTCACATGATATGTTGAAATCACCGGTAGAAAAAATATCATTAAGGTTCGTTCTGGCAAATTTTACATTTATTTTCTGTTTAAAGAGTGTTGAGTAGCTGATTATTCTGGTAAGGGCGCTTTCCAGCTCTCTTATATTGAACTTCACTTTACCTGCTATCAGGTCAATTACTTCAAGCATGTCATCATCAATGGTGACACCTTCAAGTTCTGCTTTGTTTCTCAGGATAGCTACTCTGGTTTCAAAATCAGGCGGCTTGATATCAGCTACGATGTTCCACTGGAATCTTGATCTGAGTCGTTCATCAAGATCTGTAAGCTTGCTTGGATGGCGGTCACTTGATATGACTATCTGTTTCTCCAGTTCATATAATGTATTGAATGTATGGAAAAATTCAACCTGCGTAGCATCCTTGCCTTCAATAAACTGTATATCGTCGATGAGAAGTACATCTATATTCCTGTACTTGTTTTTGAAGGCGTTCATTTTATTATTGTGGTTTTTCTTGTCCTGTATAGCTTTGATGAGCTCTGATGCGAACATTTCAGATGATACATACAGAACTTTTTTTGATGGATCGTTCTCAAGTATGTAATGCCCTATGGCATGCATCAGGTGTGTTTTGCCAAGTCCTGATCCTCCGTATATAAAGTAAGGATTGTAGGCTGCAGCTGGTGATTCGGCAACCGCCAGTGCTACTGCGTGAGCATATTTGTTGTTTTCTCCGACTATAAAATTATCGAAGTTGTATCTTGGGTTAAGGAAGTATTCTTCCCTGAATTCATCTTCGTTTTCGGTTTCAATGACCGGCATCTTTTTCTGTGATGCTTTCTCGCTGCTGAAAAACTCCTCTAATTCTTCTTCTGTCATGAATTTCACGACAACTTTGTATTTTTTGCCGTAGACTGATTCTATGGATTGTTCGAATATAGGAATGTATCGTGTGTTCAGCAGATTTATATGAAAGTCATCTGAAGAAGCAGCATAAAAAACTCCTGCATCTTCATCTATATCTAAAGGTGTAAGTGGAAGAAACCATGTCCTGTAGCTGACTTCTGTAATATTTTTACTTATTTCTGCTAATACATCCTGCCATTTTTTTTCGTCGATTTTTTTTCTCATGGTTTCTCCTCTCATTTTATGATGGATATATCATATCAAAAAAAGTTATCCACAGGCAATAGATAATAAATTTTTGTTGAAAAAATTAAATTTGAGATAGTTATCCACTACCTGTGGATAAAATTGTGCACAATTTACACAGGTATAACAATATGTTGATAACTCAGTTTCTGTCCAAGCTGGTTTTGCCATTTATGGTAATAAAATCAATTGACATAGCCGTTTTTGAGGGGTATAATAGACAAGCATGTATGCATGAATTGAAATTCAGATTTATGCTTTTAAGTTTAGAAAAAAAGGAGGAGACGAGTCGTTATGAAAATGACATATCAGCCAAAAAAGAGACAGAGAAAAAAAGTACATGGCTTCAGAAAAAGAATGAGTACTAAGAACGGTAGAAATGTTTTAAAGAGAAGAAGACAAAGAGGAAGAAAAGTTTTA
Source organism: Lentihominibacter sp. (assembly GCA_051882895.1). Lineage (GTDB taxonomy): Bacteria > Bacillota > Clostridia > Peptostreptococcales > Anaerovoracaceae > Lentihominibacter. Next base: position 10,149 of record JBJESR010000242.1, read on the forward strand.
TCAGCATAGAGACCGCAAGCGTGGTCTTTTTGTTATGCTGTATAAACTGGTAATTTTATGCTAAAAAAGGATATACTGAGAAACAAAGATGATTTTGCCGCTATTTACAGAAAGGGCAGATCCATCGGTGAAAGATATATAGTCCTTTTTTACAGGAAAAACAATCTTTCATACAACAGAACAGCGTTTTTAGCAAGCAAAAAAGTGGGAAACAGCGTTGTCAGAAACCGTGCCAGACGTCTTATGAAGGAAAGCTATCGTTTTATCCGCGATGATATAAGAACAGGATATGATTTGATTTTTATAGCGAGGAATACGATAGTAGGCAGGAAATTTTGTGATGTCCGGAAATCTATGGATAATGCTGTTAGAAAGGCGAAACTATATAACGGAGCAAGAGGTGATGCCAGATGAAGCATATACTGATTATGATTATCAGATTTTATCAGAAATTCATATCTCCTCTTTTTCCTCCGACATGTAGATTTTATCCTACCTGCTCGACTTATTTTATTCAGGCATTGGAAAAATACGGTTTTTTTAAAGGAAGCTATCTCGGAATCAGGAGATTGCTCAGATGCCATCCCTTTAACCCGGGTGGATACGATCCTTTAAAATAGGAGGAAATTAATTAATGTACACAATACTGGGAATAATAGCAAAACCTATGGGATGGCTGATGCGCCTTCTTTATGGTGTTGTCGGTCATTATGGTATTGCTATTATAATTTTTACTGTTGTTGTAAAGCTCTGCCTGTATCCTCTGTACATAAAGCAGACGAAATCTACTGTTAAAATGGCAGAGGTTCAGCCTAAAATGCAGGCTTTGCAGAGAAAGTATGCCAATGATAAGGAAACCTTGAATATCAAGATGGCTGAATTATACAAGGAAGAAAAATTCAACCCTATGGGCGGATGTCTTCCTATGCTGATTCAGATGCCTATCATCATGGGTCTTTTCGCATTGCTGAGAAACCCTATGAAATATATAACTGGTGATATGATTTTCGCTTTCCATGAATCATTTCTGTGGATCAAGGACTTAAGTCAGCCGGATCCGTGGATACTTCCTATCATCGCTGGTGTTGCAACCTTTATTTCATTCACTATGAACCAGCTGCTCAGCGGCAAGGATAATGCTAACAACCAGATGGGCGGAATGATGAAGATGATGCAGTTCATCTTCCCTATCATGATTCTCTGGATGGCAAGATCGTTCCCTTCAGGCCTTGCTCTTTACTGGGCTGTGAGCCAGATTATTCAGATTTTCTTTAACATTCATATGGCAACTCTGAGAAAGAAATTAAGGAACGATAAAGGCGGAAATAAGAAGAAGGGTAAAAAATAATGGACTATTCAGAAAAATGGGGTGTTGATGTAGAGGAGGCAGTCAAGCTTGCTCTCATTGATTTAAAGGTATCCCGGGATGAAGTGGAGGTCATTGTATTAGAAGAACCTTCGAAAGGTTTTTTTGGAATAGGTTCAAAACTGGCAAAAGTCAGAGTTGAAAAGAAAAAACCTGAAATAAAAGAAGAGGAAACAGTTGAGGTTGTAAAACCTGAACCGCAGAAGACAGCTGCTGTCAAACCTCAGGCTAAAGAACGAAAAAATGATAAGAAAAAATCCAGGGACAAGAAAGATAGAAAAGACAGGAAAGTAAAAGAAGATAAAGCTGCTACTGAATCAAATATTAATATTGAAGTGGTCAATAAAGATGAACTTACGGATATAGAAGAGCATGAAGCTATTACTTTCCTTAAGGAGATCACTGAAAAAATGGGTCTTTCACTCAATCTCAAGGCTAAGGCAGGAGATGGTATCGTATATGTTGAAATGGATGGCAAGGATTCCGGTACTGTTATCGGAAAGAGGGGACAGACCCTTGATGCTATTCAGTATCTTACCAGCCTGGTAGTCAACAAGGATAGCGAAAAATATATCAAAGTTGTTGTTGATGCTGAGAATTACAGGGCAAAGAGACAGAAGACCCTTGAACAGCTGGCTAACAGACTTGCTGCAAAAGTTATCAAAACTAAGAAGCATGTAAGGCTTGAACCTATGAATCCATATGAGAGAAAAGTTATTCATGCCACTTTGCAGCAGAACCCTCATATAACAACCAGAAGTGAAGGTGAAGAACCTTACAGAAGAGTTGTGATCGAGCTGAAAAAATAATTCGGATTTTAATCAAAGCAATGCCTGAAGTTTATCGGGCATTGCTTTATTCACATTAGGGGAGAAATTACTAAATGGACGACACTATTGCTGCTGTAGCAACTGCCTATGGTGAAGGTGGTATAGGAATAATAAGAATAAGCGGAGAAAAATCTCTCGAGATACTTAAAGATGTTTTTGAATTTCATGGCATCGATGAAATAGTGAACAGAAGGATGACTTACGGTAGAATTGTTGACAGAGACAATGATCAGGTAATTGATGAAGTTCTTGCTGTTTATATGAAAGCTCCTGCAACTTATACTGCTGAAGATGTGGTGGAAATCAACTGTCATGGAAGCACGGTATCTTTGAGAAAAACCCTGGCGCTTGTATTGAGAAAAGGTGCACGGCTGGCGGAGCCAGGTGAATTTACCAAACGTGCTTTTCTTAACGGCAGAATAGATCTTTCGCAGGCAGAAGCGGTTATAGATGTTGTAAAGGCTAAAACGGACAAAAGTTTTGATGTTGCTCTCTCTCAGCTTGAGGGCGGACTTTCATCGCATATACGCGATATACGTCAGAAGCTCCTTGATCTTCTGGTGGATATAACAGTAAATATAGATTATCCTGATGAGGATATAGAAGAAATAACATATGATAAATTAGAAATAAATATAAAGCAAATAGGCGATATGATTGAAAAACTGCTATCTACAGCCTCTTCAGGACGTATGATAAGAGAGGGAATAAGGGTAGCTATAGCAGGTAAACCTAATGTAGGTAAATCGTCACTTATGAATGGACTTCTCAGAGAGACAAGGGCTATAGTGACGGAAATCCCAGGTACTACCAGAGACACTATCGAAGAAGCTTTGAGTATAAGAAACATACCTGTATATCTTATAGATACTGCAGGTATAAGAGAAACAACTGACAAGGTAGAGAAGCTGGGGATTGAAAAATCAAAGGAAGCATTCAACAATGCCGATTTTATAATTTTTATACTGGATGGCAGTGAAGAAATTTCTTCTGAGGATGAAGAAATAATCGATTTCCTGAGGGACAGAAAATGTCTTGTACTTATAAACAAGAAAGATCTCGATCAGAAAATAAATGCTGAACAGATCAGTGATATGCTTCCGTATGCTCAGATAATAGAAACTTCTCTGATTAATGGTGAAGGAATTGATGAAATAGAAAATGCTGTTGAAGAGCTTGTTTATGGAGGTGAAATCTCTCAGAGTGATAGTCTTATGGTAAACAACGTGCGTCATATCGATCTCCTGACAAGAAGCAGAGATTCACTTAAGGATGCTTTTGATATGACTTTAAACAGAGAAGCTCTTGATTTTATTGAAATAGATGTCAGAAACGCATATGAGTTCACTGGAGAGATTATCGGTGAAAGCGTGAATGATGATATTATCAATGAAGTATTCGCCAGATTCTGTCTTGGCAAGTAGTTTAATGAATTTAACCAAAGGCGGTAATTTGTATAATGGAAAAATTTTTGATGGGAACTTATGATGTGATTGTTGTCGGAGCCGGTCATGCCGGATGTGAAGCCGGACTTGCATCTGTGAGAATGGGAAAGAGGACGCTGCTGCTTTCTATAAATCTCGAAGCAGTAGCTATGATGGCCTGCAATCCTTCAATAGGAGGAACCGGCAAAGGTCATCTTGTCAGGGAGATAGATGCTCTTGGCGGTGAAATGGGAATAAATATTGATAAAACATTTATTCAGAGCAGGATGCTCAATACTGCTAAAGGTCCTGCCGTACATTCACTGCGAGCTCAGGCGGACAAAAACCAGTATCATATAGAAATGAAAAAGACTCTTGAAGCTGAGAAAAACCTTGATCTTAAGCAGGGAGAAGTGATAGATCTCATTATCGAAGATGGAAAAGCGTGTGGAGTGGTTCTCAAAACAGGTTCATGCTACAGAGCTTCTGCAGTTATTCTTGCTACAGGAACTTTCCTGGCAGGAAAAATATTCATAGGTGATAGTGCTTATGACAGCGGACCTAATGGTCTGGCACCTTCAATGGAGCTTGCTGCAAAGCTGAGAGAGTATGGGCTTCCGATGAGAAGATTTAAAACAGGAACACCTGCACGTGCACTGGCGCACAGCTTTGATTATGATAAAATGACACCTCAGGAAGGTGACGAGAAAATAGTTCCTTTTTCATTTATGAATGATGATCTTCAGAAGGATCAGATAAAATGCTGGCTTACATATACTAATGAGAATACGCACAAAGTGATAAGGGATAATTTTCACAGATCTGCACTTTTTGGCGGGCAGATCGAAGGTGTGGGACCAAGATACTGTCCTTCTATTGAAGATAAGGTAAACAGGTTTGCCGACAAAGAAAGACACCAGCTCTTTATTGAGCCTGAAGGTCTGTACACTGATGAAATGTATATACAAGGTATGTCATCAAGTCTCCCGGAGGATGTACAGGTGGAGTTCTACCGAACTATCGCCGGGCTCGAAAATGTTGAGATAGTCCGTCCTGCATATGCTATTGAGTATGACTGTATAGATCCTCTTGATCTGAAAACCAGCCTTGAGAACAGACATATCGAAAACCTTTTCTGTGCCGGACAGTTCAACGGCAGTTCTGGTTATGAGGAGGCTGCGGCACAGGGTCTGATGGCAGGAATCAATGCGGTATGCAAGATAAATGGTCAAAAAAGTTTTGTTCTCGACAGAAGCGAGGCTTATATTGGCGTTCTCATCGACGATCTCGTGACCAAAGGTACTAATGAACCTTACAGAATTATGACCAGCAGAGCGGAATATAGGCTGGTTCTGAGGCAGGACAACGCAGATTTGCGTCTGACGGAGCGCGGATATGAGGTAGGATTAGTAAAAAAAGACAGATATGACAGATATTTGGATAAAAAGCAGGCTGTTGAAGCAGAAACCGAAAGACTTAAAAACAAGATTGTAAAGCCTGAAGATGCTAATGATTTCCTTATTGAGAAAGATAGTGCACCTCTTAAAAGTGCGGTGTCTCTGATGGAACTTCTGAAGAGACCTGAAATAACTTATGATGATTCTGCAGTAATAGATGAGGGCAGACCATCGTTATCCCAGCATCACAAAACTATGCTGGAGGTTCAGATAAAATATGAAGGATATATTAATAAACAGCTTCAGCAGATCGAGAAATTCAGGAAACTCGAAAACAGGAAGCTTCCACAGGATTTTGACTACAATGAGGTTGAAGGATTGAGAATTGAGGCAAGGCAGAAGCTTAATCAGTTCATGCCTCTATCCGTAGGTCAGGCATCAAGAATATCCGGAGTATCTCCTGCTGACATCAACGTGCTGCTTATTCATCTGGAAAAAATGAGAAGAACAAAAAAGGAAATATGATATGAAAAATGTAGAAAGCATCTGCAATAGATTCAATATAGATTATGATGATGCCAAACGTCAGAAATATGAAGGATATATGGAATCTGTTCTTGAAAAGAATAAACATATTAATCTGACTGCTATAACTGACAGAGATGAATTTATAAAAAAGCATTATATAGATTCATTGCTGTGTGCATTTTCTCCTGAGTTTGAAAATGCACATACTGTCATTGATGTCGGTACAGGAGGAGGATTTCCCGGGATACCTCTGGCAATCGCTTTTCCTGAGAAAGAGTTTGTTCTTATAGATTCTCTGAACAAAAGGATAAAAATAATTAACGAATTGTGTGAGATTCATGATATAAGAAATGTGACCGCACTTCACGGCAGGGCAGAGGAACTCGGAAGAAACAGGAAATATAGAGAGTCATTTGATATCTGTGTTTCAAGAGCAGTGGCTAATATGAGCACTCTTGCCGAATACTGTCTGCCTTTTGTCAGAGTGGGAGGCAGCTTCATAGCCTATAAAGGTCCGGACTGCAGTGATGAACTGAAGAATGCTTCAAATGCTATCAAATTGCTTGGCGGGAAAATCAGCCGTATTGATAATCCGCATCTTGATGAACTTCCCTTTGAGCATACTCTTATATATATAGATAAAATTGAATCAACCGGGTCGAAATATCCGAGAAAAGCGGGAACTCCGTCAAAAGAGCCTATTAAATAACGAATGTAGGCTCTTTTTGTTTGCCAAAAGTTCTTTTTTAGAAATGTACATGCTGTTAATATGTACTCAGGGAGGAGGACTGGATTTATGTTTATGAGAAAAACGACTGAGATACCTATAAGCATGATAAAGGCAAACAGGCAGCAGCCCAGAAGTGTGTTTGCAGAAGAACAGCTTCTGGAACTTAGAGATTCGATAAAAGAGTTCGGGATTCTTCAACCTCTGATTCTCAGGAAAGAAGCTTCCGGAGACTACATGGTGATTGCAGGAGAGCGCAGACTTCGTGCTGCTGCAATGGCAGGTCTTGATAAAGTACCTGCTATAATAAGGGATGCTTCTGAAGAGGAGGCTGGAATGATTGCCCTTGTGGAAAATATCCAGCGGGAGAATCTGGGTTACATAGAGGAGGCTAAAGCTTATAAATGTCTGATGGAAAAATATGGTTTCAGCCAGTTGGAACTGTCAGCAAGGCTTGGTAAAAATCAGTCAACTATTTCTAATAAAATAAGAATTCTCAGCCTTCCTGAGGATATTCAGGAAATGCTTGTGGATAACAAGCTGACTGAACGTCATGCCAGGGCACTACTAAAAATTGATGATGATTCAATCAGGAAAGTGATATTGAATAAAGTTGTCAGAAACAATTTTAATGTCAAGCAGACAGAAAAGCTTGTTGAAGAGTATATGGTACATAAAGAGGAGAAGGAGAGGGAAAATAATAAAGTGAGACATATCAGCTATAAGCTGTATCTGAATACTTTAAGAAAAACGTTTAACGACATGGCATTAAAGGAAAAAGGTGCGACTTTTGAGCAGGAGGATCAGGGTGATAATCTCAGGGTGATCATAACCATTCCTATCTGTCAGTAACATATAATCCTAAATAACTTCTTTCAAAACTATCAGATGTTCCACGTGGAACATCTGATAGTTTTTTGTAAAAAAAGTGGTAAAAAAACAGTAATTGATATATAATATGATAATAACAGAAGTAAGTAAATTAAAGGAGGCAATAAATTGGGTAAAGCTATAGCTATTTTTAATCAGAAGGGCGGAGTAGGCAAAACTACTACAAACATAAACCTTGCTGCCTGTCTTGCAATGAAAGGCAAAAAAATACTTATTCTTGATATTGATCCACAGGGAAATACAACGAGCGGAGTAGGAATATCTAAAAAAGGACTTGAAGTAACAACTCATGAGATCCTGATTGAAGATAACTATAATCCAGAAGATGCAATATTGTCAACAGGAGTGGAGAATCTTGATATAATTCCGGCAAGTGTTCAGCTGGCCGGTGCTGAGGTTGAACTTATTGAGCTTGCAGGCAGAGAAAAAAGACTCAAGAGAGCCATAGATATACTGAAACCTAAATATGATTACATATTTATTGACTGTCCGCCATCACTGGGAATTCTGACAATCAATTCACTTACTGCAGTTGATTCAGTACTTATTCCTATTCAGTGCGAATTCTATGCACTTGAAGGAGTGAGCCAGCTGATGAGTACGATAGATATAGTTCAGAGAAATATGAATCCGGATCTTGAAATACAGGGCGTAATATTAAGCATGTTTGATGGCAGAACAAATCTGTCAATGCAGGTAGTTGAGGAAGTCAAGAAATATTTTAAGGAAAAAGTATATACAACAGTTATTCCGAGAAATGTAAGACTTGCTGAAGCCCCAAGCCATGGAATGCCGGTTATTCAGTATGATCCGAGATCATCCGGTGCCATCGCATATATGGAATTTGCCGAAGAATTCCTTAGTGATGAGGAGGAGAAGTAAATGGCAGCATCCAAGAAAGCAAGAGGACTTGGTAAAGGGCTTGATGCGCTGTTTGGAGATGCCGAAGTAACACTGCAGTCCAGAGCAGAAAAAAACAGTGAAAGCAGTAAGGAAAAAGGAGAAGCTGCTCAGCAGGATGTAAAGAAGCCGGAGAGTTTTGCCGGAGGAATCGATTATATTGACATCAATGACATCAAACCGAATTCAAATCAGCCGAGAAAAACTTTTGATGAAGAGAAATTAAATGAACTGGCGGCATCAATAGAAGAGCATGGACTGATTCAGCCTGTAGTTCTTAGAAAAGCCGAAAAAGGATATGAGATAGTTGCCGGAGAGAGAAGATGGCGTGCAGCAAGAAAAATAGGTATCAAAGAAATTCCATGTATTATCAAGGAACTCACTGATGAAGAAAACATGCTCCTCGCCATAATAGAAAATATGCAGCGCGAGGATCTGAATCCTATCGAAGAAGCTGAAGGAATCAGACAGATGATAGATACCTACGGGCTGACACAGGAAGAGGTGTCAAAAAGTGTAGGCAAGAGCCGTCCGTATATAGCCAACAGTCTGAGGCTTCTTCGTCTGCCGGAGGCAGTGAGAAACTATGTTGAAGACGGCAGCCTTACTACAGGTCATGCGAAGGCCATAGCTGCAGTCAGTGATGAAAAGAGACAGATAGAACTGGCAGAGGCAGCTATCAGAGATGGACTGTCAGTCAGGCAGCTTGAAAAACTGGCGCAGCAGGACAAGAACGGAATCAGAACAAAAAGCAGAGTGAAGCAGAAGACAGCTGATGTCAGGCGAGTGGAAGAGGATCTTAAAAACGCCCTCGGCACCAAGGTTACTCTGAATCAGAAGGGGAAGAAGGGAAAAATAGAAATAGAATATTACAGTAAGGATGAGCTGGAAAGGCTGATAGAATTACTAAAGAAATTAGGATAAAACTCCACAGGCACCCGGAAGAAAATATTTATTAAAAGACCAGGTGTTCCATGTGGAACAGGGAACTGAAACGGTGAAATATCAATGAATATAGAGAAACTCAATGAAGTTTTGAAAGAAGTTATACAGGAGGCACGGAATCTGAAAATACCCGTGCCTTTTACTATTTCTGAACAGATAAAAGTAAACCCGAGACCGAAGAAAAGATTCGGATGCTGCAGAAAAAAGGGAGACAGGTTCGTAATTGAAATAAGCGAATTTATTCTGAAGTGTGCTGATGATAAAATACGTGGTGTGATTGCACATGAAGTTCTCCACACCTGCGAAGGCTGCTATGAACATGGCTCATTATGGAAGAAGTATGCATCACAGATGAACTCGGCATATGGATATAATATAAAGAGAACCTCATCATTTGAAGAAATGGGAATCCAGCATGATACTTCAGAAGATACCAGCAGAATAAAGTATATAATAAAATGTGAGAAATGCGGCAGAGAATATCCCAGACAGCGATACACATGCGTTATGCAGAAAATAAAGGCGTACAGATGCAGCTGCGGCGGCAGGCTGTATGTTATAACCCTGAACAGCGATAAAGGTACAAGGTAAAGAGAAGAATATTAATAATAATTATACATAATTAAAGCGTTATCCCATTAAAGTGTGACCACGTCAGAGTGTTGGCAATTTTCAAAAAATAGTGGTAAATTTCAATGGTTTCTTGTATAATTAAAAATACAAATCATGACGAGGAAACATGTAATAAATATGCATAAATAATGTATATTTATGCTGTTAATTGGAATATCACTTTATTGTAAAGGAGAAATGCCATGGCTATTATGATCAATGGAAGAGACCTTACTGTAGAGCAGGTTATAAGAGTCTGCAGAGAAGGTGAAAAGGTGGAGATCACAGAAGATGCCCAGAGAGCAGTGAAGAAGGCCAGAGATTATGTTGATAAGAAGCTGGATGAAGGTGCGATAATCTACGGACTGACTACAGGCTTCGGTAAATTCTCGGATACTTTCATTTCTGCTGATGAAACAGCTGATCTGCAGAGAAACCTCATTATAAGTCACACATGTGCTATGGGAAATCCATTGCCGAAGCATGTGGTAAGAGCCATTATGCTGCTGAGATGCAACGCACTTTCCAGAGGAAATTCGGGGATAAGACCGGCCACACTTAATACACTCCTTGAAATGCTGAATAAAGGAGTGCATCCTCAGATTCCCGAGAAGGGATCCCTTGGTGCCAGCGGCGATCTGGCACCTTTGTCTCACATGGTGCTGACGATGATCGGAGAAGGTGAAGCAGAATACCAGGGAACAGTAATGCCGGCAAAGGAAGCAATGGCAAAAGCAGGAATCCCTACAGTTGAGCTTGCAGCCAAGGAAGGCCTGGCACTGATAAACGGAACCCAGGTAATGACAGCCATCGGCATAAACGCATTATATGATACGATGAATCTGGCCAAGACAGCTGATATCGCTGCAGCAATGACAGCAGAAGCACTTAACGGCATCAGGAAAGCCTACGATCCGAAGGTTCATGAAGTCAGAGGACATCAGGGACAGATCGATTCGGCAGCGAATCTGAGAACTTTGCTTGAAGGCAGCGACAATGCACATATGACAAATCCTAACAAGGTACAAGATCCTTATTCACTGAGATGTGTTCCTCAGGTACATGGAGCATCCAGAGATGCGATTAAATATGTATATGACGCAGTCAGCAGAGAGATAAACGCAGTAACTGACAATCCGCTGATTTTCCCTGATGAGGATGAAGTAATATCAGGCGGAAACTTCCACGGGCAGCCTATGGCACTGGCTTTTGACTTTCTCAAGACAGCAGCATCAGAATATGCCGATATATCTGAGAGAAGAAGTGAGAGACTTATCAACCCTCAGCTTTCAGAAGGGCTTGAGCCGTTTCTGACAAAGCACGGCGGGGTATGCTCAGGCTTCATGATCGCCCAGTACGCGGCAGCATCCATGGTATCCGAGAACAAGATATACGCACATCCTGCATGTGTCGACTCCATTCCGTCTTCGGGAAATCAGGAGGATCACGTAAGTATGGGAACCACTGCAGCAAGAACTGCCGCAATGATAGTTGACAATGCACAGAAGGTTCTGGGCATAGAACTTTTCGCGGCATCACAGGCAATATGGCTCCGAGGTGAAAAGGGACTTGCACCGGCAACCCAGGCTGTATACGATTTCATCAGGGAATCCGTTGAGCCGGTAGATGAAGATGTCATCATGCACTTTGAACTGAAGAAATTCGATGAAATGATAAAATCAAATAAAATCGTTGAAGTTGTGGAAAAGGCTGTCGGACAGCTGAGATAAGGAGGAAAAGTCATGCTGGACAACAAAGCAATATCAGATGCAATGACCATCAAACTGGATAATCAGCTTCCTGAATATCCGGAATTCGTTGAAGGAGTGAGAAGAGCTCCGGACAGAGGATTCAGACTTACGAAGGAACAGACTAAGATCGCGCTCAAAAACGCGCTCAGATATGTTCCGCAGGAGCTGCACGAAACTCTGGCACCTGAATTTATGGAAGAACTCAGAAACTACGGCAGAGTATATGCATACAGATACAGACCTGAAGGCAGAATCTACGGCAGACCTATCGATGAATACAAAGGAAAATGCATAGAAGGTAAAGCATTTCAGGTAATGATCGACAACAATCTGGATTTTGAAATAGCGCTTTATCCGTACGAGCTTGTTACATATGGAGAAACAGGACAGCCGTGCCAGAACTGGCTGCAGTACAGACTTATCAAGAAGTATCTTGAAGAGCTTACCCGGGATCAGACGCTGGTAATTGAATCAGGTCATCCGCTGGGACTTTTCCCGTCGAAGCCTGAAGCACCGAGAGTTATTATAACAAACTCACTGATGGTAGGTATGTTCGACAATCTTGAGGACTGGGAAGTTGCAGAGGAAATGGGTGTTGCCAACTACGGGCAGATGACAGCAGGCGGCTGGATGTACATAGGACCTCAGGGCATCGTTCACGGAACCTTCAATACCATCCTCAATGCAGGAAGGAAATATCTGGGAGTACCTGAACAGGGAGACCTGACAGGATATACCTTCGTGTCATCAGGTCTGGGAGGCATGAGCGGTGCACAGCCGAAAGCCGCTAACATAGCAAATGCAGTAGGTATATTCGCAGAAGTAGATAAATCAAGAATAGAAACAAGACACAATCAGGGATGGGTGGATATTATCTGCACAGATCTGGATGAAGTTTTCAGAATCGCGAATGAGAAGCTGGAGGCAAAGGAAAGCATTTCAATTGCCTACTGGGGAAATATCGTAGATCTGCTGGAAGCAGCAGTAGAGAAGGAATTTCATATTGATCTGCTTTCTGACCAGACATCATGTCACAATGTATACAATGGCGGCTACTGTCCGGTAGGACTCACTTTCCAGAAGAGAACAGAGATGCTCCACAAGGACAGAGAAATGTTCAGGAAGATGGTAGATAAATCTCTGCGAAGACATTATGAAGCAATAAAGACTCTGACTGAACAGGGAACATATTTCTTCGACTACGGCAATTCCTTCATGAAAGCTATGTACGATGCGGGTGTCAGAGAAATCTCCAGAAACGGTCACGATGAAAAGGACGGATTCATCTGGCCTTCATACGTAGAGGATATCATGGGACCTATGCTGTTTGATTATGGATACGGACCTTTCAGATGGGTATGTCTGTCAGGAAAGCCTGAAGATCTTGATGCTACAGATCAGGCGGCAATGGACTGCATTGACCCGAACAGAAGGTTCCAAGACAGAGACAACTGGGTATGGATCCGTGATGCCAAGAAGAACAAGCTGGTTGTGGGAACTCAGGCAAGAATTCTGTATCAGGATGCAGAGGGCAGGACAAAGATTGCTCTCAGATTCAATGAGCTTGTGAGAGAAGGAAAGATCGGTCCGGTTATGCTGGGAAGAGACCATCACGATGTAAGCGGAACAGATTCACCGTTCAGAGAAACAGCCAACATCAAGGACGGCAGCAATGTTATGGCCGACATGGCAGTACAGTGCTTCGCAGGAAACGCTGCAAGAGGCATGAGCCTGTGCGCTTTGCATAACGGCGGCGGTGTCGGAATAGGCAAAGCCATCAACGGCGGCTTCGGCCTTGTGCTGGACGGAAGCGAGAGAATCGACAATATCATAAAATCAGCTATGATGTGGGATGTAATGGGCGGCGTTGCCAGAAGAAACTGGGCAAGAAACGAGAACGCTCTGGAGACATCCGTGGCATACAATAAGAATTATGAAGGAAAAGGACATATCACGATTCCATTTGTTGCAGAGGATGCACTGGTAGACGATGTAGTATCTAAGTATGTGAAATAAACAAGGGGAAAAGCATGAGATTATTAATAAAAAATATCGGCTGTCTGCAGACGCCTGCAGGCAGCTACAGTCATAAAGGCAGCAAGCAGGGGAAGAACCTCAAGCTGAATGATGCTGCCATCGCTGTCGAAAACGGAATCATCAGAGAAATCACAGAAGGCGGCAGACTGCCGGAGGGACCGTTCGATCAGGAAATAGATGCTGAAGGCAAGCTGGTTACTCCAGGCTTTGTTGACGGGCATACTCATCTGGTTTTTGGAGGCTACAGACAGAATGAGATTCCTATGAAGCTGGCAGGAGCAGGATATCTTGACATCCTGAGAGCCGGAGGCGGAATACTGGACACAGTGAGAAAAACAAGAGAAGCAAGCTTCCAGGAACTGTATGATAAGAGTGAAGGTTTCCTTGATGAAATGCTTCATATGGGTATCACCACCTGCGAAGCCAAGAGCGGCTACGGCCTTGACATGGAAAACGAGCTCAAAATGCTGGAAGTGATTAAGGCACTGGGAGAAAAGCATCCGATGGATGTGGTACCGACCTTCATGGGAGCCCATGCCATACCGCCTGAGTACGAAGGCAGAGGCGACGAATACATAGAAATGCTCTGCAGTGAAGTTATTCCGGAAGTCAGAAAAAGAGGACTTGCCGAGTTCTGTGATGTGTTCTGCGAGGATTCGGTTTTTAACGCGGAGCAGAGCAGGAAGTATATGGAAAAGGCACGTGAATATGGATTTGAACTTAAAATACATGCCGACGAGATTGAGGATATAGGGGGTTCAAGACTGGCGGGCGAGCTGGAGGCTGTATCGGCCGAGCATCTTATAGCGGCGGGAGAAGCCGGGATGGATTCCATGGCAGCCGGAGGAACTACGGCAATGCTGCTTCCGGCAACATCGTTCTATCTCGGCAAGACATACGCACCGGCAAGAACCATGATAGACAAAGGAATACCTGTAGCTATCGCCAGCGATTTCAATCCCGGCTCATGTCCGTCACTGAATCTGCAGCTGGCGGTAAACCTGGGATACCTCAGATACAAAATGACACCGGAAGAAATCCTGACTGCAGTGACAATTAATCCTGCATGTGCAATAAACAGAGGAGATCTGGTGGGAACCATCGAAGAAGGCAAACAGGCTGACATAGTAATATGGAATGCACCTGATTTCGAAATGCTGTGCTACAGATTCGGTTCGAATCTGGCTGACAAAATAATCAAAAAAGGAGAATTAATCAAATGAAGCTTATCGACCTGAGAATGAATGAGTATCTGGACATATTGCTGTCAGATGCACCGGCACCCGGCGGCGGCAGTGTCAGCGCCCTTGCGGGAGCGCAGGCTGCAGCGCTGATGGGAATGGTCTGCGGACTTACCATCGGCAAAGAGAAATATGCTGATTATCAGGATGTATGCATAGAAGCGAAGGCCAGAGCTGAAGAGCTTTATACGAAATTTGCGGAAGCCATCGATAAAGATACAGAGGCATACAATCTGGTTGCGGCAGCTTTTAAAATGCCGAAGGAAACGGATGAAGAAAAGGCTGCAAGAAAGCAGGCTATCGCAGATGGCACACTGGAAGCAACGAAGGTTCCTTTCGGCGTGATGGAGATGGCAGCGGCAGGCCTTGAGATTGCTGAATCGATGGTTGGCAGATCGAATCCGAATGCTGCCAGCGATATCGGTGTGGCAGTGCTCAATCTCATGACATGCATGAAGGGTGCATGGCTCAATGTGAAGATCAACCTGCCGGGAGTCAAGGATGAGGAGCTTGCTGCGAAGTACAGTACAGAAGGCAAGGTTATGCTGGAAAAGGGCGAAGAGATTGCGAAGAAGCTTTATGCAGAAATAGAAGGAAGCCTGTAGGACAGGTCTGAACGCATAGAGCAGAGCTGGTGCCGGGCGGCGCCGTGCACTTTACAAAAACGGAGGAAAGACAAATGGCGAAAATAATCGAAAGTGTACCTAATATCAGTGAAGGCAGAAATACAGAAATAATTGAAGCATGTGTGGATCAGATAAGAAACACTCCTGGCTGCACGCTGCTGAATTATTCATCGGATCCGAGCCACAACAGAACTGTTATCACTTATATGGGAAGTGTTGAAGGCTGCGAGGAAGCCAGCGTCAGGCTGGCGAAGAAAGCTGTTGAGCTTATCGACCTGACCAGGCATGAAGGGGAACATCCGAGAATGGGCTGCGTTGACGTAATGCCGTTTATTCCTATCAAGGAAGCTACAATGGACGAGTGTGTCGAACTTTCACAGAGAGTAGGAAAGAGAATTGCAGAAGAGGCGGACCTGCCGGTGTTCCTTTATGAGAAATCCGCTACTGCACCTCACAGACAGAATCTGGCAAAAGTGAGAAAAGGGCAGTTTGAGGGTATGGCTGAGAAGGTCAAGGATCCTGACTGGATTCCGGATTTCGGAGGACAGAGAATTCATCCTACAGGTGGAGCTGTGTGTGTAGGAGCGAGACCTCCTCTCATCGCATACAATATAAATCTGGGAACCGATAATCTGGAGATAGCAACGAAGATAGGCAAAATCATCAGAGAATCATCCGGCGGTCTCAAGTGCGTCAAGGCTATGGGAGTAATGCTGGAGGACAGAAACATCGCACAGGTATCCATCAACATGACTGATTTCACAGTTACTCCGCTCCACAGAGTGACAGAGCTGGTAAGAAATGAAGCAGCAAGATACGGTGTTCCTGTTATCGGGACTGAGCTTATCGGTCTGGCACCGATGCAGGCGCTGTTTGATGCAGCTGAGTATTATCTGCAGATTGAGGATTTTGATCCGGCTGTTCAGGTTATTGAGAACCATCTGCTGTAGTTAGAGAATGTTAATGACGGTGCCGGGAGGTATGTACGCTTCCGGCACTGTACTGTTCCAAGGAGAGTAAAAGTGCATCAGAAAATATTATCAGGAGAAGCCTCCCTGGCTGAAGAGGTGACCGAAGTTCTGAGAGACAGGATAATAAACGGCGAGTACGAAATGGGCGAGAAACTGGTGGAAAACAAAATAGCCGCTGACCTCAAGGTCAGCAGGACACCTGTCAGGGACGCTTTCAGGCAGCTGGCCAAGGAACAGCTGGTGGAGTATGTTCCCAACAAGGGATGTTTCGCCAGAGGGTTCAGCTGCAAGGATATGTCGGATATATATGCTGTACGGAGCGAAGTGGAAAAGCTTGCCGTTTCCTGGGCAATAGAAAACGCCGACAGGGAAAAGATAGATGCGCTGCGTGAACACCTGGAGCTGATGAGTTTTTATACAGAAAACAATATGTATGAGAAGCTTCTTGCTGCCAACGAAGTATTTCACAATATGATATATCATCTGTCAGGCAGCAGATTTATAGTTCAGGTGCTTAAATCATATCAGGATTATGTGCACACGGCCAGGAAGAACACTCTGAAAAAAGAAGAAAACCTGCCGGATATATATAAGGAGCATGTGCAGATATATGAAGCCATCGCCGCCCGGGATGTGCAAAGGGCACGGGATGCGGTCGCCGGACATCTCGAAGCTTCCCGAAAAAGAGCAGAGGAGCGCTGGATAGAGAATAAAAAGAAATAAATGAAGATACAGACAGCCGGTCTGCCTGGGGTGAGGTAACCCCGGACAGATCGGTTTTTTTATGGATATAAACTTGACAAATGGATAATATAAGGATAGTATTTTAATAATTTAAGGATATACAGTAAACTTACAGAACCTGTATCATCGGGAAAGGAGCAGATAAATGAATATTGAAGAAATGAAAGCAAGAAAACGTGAGCTCGGGTATACGTATGCCATGATAGCAGAGAAATCAGGAGTTCCGGTTGGAACTGTCCAGAAGGTTTTCGGCGGATTTACGAAAGCTCCGCGATACGAAACACTGCAGGCAATAGAGAAGGCACTTATATCTCCTGATACTGGCGATAAGTATTATACAGCATGTGACAGGGATTCAGAGTCGCAGGAATTCAAGGTGAAAGAGAATGCAGCTGATTATTTTGCAGTTAATGGTAATTATTCAATAGAGGATTATGAGAAGTTTCCTGAGGATTTCAGGGTGGAGATGATCGACGGATTTATTTATGATATGTCAGGAGCTACGGTTATTCATCAGATTATCTCGAGTGAGCTGCATGGCAGACTGTACAATTATATCCGCAGCAGAGGAGGAAGGTGCATAACAGGGCATGCAGGGACAGATTTCAAGCTCAGTAAATCAGATAACAGAACAGTTGTCCAGCCTGACGTGTACGTGATCTGCGATCACAGCATACTGACGCGCAAGAGAGCAGAAGGCGCACCGACTCTGGCAATAGAGGTTCTTTCTCCTTCGACAAGAAAAAAGGATATGACAGTCAAGCTTAACAAATATCAGGAAACCGGAGTTAAAGAATACTGGCTTGTTGATTATGACAAAGAGAGAATACTGGTATATAAATTTGAAGACGATGACCAGCTGTTTACTGTTTATGGAATAAGGGATAACGTTCCGGTGGGGATATTTGATGATGATCTGAAGATAGATTTCGCAGAAATAGATGATTATATCAGGTCCATAGATTTCGCAGAAGATCAGGATGACTGACCATAAAACTCCCACAATATGAAAGCATTGTCCATTGAATACCGCTTTATAAGATAATAATATAAAAGAAAAGGCCTTTAAAGTATTGATATTTTAGCAGAATAAAATTGTATACAATAATACAAAGTGCCTTTTTTGAACACAGAAAATGTTGAAATTTCAATGTAGTAAGGTTGAAGATAATCGTATACAATGTTAATATAAAGCTGAAAAAGACAATTGCAGGCTTAAAAAAAGACTGAAAAAGAGAGGTCAGAAAAGCATGGATAAGCGAACTTCAGAGTCAGCTAAATCACCAAAAAAGAACCAGCAGAAGCCGGTAAAAAACGAAGAAGTACTGCAGGGAAATGAAGCCTGTGCCAGAGGGGCACTTTATGCAGGCTGCAGATTTTTCGCAGGCTACCCGATCACACCATCAACGGAAATCATAGAAATGATGTCATCGGAAATGCAGAAATGTGGTGGTGCTTTCATACAGATGGAGGATGAGATCGGATCGGCATGTGCCATCATCGGAGCCAGATGGGGCGGTAAGAAAGCGATGACGGCAACATCAGGTCCGGGATATACACTGATGCAGGAAGCGATAGGCTTCGCAGCAGTAACTGAAACTCCCATCGTGATAGTCAACGTACAGCGGGGAGGCCCGTCAACGGGGCAGCCTACGATGTCATCACAGCAGGACATTTATCAGGCAAGATACGGCAGTCACGGAGATTACGAGATAATCGTGCTGAGCCCGTCGTCCGTGCAGGAAATGTACGACTTCACGGTAAGAGCCTTTGAACTGTCTGAACAGTTCAGAACCCCGGTGATTCTGCTGGCTGATGAAGTTATCGGTCATATGAGAGAGAAGGTTGTTCTCAGAGACGGTTCGAAGAATATCAAGAGTGTGAAACAGAAATATGTGGTTTCTCCTCAGGCCGATTTTTTCCAGGGAGAAAACACCCTGGTGGAGGGGCAGCTGCACGACAGTCTGGGAAGGCGCATAGGTCATGTTCCTTCAAGAAGCGGAGAATTTATAAATAATATAAACAGGAAAATCAGAGACCACGTGGATGTGATAGCTGATATCAGAACTTACTTCATGGATGATGCCGATGTGGCTATAGTAGCATACGGATCGGTGGTAAGGCCTGCAATAAATGCGGTTAAGCTGGCAAGGAAGGTAGAGGATGACAGAATCAGACCGAAGCTGAGGATCTTCAAGGATATTTTCAGAAAGGGCGTCCAGGAAACGATAAACACCGACTACAGCCATCTTAAAGTGGGTCTTGTGAAAATCAATACTGTGTGGCCTTTCCCGGAAGAACTTCTCAAAGAAGCCACAAAAAATGTTCACACAGTCATCGTTCCTGAAATGAATGTCGGTAAATACTGCAGGGAAGTTGAGCGCGTACTTAAAGACAAGACCGTGATCCCGATGTCAAAATGCGGAGGAGACATACATACTCCGCAGGAAATACTTGATGAGATTTTAAGGGAGGTGGGCGTAGATGAATAAGCTGTATGAGAAATATATCAAGACAGACTCGCTGCCTACTTTATTCTGCCCGGGATGCGGCAACGGCATTATTCAGGTGGCGGCCATAAATGCCATGGAAGATCTGGGTATCAAGGATGATATAGCATGTGTCAGCGGTATCGGATGCTCGTCCTGGATCCCATGTTATTACAAGCTTGATGTGATGCATACCATGCATGGCAGAGCCCTGGCCTTCGCAGAGGGGCTGAAGCTGGCGAGACCTGACAAGAAAATCCTCGTATTCACAGGTGACGGGGACTGTCTGGCGATAGGCGGCAATCATCTGATGCATGCTGCAGCAAGAAACATAGATCTGACGGTAGTGATGGCCAACAATTATATATACGGGATGACAGGAGGACAGAAATCACCGTCCACACCAAAGGGCTCAATCACCAAGACATCTCCTTTCGGAAGCATTGATGAACCGATAGACGGATGCAGGCTTGTCATGGCACTGGGTGCAAGCTACGTGGCAAGATGGACCACAGCACATCCGGTGCAGCTGGCAAAATCCATCGCAGAAGGCATTGAGCACAAAGGGTTTTCTTTCATAGAAGTTCTGACCCAGTGTCCTGTCCAGGCAGGCAAAGGAGTGTACGGTGAGAAGGATCCGGCTGCCATCATGCAGAAGTACAAAGAAAGAACATATCTTTACAAAGAAGGCGGAGAGCCGGTGGAGGGCAAAATCCCGGTAGGAGTCTTCAGACACGATAAAAATGCTCTGGAATATATTGAAAGAGTAGAGGCAAAACTGAGAGAGCAGGGAATAGAAAGAGGGTAGAAGTATGGCAGATATTACGATAGATAAGGCTTGCTGCAAAGGCTGTAATATATGCCTGACAGTTTGCCCTAAAAAAATATTCATCAGATCAAAGAAACGAAACAGATATGGTTCGGCAATGCCGGATGTAAGCAATACAGAAGAATGTCTGGTATGCAGAATGTGTGAGAGATTGTGCCCTGACGGTGCCATCAATGTGGAAGGAGAGAAATAAAATGAGGATCAATGTGAGATTTGCAGGAGCAGGCGGCCAGGGAGTGATCTTAGCATCGGTGCTTCTGGCCGAAGGATACGGACTTGGCGAAAACTACAATATTTCACAGACCCAGAGCTACGGACCGGAAGCCCGAGGCGGAGCCTGCAAGGCAGAAGTGGTCATTTCGGATGATGATATAGATTATATGAAAGTGGACACGGCAGATGTGTTTATCGCCCTCAATCAGGCAGGCTTCGACAAATATAAGGATACTGTGAAAAAGAACGCTGTCGTGCTTGTCAACAGCACTCTCGTCGAAACCGATGATCCGGGTCATTACAGGATAGGAGCTACAGAAATTGCCGAAGAAATGGGTAAACCATTTGTTGTCAATATGGTGATGCTCGGTGCTCTGACAAAGCTGCTGCCGAAGCTGCATTACGGTACTATAGAAGAGGAAATCAAGAAAAAATTCTCAGCCAGCATAGCAGGAATAAACCTTGAAGCCTTCGGCAAAGGTTATAAAGTAATGGAGCAGCAGCTGAAAGAGGAGGAAAAAAAAGAAATTAAAAAGCTTGCCTGAAGGGATGACAGAAATGTGAAAAAGTGAAATTCAGCAAACTAGTACTATTTTGACCCCTTGATTAATCCCCATATCAATATATAATTGACAGTGGGGATTATTTCTGTTGACTTTCACGGGAGGAAAAATGAATTTAGTAAAAGAATACGCAAGGGATATAAAAAACGAATTCAGAGGATATAACGGTAAACGTTTCAGCAGGGATCTGATGGCGGGAATAACTGTGGCGGCAGTGGCACTTCCTCTGGCACTGGCCTTCGGTGTCAGCTCGGGGGCAACGGCAGCCGCCGGTCTTGTCACTGCTATCATCGGCGGAATAATAATAAGTATATTTTCGGGGGCATCATTTCAGATATCAGGTCCTACCGGAGCCATGACAGCAATACTTGTGACGCTGGCTGCAAAATACGGGATGCAGGGTATACTGATTTCCTGTTTTCTGGCAGGCATCATCCTGATACTGGCGGGAGTGCTGAAGCTAGGTCGTATCATATACTACATACCATCATCTGTAATTACGGGATTCACATCGGGAATAGCTATCATAATAGCACTGGGGCAGCTGGATAATTTCTTCGGAGTCACGTCAGAAGGAGATCTGGCGATAATGAAAGTGGCTTCATATTTCACTAAGGGATTTGATCCGAATTTTGCAGCTATGGGAATAGGACTGGCAGTGATAGTGATAATGATTATCTGGCCCAGGAAACTGAACGAGAAGCTTCCGTCATCGCTGGCGGCACTGATAATAGTACTTATCGCGAATCATTTCATGCAGCTGGATGTGGCTGTGGTTGGGGAAATCCCCAAGACTCTTTTTCTCGATGACAGGCTTGCCATCGGAAGTCTTGATATGAGTCAGTTCTGGGATCTCTTCGTTCCGGCATTTTCCATAGCAGCTCTTGGTATGATAGAGAGCCTTCTGTGCGGGGCATCAGCCGGCAAGATGAAAAAAGAAGAACTCAATGCGGACAGAGAGCTTATCGCCCAGGGCATCGGCAATATGATCATTCCGATTTTCGGCGGGGTTCCTGCGACAGCTGCAATAGCCAGAACAAGTGTTGCCATCAAGGCAGGCTGTGAAACCAGAATTACCGGTATAATACATGCGGCTATACTGCTGCTTTCAATGTTCGTTCTGGCACCTGTGATGTCTGCTATACCTCTTTCGGCGCTGGCAGGTATACTTATCGTGACAGCATGGAGGATGAATGACTGGGCAAACATCAGATTCATTTTCAGTCATAAATTCAAATCAGGAATGGTTAAATTCATCGTTACCATGTGTGCCACAGTGGTGCTGGATCTGACGCAGGCAATAGTAATCGGTGTGGGTGCATCAATAATACTCATCCTGTTCAAGCTTACTGATATTGATATCACAGTAAGCGATATCGAGAAAGAGAGACTTGAAGAAATCGGCATAAATCTGCCAAAGGTTTCAGGCAAAGTGAGAATCGCATATCTGACAGGAGCGATATTCTTCGCTGTTGTCGATAAGCTTGTCAAGAAGCTTTCGGAGCAGGAAGGCGTGACAGAAGGACTTATACTTTCGATGAGGGGTGTGCCTGTAATCGACCTTTCGGGTATCCAGGCGCTGATCGAGCTTGTGGAAGAGCTTGAAAGCCATGGCACGGAGGTATATCTGACCAGCGTGCAGCCTAAAGTTCTGGAAGAAATGCGCAAAGGCGGACTCGTGGATATGATCGGTGAAGAGTACATTTTCCAGAGTGCAGAGCAGGCGATTGTGATTGCCCAGCAGGAGCACATGTAAAACAGCATAAAAAAAGCAGGTGCCGGCTTTTGCCGATGCCTGCTTTTTTGGTGCTCAGTCATCCATATCATTCCAGTTTTCAAATGACCATTCGATATCATCGCGATCCTTGACAATGTGTTTATCAGCTGTTTCCATGATGGTTTCATCATTAACTTCATAAACCCAGCCGGCAGTATCAGTTGCTTCAACTCCGCCGATGGAAACCACATAAGGTGCACTGCTGGTATTGTCCATGCGGACTTCCACGTTGTTGTCCTCAGCATATCTGTTGAGTACATCCAGAACAGAACTGCCGTCAGGAACGATGACCTTGGCATCATCCACATCAGCAAGCTTGGAGCTGTCAGGATAATCGATATCGATAGTTACCGTGATTTCGCCATTGGCAGCTGTTGCCGAGTTATCGGCAGATGCAGAATTCTGTGTCTGCTCTGTCGTGGCGGTATTGCTGCTGCCGGTGCTGCCGCACGCAGCCATGGAGAAAATCATGATAAAAGTCAGAACAAATACCGATAATTTCTTCATTAATTTCCCTCCCTTTTAATTTTTTCAGGACATGCAGAAAGCACATGTTCTGTTTTTTCAGGAAGCCTCCCTCAG
Source organism: Lentihominibacter sp. (assembly GCA_051882895.1). Lineage (GTDB taxonomy): Bacteria > Bacillota > Clostridia > Peptostreptococcales > Anaerovoracaceae > Lentihominibacter. Next base: position 33,592 of record JBJESR010000242.1, read on the forward strand.
AGAAGTTCCTGATATCAGAAATCAGTATACATAAACCTTCGGAAGTCTCTGTCCGAAAGCACATACTATTTCATAATTTATTGTGCCCGTTGCTTCGGCAATATCGTCTGCCAAAATTTCACAGATTCCGTCGCTTCCCATAATCGTAACTTCATCGCCTACCTTGACATAAGGCACGTGGGTAACGTCAATCATACACTGGTCCATGCAGATATTGCCAGCTATAGGAGCATAAACTCCGTTTACAATGACCTTGCCTTTTGAAGAATATGGTCTCGGGAAACCGTCGGCATAGCCGATAGGGATTGTAGCAATGAGGCTGTCTTTTGTTGCAGTATATTTGCGTCCATAGCTTACTGAAGTTCCGGCCGGAACCTTTTTGAGCTGAACGATATTTGCTTTGACGGACATTGCAGGTCTGATGGAAAGCTGCTTCCTGTCCACTTCGTCTGACGGATAGCATCCGTAAAGGATTATTCCGGGACGTACCATGTCATAATGGGCAGATGCGATTTCCATAACTGCAGCACTGTTTGAAAGTGTTCTGTGAGGAATGTCAACGCCGGCCTCCGTGAGCCTTTTGTAAAATACAGAATATCTCTGTTCCTGAACAGCAGAATAAGTTTTATCAGCTGCATCGGCAGTGGAGAAGTGGGAAAAAAGACCATTGATCTGGAAATTAGGCAGAGTCTGGATCATTTTCACATCTTCAATGGACGCCGGATCTTCAGGATTATAGCCTATTCTGCCCATTCCTGTATCGGCTGCTATATAACCTTTAATCACTATACCGGCTTTCTGTGCGGCCCTTGAAATAGCCTCAGCATTTTTGTAATCACATACCACCGGTGAGAGTCTGTGCTCTACGATAACATCAACGTATGGTTCGGGAGTGAGTCCGAGAACCAGAATCTCTTCGAGAAGGAAGCCGGCTTCTCTCAATCTGACAGCTTCAGAAAGTGTTGCCACACCGAAAGATTCGATGCCGTTGGCGCGCAGTACAGTAGCAACCTTGACTGCACCGTGACCGTATCCGTCAGCTTTGATGATTCCTGTGATTTTTTTGCCCGGACCGACTTTTTCTTTGATGTTCTTGATGTTGTAGTCAAGATTTGTAATGTTGATTTCAGCCCAGGCAGCTCTGATAGCTTCTTTGTACATTTTCATACACCTCCGGGGTAAATAAATAATTATATTAATCGAGACTGAAGTACAGTTAGAGCTTTGGTGTTCTCTTTATGATGTCTTCTCTGCCAGGTCCGTTGGAAACGTACGTGATAGGGAAGCCGATCATTTTCTCGATTTCGTTGACATAGTTCTGAGCTTCGGCCGGCAGGTCTTCGAAGTTTCTGATGCCTGTGATATCGCATTTCCAGCCCGGAAGCTTCTTCAGCACTGGTTTTGCCTTCTCAAGCTTCGCAGTTGACGGGAAGCGTGTTGTCACTTCGCCGTCGATTTCGTAACCTACACATACAGGGATTTCATCCAGGTATCCCAGCGGATCCAGCACTGTGAAAGCAACTTCGGTTGTTCCCTGAGTCATGCATCCGTATTTAGTGGCTACTGCGTCGAACCATCCTACTCTTCTAGGTCTGCCGGTAGTAGCACCGTATTCGCCGCCGTCTCCGCCGCGTTTTCTCAGCTCTTCGGCCTCAGCTTCATCGAGGATTTCACTGACAAACGCACCGCCGCCTACAGCACTTGAGTAAGCCTTGACAACCGTCAGGATCTCTTTGATTTCATATGGAGGAACACCAGCACCGATGGCACCGTATGCAGCCAGCGTCGATGATGATGTCACCATCGGATAGATGCCGTGATCTGTGTCCTTGAGTGCACCCAGCTGACCTTCAAGGAGGATGTTCTTTCCAGCCTTGATGGCTTCATCGAGGAAAAGTGCCACGTCACATACGTACGGCTCCACCATATCTCTGTATTCCAGCAGAGTTTTCATTATATCGTCAGGATCCAGCTCAGGTTTGTTGTAAAGGTGCTTGAGCAGAACATTCTTCTGAGCGATGACACGTTCAACCTTTTCACGGAGAAGCGCCTCATCCATGAAAAGCTCCTGAACCTGGAAACCGATTTTAGCATATTTATCTGAATAAAAAGGAGCAATGCCTGATTTTGTTGAACCGAAAGCCTTGCCTGCGAGACGCTCTTCTTCGTATTCATCAAAGAGAATATGATAAGGCATCAGAATCTGGGCACGGTCCGATACAAGGATTTTCGGCTTCGGCACACCCTTGCTCACGATGTCATTGATTTCATTGAACATGTAAGGGATGTTGAGGGCAACTCCGTTTCCGAGGATGCTGGTGGTGTGATCATAGAAAACACCTGACGGCAGCATGTGGAGAGCGAATTTGCCGTAATTGTTCTTGATGGTGTGGCCTGCATTGCTTCCGCCCTGGAATCTGATGATAATGTCAGCTTCCTGAGAAAGCATATCAGTGATTTTACCTTTTCCTTCGTCGCCCCAGTTGGCGCCTACGATTGCTTTGATCATTTGAATCTCCTTTATTTTAAAAGTTTTAATTACATATTACTGCCGGGTTTTCCGGCGGTGACACCGGCAGGATCCGGTATCAGCAGTGATTCTGATTATACGGTGACTTCACCGTGAAGTCCGAGGGCATCTCTGTTGGCTTCGATGATCGGCTTCACAATATTTTCGAGGAAATCTTCCGTCTGGCTTTCGGCGCAGCCTGTGAAGTTCTCAGGCTTCATCAGTGCCAGCAGCTGTTCCTTTGTCATATTGAAATCAGGATCTGCAGCTATGCGGTCAAGCAGATCATTGTCTGCGCCTTCCTCTTTGACGCGTTTTCCGGCAGCCATGGAGTGCTGTCTGATTTTCTCGTGGAGTACCTGTCTGTCTCCGCCTGCCTTGACAGCATCCATCATGATATTTTCTGTAGCCATGAAAGGCAGCTCGGACATAAGTCTTGCTTCGATAACCTTAGGATATACAACAAGGCCTGAGGTTATGTTCATATAAAGCTCCAGAACGCCGTCTATCGCCAGGAAGCTTTCTGAAACGCTGAGTCTCTTGTTGGCTGAATCATCCAGCGTTCTTTCGAACCACTGGGTCGAAGCTGTGATAGCCGGATTGAGAGAACCTGCGATAACGAAATTGGAAAGCGCTGCGATACGCTCTGAACGCATAGGATTTCTCTTGTATGCCATAGCTGATGAACCGATCTGGTTCTTTTCAAAAGGTTCCTCGATTTCCTTGAGGTGCTGGAGAAGTCTGATGTCATTGCTGAATTTATGTGCACTCTGGGCTATTCCTGCGAGGACGTTCAGCACTCTTGAATCAATCTTTCTCGAGTAGGTCTGACCTGATACCGGGTAGCATCCGTCAAAGCCCATCTTCTCTGCGATGAGTCCGTCGATCTGCTTCACCTTATCCAGATCACCGTCGAACAGCTCCAGGAAACTTGCCTGAGTTCCTGTTGTTCCCTTTGAACCCAGAAGCTTCATGTTGTCCAGCACATGATCAAGATCATCAAGGTCGAGCACCAGATCATGGAGCCACAGTGTTGCTCTCTTGCCTACAGTTGTCGGCTGAGCCGGCTGGAAATGGGTGAAACCCAGAGCAGGCATCGCCTTGTATTTTTCTGCGAAGTCAGCCAGATTGGCTATTACGTTGATGAGTTTCTTTCTGACAAGTCTCAGTGCTTCTGTCATGATGATGAGGTCTGTGTTGTCACCTACATAGCATGACGTTGCGCCCAGATGGATGATTCCCTTGGCATTAGGACACTGCAGCCCGTAGGCATAAACATGGGACATTACATCGTGACGCACTATCTTCTCACGTTCCTTTGCATCCTCATAATTGATATCGTCTGCCGCAGCCTTGAGCTCGGCAATCTGTTCATCTGTGATAGGAAGACCAAGCTCTTTTTCGGATTCGGCGAGAGCTATCCAGAGTTTTCTCCATGTCCTGAATTTCATCTCAGGTGAGAAAAGGT